>NZ_JAWRYH010000117.1:0-362 GCF_046534675.1 Pseudomonas sp. SIMBA_067 | reverse complement strand
CGGCGAGCCTTGCGGCAGGATCACCATGGCCATGAAGCTGCCCTGGTCCTCGTCGGGCAGGAACGACGACGGCAGCCGCGCGAACAGCAGCGCCGCCACGCCGATCACCAGCGCGTAGGCCAGCCCGAAGCGCGCCGGCCGCGCCAGCACGCCGGCCACGCGCACCGTATAGCGCGTGGTCAGGCGCGCGAAGGCGCGATTGAACCAGCCGAAGAAGCCGCGCTTGGGTTGCCCGTGTTTTTCCGGGTCGATCGGCTTGAGCATGGTGGCGCACAAGGCCGGGGTAAAGATCAGGGCAACCAGTACCGACAACGCCATCGCCGAAACAATGGTGATGGAGAACTGCCGGTAGATCACACCGG
>NZ_JAWRYH010001033.1:0-248 GCF_046534675.1 Pseudomonas sp. SIMBA_067 | reverse complement strand
ATGCCATTTGGTATGGCGACAACAACGACTTCGGCGCCAACTCCGCCCGCAGGGAGCAGGACGTTTCCTACGAAACCCAGTTGATGGGCCGCTACATGCCTGACCCGACCACCGCGCTGGCCATTGGCTTTGGCCACAACTGGGGCGGCGAAACCCAGGTGGCGGGTGTCAACCAGGACGACAAGATGCAGACCACCAACTTTCGCATCACCGCCACCAAGTTCGTCACCGCCAAGGACCAGCTTCAG
>NZ_JAWRYH010001032.1:0-248 GCF_046534675.1 Pseudomonas sp. SIMBA_067 | reverse complement strand
ATTTAAAGTACCAGTAGTTACTGAAGTATCAGATAAAGGCTTTACGCTTGCGCAAAAAATGGTGGGTAAAGCATGTAATGTTGCCGGTATTCGCCCAGGCCAATACTGTGAACCAAAAATGACCACGGTTGGCTCGCAAGATACCACCGGTCCTATGACACGTGATGAGCTTAAAGACTTAGCCTGTTTAGGCTTCTCTGCAGATTTAACCATGCAGTCTTTCTGTCATACATCGGCTTACCCTAAAC
>NZ_JAWRYH010001031.1:0-248 GCF_046534675.1 Pseudomonas sp. SIMBA_067 | reverse complement strand
CGGTCATCTCGTACAGGTTGTCGTTCGTGACCTTGTCCCACATCGCGACGACCTGCGCCTGCACCTGCGGATCCAGTTCCTTGTAGTCCGCGCGCAGCCGGCCTTCGTCGTCGATGTGCGGCGTCGCGCCGTACATGCTGTCCTTCAGCAGCCCGTACACCTGCTCGATGCAGCCTTCGTGCGTGCCCTTCTCCTTCATCACCTTGAACAGCAGCGACAGGTACAGCGGCATCATCGGGATCGCCGAG
>NZ_JAWRYH010001030.1:0-248 GCF_046534675.1 Pseudomonas sp. SIMBA_067 | reverse complement strand
AGCACGGGGCTCCGCACTATGGGTACACCCGATGGGATCTAAAATACAATTTTGAAACCGATGGGTTTGCAGCGGATTTCGTGGCTGGCAGCCCCATTTTTCATTTGCCGGTTGGTCACTATGAGACGAAGCTGAATATCTTTGTGTTGGGCGTGGGACCTTTTAAACCCGCACGAGGGCTCGGAAATTATAAATCTTACGAAGTCAGTAAAAGAGATCTTAGGAGTTTCTCTCTTCCTGCTGCTCAG
>NZ_JAWRYH010000116.1:0-362 GCF_046534675.1 Pseudomonas sp. SIMBA_067 | reverse complement strand
GAAGAGAAAACCCGTGAACGCCTCCAGCAGCAAGCGCCTGCCCAACCCGTCGATATCCTGTTCGATACTCCGCCCGCCAGCGAATACGGTGGCATCGAGTTCCTGGAGTTTGCCGTGGATGAAAACCTCGGGGCCAGGCTCACTCAATGGCTGGAGCGCCTGGGGTTCGTCAAGGCCGAGCAGCACCGTTCCAAGAGTGTGAGCCTGTTGCGCCAGGGGGATATCAACCTGATCCTCAACTGTGAGCCGTATTCCTTCGCGCACAATTTTTTCGAGGCCCATGGGCCATCGTTGTGTGCCACGGCGATTCGGGTCAAGGACAGCGTCAAGGCGATGGCACGGGCAGTGGCCTACAAAGGCCA
>NZ_JAWRYH010001029.1:0-248 GCF_046534675.1 Pseudomonas sp. SIMBA_067 | reverse complement strand
GCCATAGGGTAAAAATACATCTAGATCGGGTAAAGTGCCTAAAATAGCTCCCCACGCAACGGCTTTTCTACCTACTTTATTGCCTAGTACCGCGTAGCCTACGGCACTGCCTAATGCGACTTGTGTTGAAGAATCCATACTACCTCATTCAAATAATGCAACTGCAGTGTTTATACTCAGCTTAATCTTAAAACCGTCAATAATGTAAATTATTTCATTAAGTTGCTCTTTAAACTCAATTTAAAAGC
>NZ_JAWRYH010001028.1:0-248 GCF_046534675.1 Pseudomonas sp. SIMBA_067 | reverse complement strand
CGGCAGGGTATAACCGGCCAGCATCAGCACGTAGTTGTTGGCCGTACGCAGGTTCAGCGAAAGGAACAACAAGGTGCCCGTCCACAAGGCAATGGCGATGCTGAGCAACAACGGCGACTGCACCAGTGGCGGCACCAGGAAAATCGCGCCACCGGCCCCCAACAGTGTGCCCACGGCGCGGTACAGGGCCTTGGAACTGGTCGGGCCGACGAACGGGCTAGAGACGATGTACACCGTGGCCATCGCCC
>NZ_JAWRYH010001027.1:0-248 GCF_046534675.1 Pseudomonas sp. SIMBA_067 | reverse complement strand
CCGCCGGTAGACTCTGCTCAGGATATTCGTTCTGAAATGTGTCTGGTGATGGAACAGATGGGCCTGGTGGTTGAAGCCCATCACCACGAAGTAGCGACTGCTGGTCAGAACGAAGTGGCTACCCGCTTCAATACCATGACCAAAAAAGCTGACGAAATTCAGATCTACAAATATGTTGTGCACAACGTAGCGCACCGCTTCGGTAAAACCGCGACCTTTATGCCAAAACCGATGTTCGGTGATAACGG
>NZ_JAWRYH010001026.1:0-248 GCF_046534675.1 Pseudomonas sp. SIMBA_067 | reverse complement strand
CAGTGATATGAATTTTCGGCTCAAACTGGCCAGCATTGTCGTAGGGTCGACGATGCTTTCGAGTGTTTCCTACGGCGCCCTGTACGGTTTCGGCCCGGCAGAAGCCTGGACGATTGCGCAGATAGAGCTCCTGACTGGCACGGTCTCTGCCAACATTGGTGCCTTTGGCACGAGCTTCGGCAGTCAGATGACGTACAAGTTCGAGCAGATCATTTCGGCAGTGGCCATTGCCACCAAGCAAGAGGCGC
>NZ_JAWRYH010001025.1:0-248 GCF_046534675.1 Pseudomonas sp. SIMBA_067 | reverse complement strand
ATTTTTACAGTTAAATAACCACTATTACCATTTGTTGCTCTGAAATTTCATCAATTTGTGGCATTATTACTAAATAAACCGAATTGACGTATTAATAAAAAATGGATGCTATGAAACAAGTTTTTATTTTACGAGGACTACCAGGCAGTGGTAAGTCATATTATGCGCAAAATCTCGCCGAGGAACTTTCCGGAGCAGATGAAAGCCAATATTTTATTTGCTCAACAGATGATTACTTTGTTAACGAG
>NZ_JAWRYH010001024.1:0-248 GCF_046534675.1 Pseudomonas sp. SIMBA_067 | reverse complement strand
ACCCGGAAATCGCCGCACTTTCTGACCGAATTTCCCGGCTGGAGCATCAACTCGCCGCCGAGAAAAAGACTGACTATTCCACGTTCCCGGAGATCTAATTATGGATCTATTGATTGTTTTAACTTACGTGGCGCTGGCGTGGGCGGTCTTTAAAATCTTTCGTATTCCGGTGAATCAGTGGACGCTGGCGACGGCGGCGCTGGGTGGCGTGTTTCTGGTGAGTGGTTTGATTTTGTTGATGAACTACA
>NZ_JAWRYH010001023.1:0-248 GCF_046534675.1 Pseudomonas sp. SIMBA_067 | reverse complement strand
AGTACGCGAAGATGGGCCTGGCGGCAAAGGTCAAGGTCTCCAACACCGTGCTCAAGTACGGTTCGATGATGCCGGATGTGCCGTTGCTCAAGTACAACGATGGCCGCCTGTTGCCGACCATGTTCCATGGCGCCATGCTCACCTCTGAAGAACTGCACGATCTGAAGTTCACCCTGGCTCGCCTGGACAAATACACCGCTCGGGATTCCACCGACCGCCAGGACATTCGCGTGCACTGCAAGAACAAG
>NZ_JAWRYH010000115.1:0-362 GCF_046534675.1 Pseudomonas sp. SIMBA_067 | reverse complement strand
GCTCACCACGTGCATGCGCCTCCAGCGGATCCGTAAGTCCAGTAATGCAGCAGTAGTGTGAGAAACGGTCCTCAGGCCGCGCCGCTAGCGGCCTGCGGATCGCAACTGTCTAATACGGTTCGGCCAGTTTCACCGACTTTCGCCCAGCAAAACCGAGATACATAAGCTCAGTTTTAGACAGCGCTCTACCCCCTTCCCGGCGTCCCGCCGACAGCGATCCTTCCTGGCTCGCGCTCAACCCACCCCTCATACTCGAAAAGGCCCAAGTGCCACGCTTCTTCGTGCTCGAGCAGCGCCCACGCCCGTGCCGATTCCGCCAGCTCCAGCATATCAACCAGGTCGTCGTCTCCAACCTCTCGACG
>NZ_JAWRYH010001022.1:0-248 GCF_046534675.1 Pseudomonas sp. SIMBA_067 | reverse complement strand
GCAAGCGCTTTTTCACCACTCAACCAGGCGTGGCTGATCGCGCTTTGTTCGGCATGAACGGTTTGCTGCATTGTCGCACCAATAAATTCCATATTGGCACCGAAATACCAGGTTCCGCTCACACCGCGCGCAATTGCGCCAACATTAAAATTCGACAATGGCGTACGCGCACAGGCCGCCGCCAGCGGAAGTAGTGCGAATGCCAGCGCGTCTTCGTCCAGCCCCGTTGCGCTCTTCAGCGATGAGAC
>NZ_JAWRYH010001021.1:0-248 GCF_046534675.1 Pseudomonas sp. SIMBA_067 | reverse complement strand
CGACGAAGAGGCGACCGACATGCGTGGACTCATCCTCGGTTTGATCTGGCTGGCGGCAGGGGCTGCCCAGGCTGATGTGTACATCTCAATCGATGCCAAGGGTGGCTACGTACTGACCAACGTTCATCGGCCCGGACGCCACTATGAAAAGGTGATCAACGAACCGCTGGCCCAGGCTGGCCCGGCCAATGCGCAGATGATCACTGGGCGCCCCTATGCCGAGGTGGTTGCCACTGCGGCACGCATCC
>NZ_JAWRYH010001020.1:0-248 GCF_046534675.1 Pseudomonas sp. SIMBA_067 | reverse complement strand
CAGCGGACGGGACTCGAACCCGCGACCCCCGGCGTGACAGGCCGGTATTCTAACCGACTGAACTACCGCTGCGTATCGTTCAGGCTTGCGCCTGATTGAAACTGGGATCAGCCAAAGGCATTTTGCCTTGTGGCTTCAGACCGGTGCATGGCACCCATCTGTTACTGAAAAATGGCGCAGCGGACGGGACTCGAACCCGCGACCCCCGGCGTGACAGGCCGGTATTCTAACCGACTGAACTACCGCTG
>NZ_JAWRYH010001019.1:0-249 GCF_046534675.1 Pseudomonas sp. SIMBA_067 | reverse complement strand
CAGTTTAACTTTGCCGCTGATCAGCTTCGCCGCATAACCGGCAATAAAGCCCGCGATAATACCGCCTAAGAACCCTGCGTTGATGCTGGTGGCGATCATACCGCCAATCAGACCCGGCGTGAGGCCCGGACGATCGGCAATGGAAAAGGCAATATAACCTGCCAGTACCGGCACCATCAGCGCAAAGGCTGAACCACCACCAATCTGCATCAGCGCCGCTGCCAACGTACCCGGCTCTTTAAACGCTTC
>NZ_JAWRYH010001018.1:0-249 GCF_046534675.1 Pseudomonas sp. SIMBA_067 | reverse complement strand
CTGGCACCATGGAACGTACCGCGTACTGACTGCTCTGCACCACGGCTTTCAAAGCGCACGCCTTGCGCTGTTACAAACTCGCCTAACTTCCATACAGGGGATTTTTGGCACACTTCGGGAAAGTCTAAAGCCATGTTATTATTGTTAAGCAACTCAGTTTTAACTACCTCGAGTGTTTTGGTTGGCATTTTTGTTTCAGCACCAAACAAAATTACAAAATCAATAAATTGCTTTATTTTGGCAAGGCCC
>NZ_JAWRYH010001017.1:0-249 GCF_046534675.1 Pseudomonas sp. SIMBA_067 | reverse complement strand
ATCCGACAATCGGTCGCCGCATAAAAGTGCTCGAGGAGGAAGCCCGGCAACCGCTTTTTCGTCGGACCTCCGACGGACTGGTGCTCACCTATGCCGGTGACACCGTGCTGGCGCTGGCGGGATCGATGGAGGAATCCGCGCTGTCCATGGAAAGGCGTCTGGCGGGCAACCACAACCGCCTGGAAGGCATCCTCCGGATTTCGTCCGCGGACTGGTTTGCCGCCTATGTTCTTGCCCCCGTCCTGATCG
>NZ_JAWRYH010001016.1:0-249 GCF_046534675.1 Pseudomonas sp. SIMBA_067 | reverse complement strand
GTTATAAAATGGTCGAAACGTCGCAATGTGTCCCTTATCCGGCCAAAGCTGACGAAAAGGTTATGGCTTTTGCCGAACCTTTAGCCGTCGCGATTCATGCCGCACATCAGGCCAGCGAGTTACAGGGCAAGCGAGTATTTATTTCCGGTGTTGGACCCATTGGCTGCCTGATTGTCAGTGCAGTGAAAACACTGGGGGCCGCGGAAATTGTCTGTGCTGATGTGAGTCCCCGTTCCCTTTCGCTGGGCA
>NZ_JAWRYH010001015.1:0-249 GCF_046534675.1 Pseudomonas sp. SIMBA_067 | reverse complement strand
CCGTGTTTGATGACAAACAACAACTTTTATTAGCACGTGAAATTACCGAAGAGATCTTCCAAAGCGGACAAGACATGGTGCGCAACGGCGTAGGGCGTAAGCACTAGTACCTTACTACTAATTTAAAAAGCGCCAAATGGCGCTTTTTTTGTGGTTTTATTTTAAACAGGTATTAAATATAAAATAAATTTACACAAATGGCACGCTATGTAATGGTTTCACTAGTTTTATTATGTAAAAGCGAAATAG
>NZ_JAWRYH010001014.1:0-249 GCF_046534675.1 Pseudomonas sp. SIMBA_067 | reverse complement strand
CATTCCCCTGCTGGTAGGCGTTCTGCTGGCACAATTGGCCAATGGGCTGGTGCGCGGAGCGGCTGAAGGCGTGGGCCTGGACTACGCGGCGGGCCTGGGGCGAATCGCCCAGGGGCTGGTGATCATCATCAGTATTTCCGTCGCGATCAGCCAGTTGGAGGTCAAGACAGACCTGCTCAACCATGTGATTGTGATTGTTTTGATTACCGTTGGTCTGGCCGTTGCGCTGGCAATGGGGTTGGGAAGCCG
>NZ_JAWRYH010001013.1:0-249 GCF_046534675.1 Pseudomonas sp. SIMBA_067 | reverse complement strand
GAAGTCGACGTAGTGCAAGTGGGCATCGCTGTAGCGGTAGTCGCGCGCCTGTGCCGTCTGGCACAGCCAGCCCGTCAACAACACGCAAGCCAGCGCTTTGGCAATCATGGGCAGCTTCCTTCCAAGGGGGCGAAAACAGTAGACCGGCCGTTAAGCGAGACGGTTCAGCCGAAGCGGGCAAACCGCTATGCTGGAGGCATTTCCACTTCGCCTGGAGCCCACCCCATGAGCAGCCCCCTGATCATCCGC
>NZ_JAWRYH010001012.1:0-249 GCF_046534675.1 Pseudomonas sp. SIMBA_067 | reverse complement strand
GCTTGAAAGCGGCCGGCCAAGGTTCACTGCTGGCTGGCTGGCGGCACTTGGCCACGTCCAATACCGTAGTATGTCAGGCCTGCAGAGGCCATGTGGTCAGGGTCGTAAAGGTTGCGGCCATCGAATACCACTCGGTCTGCAAGCAATTGGGGCACCGTGTCCAGGTTGAGCACACGGTAGTCTTGCCATTCCGTCACGATCACCAAGGCATCAGCGCCTTGCAGGGCAGCTTCCTTGGAAGGCACAAGC
>NZ_JAWRYH010001011.1:0-249 GCF_046534675.1 Pseudomonas sp. SIMBA_067 | reverse complement strand
AACGTCGACAGCGCCCACAGGGCGGCGATGGCCAGGATGGCAATCACCAGCGTGGAGAGCTGAAAAGACAACAGCGCGAGGCTCTGCGTGGTGACGATGAAGAACAGCGCCGCGAACAGGATTACGACCAGCGCAACGATGGCGGCGGCCGTTTCACGACTTTCAATGAGGGACATGATGGCTCCAGAGGAAGGACGGAGCCATGGCCCATTAGGGACAAAGCCCCAATGGGTGAAGGAAAAAAGATGG
>NZ_JAWRYH010001010.1:0-249 GCF_046534675.1 Pseudomonas sp. SIMBA_067 | reverse complement strand
CTCTTGAAGTTAGTTGATACAAGCATACGGGGCGGGACAGGGCGGCATCGCCAGATCGGCAGCTCCGCTAGGATCATCAACTCGACACTAGCCCAGAGCGGCCGACCTGTTCAGCCTGGAGCGACCATTCATCCATTGAACCCAGACCGTTTCCCGGCCTCAGGGAATCGATGTCCTTCACGCCAGACGACTTTGTACAAACGGGCACCTATGACGACCGACTTATTTCGCTTCCGCGACCCACTTACC
>NZ_JAWRYH010000114.1:0-363 GCF_046534675.1 Pseudomonas sp. SIMBA_067 | reverse complement strand
CCTGATCATCAGCCGCTATCGCGAACGCTCTGGCGAGGCAGCTGCGCAGCAGCGGCACGAAGTGCACCGCCGCGTGCCCATCGCAACGCTGTTGAAGTGGATGGCCAGGGAAGGCGCAGAAGGCGAGCCATGCTGATGGCGTTTTTCAGCGCGCCATCGCGCTGACGCTGGCAACAGAATCAGGCAATCCGTCGGCTGAATCGAGTTACCCCTGCCCGGAGAGGGTCGGACATGCTGCTTGTTCCGCCTCTTCACCCGAGGATCTCCCCATGCACGTCATCGCCTATGGCGCCCACGCCAGCGACCAGCCCCTCGAACCGATCCGCATCACCCGTCGCGCGCCAGGCGCTGACGATGTGCAGA
>NZ_JAWRYH010001009.1:0-249 GCF_046534675.1 Pseudomonas sp. SIMBA_067 | reverse complement strand
ACGCTGCAAGGCGATCGTTTTTTTCAGTTATTAATTCTTGTTGGTATCGGATTAAGCTTTTTCGTGCCCTTTGCACCGAAATCCTGGCCTGCTGCTATCGACTGGCACACCATCATCACCTTAAGCGGCCTGATGCTGCTGACCAAAGGTGTGGAGTTAAGCGGTTATTTTGATGTGCTGGGGCGCAAAATGGTGCGCCGCCAGCACCATAAACATCGCCAGCCGACGCTCCGTAGCAAAGCGGCGCAC
>NZ_JAWRYH010001008.1:0-249 GCF_046534675.1 Pseudomonas sp. SIMBA_067 | reverse complement strand
CTCGCCGACCGCCTGGCCTGGGAGCTGCAGCAGTACCCGGGCGTGCAGACCACCGTTTCGTTGGTCAACGCCGTGCGCCAGATCACCGCAGGCTCGTTCGAGGGCAACCCGAAGATGAGCAGCCTGCAGCGCAACCAAGACATGCTCAACTATGCCGCCCAACAAGCGTCGGTCAACGCCCCGGAGCTGTTCAACAACGACTGTTCGCTGATGCCGGTGATCGCCTACCTCAAGGACCACAAGGCCCAG
>NZ_JAWRYH010001007.1:0-249 GCF_046534675.1 Pseudomonas sp. SIMBA_067 | reverse complement strand
ATGCCGGCATCTACGTGGGGGAGGGGCGTTTCGTGCACGCACCGTCCACCGGTGGCACGGTGCGCCTGGACTACCTGTCCAACAGTTACTGGGCCAAGGCTTACCTGCAGGCCAAGCGGGTGATTCCCCAGGGGCATCTGGCGCAAAACCCCTGATCGCCTGAAGGCGGCCCGGCAAGGCCGCCTTGACTCACCGTTACCGCGCAGCGCTCACCCGCCAGATCATATTGCCCACGTCATCCGCCACCAG
>NZ_JAWRYH010001006.1:0-249 GCF_046534675.1 Pseudomonas sp. SIMBA_067 | reverse complement strand
GTACGGTGCTGATTGTGGATGATCAGGGCAGAAGGCAGCTGATTGAGCGCAGTTTCGGGCCCTTTGGTGGACACCTCGGGGAAGTTGAGTTCGCGGTTTGAGGGCCATGGGGCTGTTGCGCCGCGAAAGGGCCGCAAAGCGGCCCAAACAAATCAAAGGGTTTTATTGGCCCCAGGCCCAATCATCCGCGCCAACCCAAGGTTCTTCAGCGCCAACTGCAGCGAACTGTGGATAACCTGCGGGTTGTCA
>NZ_JAWRYH010001005.1:0-249 GCF_046534675.1 Pseudomonas sp. SIMBA_067 | reverse complement strand
CGGACAACACGGCGTCGCGGAACCTGGTCTTGGCGTTCCGGTACTCCAGCCCGTGACGGTTTCGCTCCAGTACGGAGGCGTTAGCTTGGTACATTGATCGCGTGTATTCACGCGTCGCATACTCATTGTTGATCTGCGAACTGTCGATTAGCAGATGCTTAAGTGGTTTCTTATAAGGATGAACCGAATTTCCACCGGATGTCAAAAATCGGATTGCGTAGTACTCGAACGGGAAGCTCGAATTTCGAT
>NZ_JAWRYH010001004.1:0-249 GCF_046534675.1 Pseudomonas sp. SIMBA_067 | reverse complement strand
ATGCCGCACTTGAGCAGCACTTCGGCAATCGCCTGGCGCCGGGCCACGGGCATGGTGTGCGCTGTAGGGTTCTGGAACGTGGGGTTGAGGTACAGCAGGCGCGCACCGCTTTGTTGGCAGGCTTGCTCCAGATGGTCGGGGCGCATGCCGTCGGCGTCACCGGGCACCGCGACAATGCGCAGCCCCAGTTGTTGGGCAGCCAGTAGCAGGCCGGGGTAGGTCAGTGGGTCGCACAGCACGGTGTCACCC
>NZ_JAWRYH010001003.1:0-249 GCF_046534675.1 Pseudomonas sp. SIMBA_067 | reverse complement strand
GCAGGTGGATGTGGCGATCTGCGTCGGGGTGCGATTTACCGACACCATTACTGCTGGCTTCACGCAGCAGTTTAACCCTGAGCGACTGATTGATCTGCAGCCCTCCAGCGCCAGCGTGGGCGGTGAACGTTTTGCGCCGCTGTCGATGGCGGATGCGCTGAGCGAACTGCTGCCGCTGTTTGAACGCTATGGCCAGCAGTGGCAACCCGGTGCCGCACCGCCCGCCGCGCAGCCTGCAGAACCGGCGGC
>NZ_JAWRYH010001002.1:0-249 GCF_046534675.1 Pseudomonas sp. SIMBA_067 | reverse complement strand
GCTCGGCCACACCGATGGCGTAGCTGACCTGCACCTGGCACTGGCGCGCCAGGCCGGCGGCCACGATGTTCTTGGCCACGTAGCGGGCAGCGTAGGCGGCCGAACGGTCGACCTTGGACGGATCCTTGCCCGAGAACGCGCCGCCACCGTGCGGGCAAGCGCCGCCGTAGGTGTCGACGATGATCTTGCGGCCGGTCAGGCCGCAGTCACCTTGCGGACCGCCGATGACGAAGCGGCCGGTCGGGTTGA
>NZ_JAWRYH010001001.1:0-249 GCF_046534675.1 Pseudomonas sp. SIMBA_067 | reverse complement strand
CGATTTCTCGTTGCCATGGCTCAAGTAAAGGAGCATTTTTTTCAATAAAATACAGAATGTTTTCCTGTGGCTCTTGCGGAAAGTGGCGCTCACTTTTTTTTGATTCTTGCTGCTGAGAGGGAATGGTACGCCATAGTTCATTAACTTGTGATTGTAAGTACTCAGCCCGTTCTTGCTGGCGTTTTTGTTCTTCAAATAACGAAATACGCTGCGGACGTTTATACCTGTCAACACCATAACTCATTAACG
>NZ_JAWRYH010001000.1:0-249 GCF_046534675.1 Pseudomonas sp. SIMBA_067 | reverse complement strand
ACCGGGAGCGCCTTCATGAGCTGGCCGGTAATGGAGGCGCTGCTGGGCATCACCTTTGACGCACTGGTTTACGCCGCCGAAAACGGCATCCCTGTTGACACCTACTACATAAACCGGGCCTTTGATCTCACGGGCGAAGACTACCGCGCCGAAACGGACGCGTTCATGGAGGCCCTGCCGCACGGCGTGGACACCACCTGGGCCGAGTTTCTGCTGCGGCCGCTTTACTCCGGTGCCCTGAACCTGAAG
>NZ_JAWRYH010000999.1:0-249 GCF_046534675.1 Pseudomonas sp. SIMBA_067 | reverse complement strand
AATGACACGTTGTCGGGCAGGTGAATCGCATGGTCTGAAGGGACTACGACGAATTCTGCCGCAGTGCCCGCGGCTCGGCCGTACTGTGCCTCGTAGATCCAGACCCGTTCGCCGAGTCTATTGGCCGGTACATTGACGCCAATGGCGTCGATGATGCCCGCGCCGTCCTGATGTGGAATGATGCGGGGGTAGGGCATCGCGGTGGAGAATCCAGTACGTGCCTTGACGTCGGTCGGATTTAGCCCCGAG
>NZ_JAWRYH010000998.1:0-249 GCF_046534675.1 Pseudomonas sp. SIMBA_067 | reverse complement strand
GCGTGAATCGAAGTACATCATGCTGCACGCGCCGAGTGAGCGTCTGGAAGAAGTGATCAGCCTGCTGCCTGGCGCAGAGCGCCCGACCGTGCTGCCGCTGGCAGGCGATGTCAGCCGCGTGGCGATGCACATGGTCAGCAGCGAAACCCTGTTCTGGGAAACCATGGAAAAACTGAAAGCGTTGGGTGCCAGTTCGATTCTGGTGCTGCCTATTGAGAAGATGATGGAGTAAGCCATGGCCTTTTCTAC
>NZ_JAWRYH010000997.1:0-249 GCF_046534675.1 Pseudomonas sp. SIMBA_067 | reverse complement strand
CCAGCAGACGCTGTACACCGCTACCCAAGGCTTCAAGGCAGGTGACTGGAACCTGTCTGGCACCCTCAACTACCTCGACACTGGCGAGTCTGGTAGCGAGAAGGCCGGCACTCTGGACAGCCGCATGACCTCGGCCATGCTCAGTGCCAACCTGCGGGCGCAGACGTTGCGCCTCGGTTACCAGTACAACGCTGGCGACAGTGCCCTGCCGTTCATCCATGACACCGACCTGCCGGGGGTTGCTAATGC
>NZ_JAWRYH010000996.1:0-249 GCF_046534675.1 Pseudomonas sp. SIMBA_067 | reverse complement strand
AGAGCAGCAGCTCCCCCATGGCGCGCATCACAAAGAACAGCATAAAACCGATGATCATATAGACGAAAATGATCGAGGGGCCAGCCAGGCTGATGGTTTTACCTGAACCCATAAACAGGCCGGTACCGATAGCGCCACCAATGGCGATTAGCTGGATGTGACGATTGTGCAGATTGCGCTGGAGTTTATCGGGCGTTTCGTGGGTGCTTGCGGTTTCTTTAGATTGATCAACCATAGAATTGTCTTTCC
>NZ_JAWRYH010000113.1:0-364 GCF_046534675.1 Pseudomonas sp. SIMBA_067 | reverse complement strand
AAGAACAATAAAAGGGGGCTTACATGAGTTGTCTGATCTGCGCAGGGCAGGCTGAAACTGTCGAATGCGCCCACGGATGGGAAGCGCGGTGTTGTTCCCGATGTGGATGTTACCGAATGTCCCAAACGCTCATCCTGACCATGATGGAGGAGGGGCAGATTTTCGATACTGCGCGAATGCGCGAATGGCTGACGGCTCGGCGCGTTCAGGACGCTGTGCCTTCGATCGACCATCATCAGGCGATACTGGCCCGCTGACAGGGTAATCAATCCGGTACGGCAACCCCGGACATTTCGATCAGACTGCGGCATCATGGTTTGCTCAATCATCACCTGATGCCGGAGACAACGATGATCAAGACTGG
>NZ_JAWRYH010000995.1:0-249 GCF_046534675.1 Pseudomonas sp. SIMBA_067 | reverse complement strand
CTTGTAGGAAAATTCTTCAGGATCGATGCACTACACGGTGTGCAGTTGACCGTGTAATGAATGCATGAAGTTGATGAGGTGATTACGTGAGCGCTATTCACGAACAGGCTATGCACTATATCTACCAGCAAGTGCTGGAACGCTTGTTGAGCCATATGTCCCAGGCGCAGCGCGCGTCCGTGCAGTTGCTGATACAGCGGCTGCTGGTGGCTGCCGGTGGCCCCGAATACATCGGCACATTCCGTTTGC
>NZ_JAWRYH010000994.1:0-249 GCF_046534675.1 Pseudomonas sp. SIMBA_067 | reverse complement strand
CAGCGAGACGTCCAGCTCGCGCAAGAAATCGAGCATGCGCGGCTGCACCAGGCGCTCGGGTGCCAGGTACAGCATCTTCAGCTCACCGCGGCGCATGCGCCCGGCCAGCTCACGTTGCTGCTCGGCGTTCAGGGTGGAGTTCAGCGCGGCCGCAGCCACCCCAAGCTCATCGAGCGTGGCGACCTGGTCGTCCATCAGCGCGATCAGCGGCGAAACCACCACCGTGAGGCCGGGGCGCAACAGCCCAGG
>NZ_JAWRYH010000993.1:0-249 GCF_046534675.1 Pseudomonas sp. SIMBA_067 | reverse complement strand
CAAGGCAGAGCTTGAAGCCAAGCTGCTGCCCCCTGCCCCCGAGCCATTCAGTGCCCTGGAACTGATCGAGCAGCAGCGTCAGCTCGATATCAGCAACAGCTGGATGCGCCCGGTGGTGATGAGCCAGGGCCAGCCGATTACCGAGCCCGGCCCAGGCCCTACCCCGCGCTCATTGTTCCTGCCCATCGCCGAATTCGAAACCGACCTGCTGGACCCGGCGCCCGAACCGTTTGATGACGCAACCTTGGC
>NZ_JAWRYH010000992.1:0-249 GCF_046534675.1 Pseudomonas sp. SIMBA_067 | reverse complement strand
CGGTCGCCTGATTGTTATCGAAATGAACCCACGCGTGTCCCGTTCTTCGGCGCTGGCGTCGAAAGCGACCGGTTTCCCGATTGCTAAAGTGGCGGCGAAACTGGCGGTGGGTTACACCCTCGACGAACTGATGAACGACATCACTGGCGGACGTACTCCGGCCTCCTTCGAGCCGTCCATCGACTATGTGGTTACTAAAATTCCTCGCTTCAACTTCGAAAAATTCGCCGGTGCTAACGACCGTCTGAC
>NZ_JAWRYH010000991.1:0-249 GCF_046534675.1 Pseudomonas sp. SIMBA_067 | reverse complement strand
CCGCGCGCTTTTCCACTTTCGATCATGGCGTGGGCGCGCTTGAGGTGCTCGGCGTTGATCGTACCGTAGTGCTCGCCGAGGGTGGTTTTGAGCACACCACTGTCGACCAGTTGCGCAACGCGATCGAGCAGTTGGTGCTGCTTGATCATGTCTTCGGTCTTGTACAAAGAACGCGTGAACATGAGTTCCCAGTGCAGCGACAGTGACTTGCGCTTGAGCGGCATGACATCCAGCTGCGCCGGGTCGTCG
>NZ_JAWRYH010000112.1:0-365 GCF_046534675.1 Pseudomonas sp. SIMBA_067 | reverse complement strand
ACTGCATGATTTGACCGCTTTTAAGGCTAAAATTAAGTTCATCAAACAAACAACGCTCTTGCTTGATACAAGTAACGGACTTAATGTGTAACAAGATGACGATTCTCTCTGCCAAAAATTAGCGGTAAGTCTACCATAATGATAGGGTAATACGAATATTGCTTTAGAATCGATTTACTTAAAATACAGAAAACTTGATATAAAATAATGAATACACCAACGCACATTACAGTGACTAACCCACAGGTTAGTAATCAAACAACCGATTCGGGTAAAACTGCGTTACCAATACTGCCGCCTGAAGTACTAGCAGCAAAAAACATTCAGTTTTCTAAAGATTCAGTGATGCTTGATGTATTTATGAA
>NZ_JAWRYH010000990.1:0-250 GCF_046534675.1 Pseudomonas sp. SIMBA_067 | reverse complement strand
AGCCGAGACTTGCATGATCGTGAAGAATGGTCGGAAAAGGAGATTCTCGCTAGAGGAGCGGTGCTTACCAAATCTGCGATTCTGATCTGGCCATATGCGCACATTGATCAGTAGCAACTAGAACGGAAGCATCGTAAACAACGTGCGTTCGGAGTCACTGAGGGCAGTTTCTGGCCGATAATTGCCAGATTCAGAGGTTTCTTAGCTGCACGATGTGAGTCGCATGAGCGTCTTGAGTTCGTGTGAAGCC
>NZ_JAWRYH010000989.1:0-250 GCF_046534675.1 Pseudomonas sp. SIMBA_067 | reverse complement strand
CCATACGCCGCGCTGACGTGCGTTCGCAGTCTGCGAGACGCCAAGCGGGTCGCATTATTGATGGCGCCCAGGCTGGGAGACACGCTGCTGATGATGACCATGGCGTTCAACCTCGTTGCGCATGGACGCCAAGTCACCGTTTTTGGTGATTTCGCCTACGGCCTGCGCAGCTGGTTCCCCGGCATGGATATTCAGCCGTCGCTGCCTCGTGAACAGGCACCCGCAGTGCTGGCCGATTACGATTGTGCGG
>NZ_JAWRYH010000988.1:0-250 GCF_046534675.1 Pseudomonas sp. SIMBA_067 | reverse complement strand
GCAGGTATCTGACTTCAACAACCCCAACGAACGGGCCTGGGAAGCGCGCTACGACTACAACTTCGCTGTGCTCGGCCTGCCAGGCCTGTCGCTTACTGCCCGCTATGTGCGCGGCAGCGATATCGATGGCACCCGCGCGGGCGGCGCCTACAGCTACTACAACGGCATCGAGGATGGCCGCCACTGGGAGCGCAACCTGTGGGTGCGCTACGTGGTGCAGGGCGGGCCGGCCAGGAACCTGTCGTTCAAC
>NZ_JAWRYH010000987.1:0-250 GCF_046534675.1 Pseudomonas sp. SIMBA_067 | reverse complement strand
AACCGGGTCGTAGCCACTGGGAAGGTTATGAAACCGGTACTCGCGCAGCGGCAAAAGGTGGTATCACCACCATGATCGAAATGCCGCTCAACCAGCTGCCTGCAACGGTTGACCGCGCTTCAATTGAACTGAAGTTCGATGCCGCTAAAGGCAAGCTGACTATTGATGCGGCACAACTCGGTGGCCTGGTGTCTTACAACATCGACCGTCTGCATGAGCTGGATGAAGTGGGCGTTGTCGGCTTCAAATG
>NZ_JAWRYH010000986.1:0-250 GCF_046534675.1 Pseudomonas sp. SIMBA_067 | reverse complement strand
CTACCGACACCAGTTCCGCATCCGGAAAGTCCATCGGCTGAAGCAGTTGCGGCCAGATGGCTTTAAAAACGCTCTCTTTGAGGGAGAAGAGCAGGGTAGCGGCAGCGCAAAAAGAGACGGGCAGCGTCCGTAACAGGTGCTGTTCCTGCTCGTTCATCAGCAACTCAGCCGTTTCATGCGCCGTCGTCTCCGACATGAACTGCTCGACATCCACCCCAACAGCGCAGGGCTGACGGGTTGCCGCTACCAC
>NZ_JAWRYH010000111.1:0-365 GCF_046534675.1 Pseudomonas sp. SIMBA_067 | reverse complement strand
CTATGTTTCACCGACGGTGGGTGAGGCGTTAAAAACCGACGAGTCTCATGCACTGGCTGAAGTCGAAATCTTTGTCGGCAAGCAGGTTAAAGTTCATGTCGAAGCGCTCTACACCCAGGAGCAGTTCGACGTGGTGATGATGTAACGCCAGCCCGGTCACCGGTTTCTTCGGATATCGGGCTGAAAAATCGCCCTTGTTTGAGATAAAATGCGCGTTTTAACGCTTTTATCGGGAGACGGTCGGGTATGAGAACCAACTATCCGTCGTTTACGGAACACAAGGAGAGGCGTGAGTGAGGCAGTTGCCGAGGATTTTGTTACTGCTGGTCGCGGCAATCATCGTGATTGTCGCGCTGCTGGTCAGC
>NZ_JAWRYH010000985.1:0-250 GCF_046534675.1 Pseudomonas sp. SIMBA_067 | reverse complement strand
GGCGCCGGCAACCAGCCGACCGTCAACTACCATGGCAGCAACGTCAATGACGCCCGGCGCATGCAGGTGTTGATCGACGGCCGCTCGGTGTACCGCGCAGGCCTGGCGACGGTGGACTGGAGCGACATCCCGCTGGCCATGGAGGACATCGAGCGCATCGAGGTATTCCGTGGCCCTAACACGGTCAGCTATGGCGCCAACGCGCTGATGGCCGTGGTCAATATTCTCACCCGCAACCCCGCCGACAGCC
>NZ_JAWRYH010000984.1:0-250 GCF_046534675.1 Pseudomonas sp. SIMBA_067 | reverse complement strand
AGGCGTCGCTTGCGCCGGGCGTGGATGGCAGGGTGCCCCAGGGTATTGCTCGATAGCATGCGTTGCTCCATTTGGCATGGCCGCGCTTGGCGCGGCAGTGATGGCGGCATCCTGCCAAGCACCCTGTCGGGAGGCAGTGAAGGGCATGTGAAAATTGCATTCGGCTGATGGCGGCTGGGTGAAACCTGCGCCCGCGCCTACGCTGTAAACTGCAACACGGCAAAACCGGAGCAGGCCCGATGACCCCCAT
>NZ_JAWRYH010000983.1:0-250 GCF_046534675.1 Pseudomonas sp. SIMBA_067 | reverse complement strand
CACCACTGTAGCGCCGAACGACGTTTACAACGGCGACCAGACTGTCACTGCCGCGATCAAAACGGTGACCGGCGGCGAGCACTTCGAGAACTTGGTGCCGGGCACTACGCCGGTAAATACCACCGTTACCGATACTCCGGGCACTGCGGATACCACCACTGTGACCCTGACTGCGCCAAGTGCGGTCAACGAAGGTGGTCAGATTACGTATACCGCCACGCTTTCCAACAAAGCGGGCACTGACGTCACG
>NZ_JAWRYH010000982.1:0-250 GCF_046534675.1 Pseudomonas sp. SIMBA_067 | reverse complement strand
ACCGGTATCTATTGTCGTCCGGTCTGCCCGGTCAAAGCGCCGATGCAGAAGAACTGCCTTTTCTTCAGCAGCGCCGAAGCGGCGGAGAAAGCCCGCTTTCGCCCCTGCCTGCGCTGTCGGCCCGAACTGGCACCCGGTAATGCGCCGGTTGATCAGCCGCACCGTGTGGCAGAGCGGCTGGTTCAGCGTATCGAGGAAGGCATGCTGGAGGAACGTGAAGGACTGGAGGCAATTGCCGCTGAATTCGGTA
>NZ_JAWRYH010000981.1:0-250 GCF_046534675.1 Pseudomonas sp. SIMBA_067 | reverse complement strand
GAACGAATGAGTTACGTGAACAAATTAGTTTAGTATCAAAAACAGTGATTGAGGCAGAGCAAACATTAAAAGCACAGCAAGATAACGTGAAACGACAAGTGTTTTGGGTGTTTGGAATAGCAATAGGCGGATTAGTAATATTAGCTTTTAGTGTCTATTGGGTACAGCGCAGACAGGTTTTACAGCCTTTACGACAACTGCGAGATGGGTTTGCATTTTTAATAGAAAGTAATGAGTTAAAAAATATTAC
>NZ_JAWRYH010000980.1:0-250 GCF_046534675.1 Pseudomonas sp. SIMBA_067 | reverse complement strand
CAATATCGTCAATATAGGTAAAGTCGCGTTTCATCTGGCCCTGGTTATATACGTCAATCGCCTCACCGGCAATCATTGCTCGGGTGAATTTGAATAACGCCATATCCGGACGGCCCCACGGGCCATAGACCGTAAAGAAGCGCAATCCAGTGGTAGGCAGCTGATAGAGATGCGAGTAAGTGTGTGACATTAACTCGTTGGCTTTTTTGGTCGCTGCATATAAAGAAACCGGATGATCAACGCTATCTTC
>NZ_JAWRYH010000979.1:0-250 GCF_046534675.1 Pseudomonas sp. SIMBA_067 | reverse complement strand
CAGTCGCTCAAGTTCCAGATAGGTATCTTCAGTGATGCCCTGGTCCTGCACGCCGATATCCAGACGAAACGTGCCCGGTGTCTCTCCGGTCTGCCACCACTCAATAATGCGGATCAGAAAGCCGAACGGCTCCACCACCCGCCGCACGGCACTGGTGGTCCCTTTATGCTGATGAATATAAAAAGCATCCTTCACCACCTGGCGCTTGACACTTTCTGTCCAGTCCTCGTCCCAGCGATCCACAGAGAAC
>NZ_JAWRYH010000110.1:0-366 GCF_046534675.1 Pseudomonas sp. SIMBA_067 | reverse complement strand
AACTAGATTTATTTTGGTGGCACTGTGATGGTATGTGTATTGATAACTTAAGTGCCCGGTCTATAAAACTAAACTTACCAGCATCATCATCTAATTCTCCTGATACATCTAACGAACCGTTGGAACAAATCAGTTTGCCATTTAATATTGCACTTAAGCGTTTAGCGGTCAGTGAGTTTGTGTTAAATCACACAAGTGCAAACGTAGTTGTTAATAATGTGGAGATTTCTGCAAAGGCACAAGGTGCTGATATTAAAATTAAAAACGTGAATATTCCGAGTGTTTTAATCGCGTTAAAAGAGCAGCCTGGAGAAAATACAGCCAGTTCTACCCCAATTACTGAGTTACCAGCATTACCTAATATCG
>NZ_JAWRYH010000978.1:0-250 GCF_046534675.1 Pseudomonas sp. SIMBA_067 | reverse complement strand
CGGTCGAAGGCCTGCTCGGCGATCACATCGCCCAATGCGGTGCTGTGCACACGGGCCAGTACGGTGTCGGCGCGGCGGGGGTTTTCGAACGATGGCGTGATGGCGCCATCCTTGAGTTCCGAGCCGTGGTGCAAGCGGTGTTTGTTGCTAAAGACTGTCAGCACGCGAATGTCCTTTTTCAAGGGGTTACCAGATAACCAATTTTCGCGAGATAGCCCTGAAAATGCTTTGCTTTATGCTCAGATAAACC
>NZ_JAWRYH010000977.1:0-250 GCF_046534675.1 Pseudomonas sp. SIMBA_067 | reverse complement strand
AACCGCCAAAGGGTGCGCAGGATGGCATCCAGGCTGTAGTTGGTCTCGAACGGTAACCAGGCCAGTGACAGACCGGCACGAACGAAGAAGGTGCCCGAGGTGCGCAGGGCCGCAAGCAAGTGTTCGGAAAATGGTACATCGGTAGTTTTGCGCAACACCTCGAGCAATGAATCCAACAGTGGGCGAGTCAGCAGCAACCCCAGCAGTGCAAGCGTCCAGGGCAATGCCGAGGCGCTGGCCAGCCAGCCCC
>NZ_JAWRYH010000976.1:0-250 GCF_046534675.1 Pseudomonas sp. SIMBA_067 | reverse complement strand
CATTGGTACAAGTTCCAAGGAGCAGGTTCAGGCAAGTGACGATTACGGCAGAATCGTTACTGGTGAAAAGGGGATAGGAAGATTTTCCGTTCGTTATCTTGGAAGAAGGTTGGTGCTTGAGTCAGTTGCTCGCGACGAGGCTCGCGGCTTCAAGACCATTCTGATGGCAGTATTCGATTGGCCCGCCTTTGACAAAAATGAAGACCTCGGAAAACTGACCGTCCCGTACACGCTCAAACGAGCATCGAAC
>NZ_JAWRYH010000975.1:0-250 GCF_046534675.1 Pseudomonas sp. SIMBA_067 | reverse complement strand
AATCGATGGCGGCGTACTGGACAGCGGCCTGCGTCTTGAGCGTCGTCGCGTACCGCTGGGGGTTATTGGCGTGATTTATGAAGCGCGCCCGAACGTGACGGTTGATGTCGCTTCGCTGTGCCTGAAAACCGGTAATGCGGTGATCCTGCGCGGTGGCAAAGAAACGTGTCGCACTAACGCTGCAACGGTGGCGGTGATTCAGGACGCCCTGAAATCCTGCGGCTTACCGGCGGGTGCCGTGCAGGCGATT
>NZ_JAWRYH010000974.1:0-250 GCF_046534675.1 Pseudomonas sp. SIMBA_067 | reverse complement strand
CCCAAGGGCGACCCCGGCCTGTTCGGCCCTCACAGCATCAGTTGGCAAGTGCATGGCGACTTCCCGAGCATGCTTGTCGGCGGCATCAGTGCACTCATGCTGCAGTTACTGCACCCGCTGGCCCTGGCCGGTGTGTGGGACCACTCCAATTTCCGTGAGGACCTGATCGGCCGCTTGCGCCGTACCAGCCAGTTTATTTCCGGCACCACCTTCGGTTCCACGCGCGATGCCGAATGGCTGATCGACAAAG
>NZ_JAWRYH010000973.1:0-250 GCF_046534675.1 Pseudomonas sp. SIMBA_067 | reverse complement strand
CATCAGGAAAGTGGGGACTACGATGACGCTGCAGCGCACCATCTTTATTACCCAGCGTCCAGTTGCTGGCGGTCACATCCAGCAGCGGAAAGCCCGCCTTGTCGAAGGCATTAAGAGCGTCAAAATCTTTACGGTTCAGCTGATGACTGGCGGCGGGAATGCCCTGCTGGCGTGCCAGTAACAGGGCTCGTTCGCTGGTCTGCTTGCGCACCGCCCGGGGCGTATTCATGCCGCTGTTAAAATAGAGATG
>NZ_JAWRYH010000015.1:0-135686 GCF_046534675.1 Pseudomonas sp. SIMBA_067 | reverse complement strand
GGACTCAGCAGGATTCGAACCTGCGACCGCTCGGTTCGTAGCCGAGTACTCTATCCAGCTGAGCTATGAGTCCGTGTCTTGCCGCGCATTATAGGTCGCTGAAACATTTTTGCAAGAACGTTTTCGTTTAAAAACAACTACTTAGCGTTCCTACCGTTTACAGCGCCCTACGCAAATAATGGCGGTGAAGGGGGGATTCGAACCCCCGATACCCTTATGAGGTATACTCCCTTAGCAGGGGAGCGCCTTCGGCCACTCGGCCACCTCACCGCAACACGAGGCGAATATTAAACAGGATCTTCCTCGCTTGCAACCCTTTTTTTTAAAAAAACTTCAAAAGAATTAAAGGCTTGGCTCCTCGTCCTTCTCTTTCTTGATCCGCAGGTAGATTTCCTCGCGGTGAACAGCCACTTCTTTCGGGGCGCTGACGCCAATACGCACCTGGTTGCCTTTGACGCCAAGCACCGTCACGGTGATCTCGCCGTCTCCAATGATCAGGCTCTCGGCGCACCGACGAGTCAGAATCAACATAGCTTTCTCCTTACGCAAAACATTCAGGGGTAACAGTCTTTGGTATCGGGGCCTGGTCGTGGACGACGACCAGGCCCCGGTTACTCGCCACACATGGCAGGACAGGCCATGCGTGGCGAGCAGAAACGCGAAGGGCGCGGCAAGCCGCGCCCTTCCTGGCAGCGCCTTACTCGCCCTGTCGCACAGGTGCGTCGAGCTCGAACGCGGTGTGCAGCGCGCGCACGGCCAGCTCCAGGTACTTCTCTTCGATCACTACCGAAACCTTGATCTCGGAGGTGGAGATCATCTGGATGTTGATGCTCTCCTTGGCCAGCGCTTCGAACATGCGGCTGGCAACACCGGCGTGCGAACGCATGCCGACGCCAACGATCGAGACCTTGGCGATCTTGGTGTCGCCGATCACTTCACGGGCACCGATTTCGCGGGCAGTGTTTTCCAGCACGTTTTTCGCGCTCTCGTACTCGTTGCGGTGTACGGTGAAGGTGAAGTCGGTGGTGTTATCGTGGGCAACGTTCTGCACGATCATGTCGACTTCGATGTTCGAAGCGCTGATCGGGCCGAGGATCTTGAAGGCCACACCCGGGGTGTCCGGCACGCCGCGAATGGTCAGCTTGGCTTCATCACGGTTGAAGGCGATACCGGAAATGATCGGCTGTTCCATGGATTCCTCTTCATCAATGGTAATGAGGGTACCCGGACCCTCCTTGAAGCTGTGCAGCACGCGCAGCGGTACGTTGTACTTGCCGGCGAACTCCACCGAACGGATCTGCAGCACCTTGGAACCGAGGCTGGCCATTTCCAGCATCTCTTCGAAGGTGATCTTCTCCAGGCGACGGGCCTGTGGCACAACGCGCGGGTCGGTGGTGTAGACGCCATCGACGTCGGTGTAGATCTGGCACTCGTCAGCCTTCAGCGCCGCCGCCAGGGCCACGCCGGTGGTGTCGGAGCCGCCACGGCCCAGGGTGGTGATGCTGCCGTGCTCGTCGACGCCCTGGAAGCCTGCTACCACGACCACGCGGCCTTCCTTGAGGTCGGCACGAATCTTCTGGTCGTCGATCTGCAGGATGCGCGCCTTGTTGTGCGAGCTGTCGGTGAGGATGCGCACCTGGTTGCCGGTGTAGGACACCGCTGGCACACCACGCTTGATCAAGGCCATAGTCAGCAGGGCGATGGTGACCTGCTCACCGGTCGACACGATCACGTCCAGTTCACGCGGAACCGGCTGATCGGTGATCTGCTTGGCCAAGTCGATCAGGCGATTGGTTTCACCGCTCATGGCCGACAGCACAACCACCAGGTCGTCGCCCGCTTCACGGTGTTTCTTGACCTTTTCGGCTACCTGCTCGATCCGCTCGATGGAACCGACAGAGGTGCCGCCAAATTTCTGTACGATCAACGCCATTTCAATGGTGCCTCAGCCCATACAGGGCCCCAAAAAACAATCCAACATGAAGAAGCCGGCGACTAGACCGCCGGCCCCTTCATCTCAAAGTCCCTGCTCTGCGAATGGCACGGCCAGCGCCAGGGCCTGGTCCAGTGCAGCGACGTCGACGCCACCACCCTGGGCCATGTCCGGACGGCCACCGCCCTTGCCACCCACCGCCGCAGCGGCTTGTTTCATCAGATCGCCAGCCTTGAGTTGGCTGGAGAGGTCTTTGGTCACGCCGGCCACCAGCACAACCTTGCCCTCATGCTCGCTGCCCAGCAGGATCACTGCGTGGCCGAGCTTGTTCTTCAACTGATCGACCAGGGCCAGCAAGGCCTTGCCGTCCTGCCCATCCAGGCGGGCGGCGAGGACCTTGGCACCCTTGACCTCAACAGCCGCGTTGGAGAGATCGTCCCCGGCGGCGCTGGCGGCTTTGGCCTGCAGCTGTTCCAGCTGCTTCTCCAGCTGGCGGTTGCGCTCGAGCACAGCCGACAGCTTGTCGATCAGGTTGTCGCGGTTACCTTTGACCAGTTGCGCGGCTTCCTTGACCTGCTCTTCGGCAGCGTTCAGGTAGGCCAACGCAGCGGCGCCGGTAACTGCTTCGATACGGCGTACGCCAGAGGCCACGCCGCCTTCGCTGATGATCTTGAACAGGCTGATATCACCGGTGCGCTTGGCGTGGATACCGCCGCACAGCTCTACCGAGAAATCACCACCCATGCTCAGCACACGCACGGTGTCGCCGTACTTCTCGCCGAACAGCGCCATGGCACCTTTGGCCTTGGCGGTTTCGATGTCGGTCAGTTCCGTTGTCACCGGGGTGTTCTTGCGCACTTCGCGGTTGACGATGTCTTCCAGGGCCTTGATCTGCTCTGGCTTCAGCGCCTCGAAGTGGCTGAAGTCGAAACGCAGGCGCTGGCTGTCAACCAGCGAGCCCTTCTGCTGTACGTGTTCGCCCAGCACCTGGCGCAGCGCTTCGTGCAGCAGGTGGGTGGCAGAGTGGTTCAGCGAGGTAGCGTGCTGCACGTCGGCATCGACCTTGGCCTCGACTGGCGAACCGATTACCAGCGCACCGCTGGCGACCACGCCGTGGTGCAGGAAGGCACCGCCAGTCTTGGTGGTGTCGCGCACGTCGAAGCGCGCAGCGCCGGCCTGCAGGAAGCCGGTATCACCCACCTGGCCACCGGATTCGGCGTAGAACGGCGTGCGGTCGAGCACGACCACGCCCTGCTCGCCTTCACCCAACTGGTCGACGGCCTGGCCGTCCTTGTACAGGGCGATGATCTTGCCCTGGCCTTCGGTGGCGTCGTAGCCGAGGAATTCAGTGGCGCTGTCAACCTTGACCACGCTGTTGTAATCCATGCCGAAGGCGCTGGCGGAACGCGCACGCTCACGCTGGGCGTCCATCTCGCGCTCGAAGCCGGCTTCGTCGATGGTCAGCTCGCGCTCACGGGCGATGTCGGCAGTCAGGTCCATCGGGAAGCCGTAGGTGTCATACAGCTTGAACACCACGTCGCCCGGTACCACGTCGCCTTTCAGCTGGGCCAGGTCCTGCTCGAGGATGCGCAGGCCTTGCTCGAGGGTCTTGGCGAACTGCTCTTCTTCAGCCTTCAGCACGCGCTCGATGTGCGCTTGCTGGCTCTTCAGCTCAGGGAAGGCTTCGCCCATTTCGGCGGCCAGCGCGGCAACGATCTGGTAGAAGAAGCTGCCCTTGGCGCCCAGTTTGTTGCCGTGGCGGCAGGCACGACGAATGATGCGACGCAGCACATAGCCACGGCCTTCGTTGGACGGCAGTACACCGTCGGCGATCAGGAAACCGCACGAGCGAATGTGGTCGGCGACCACTTTCAGCGACGCCTGGCCATCATTGCTGCAACCGATGGCCTTGGCCGCAGCTGCCAGCAAGTTCTGGAACAGGTCGATCTCGTAGTTCGAGTGCACGTGCTGCAGCACGGCGCTGACGCGCTCCAGGCCCATACCGGTGTCCACCGACGGCGCTGGTAGCGGGTGCAGCACGCCGTCGGCGGTGCGGTTGAACTGCATGAAGACGTTGTTCCAGATCTCGATGTAGCGGTCGCCGTCTTCTTCTGGCGAGCCGGGTGGGCCGCCCCAGATGTCCGCGCCGTGGTCGTAGAAGATCTCGGTGCACGGGCCGCACGGGCCAGTGTCACCCATGGTCCAGAAGTTGTCGGAGGCGTAAGGGGCGCCTTTGTTGTCGCCGATGCGTACCATGCGCTCGGCCGGCACGCCAATTTCCTTGGTCCAGATGTCGTAGGCTTCGTCGTCAGTGGCGTAGACGGTGACCCAGAGCTTTTCCTTGGGCAGGTTCAGCCATTGTGCCGACGTCAGGAAGGTCCAGGCGAAGGTGATGGCGTCGCGCTTGAAATAGTCGCCGAAGCTGAAGTTGCCCAGCATTTCGAAGAAGGTATGGTGACGCGCGGTGTAACCGACGTTTTCCAGGTCGTTGTGCTTGCCACCGGCGCGCACGCACTTCTGGCTACTGACAGCACGGGTGTAGGCACGCTTCTCCGCGCCGAGGAAGCAGTCCTTGAACTGGTTCATGCCGGCATTGGTGAACAGCAGGGTCGGGTCGTTGTTCGGGATCAACGAACTGGAGGCGACTCGGGTATGTCCCTGCTCTTCGAAGAAGCGAAGGAAGGCTTCACGGATTTCTGCGCTTTTCATAGGTTCTTCCACGGAAACGGCGGCCGTTTGGGCTGATACGTCGAATCGACGAAACGACGGCAAAGGGCGCCATTATATCCAGCCTGAACGGCGGATGCAGTGTGTTTATACGCCCGAAACGGTCAATCGGCACGAAATCGTCATTTCGGACTTCAAAGTGGAGGCTATACGGTTCAGCGCCTCGTCACAACGCCCCCTCCTCGTCCATCTTGCCCCTAGATAAGTACCACTCCTCGCCTGCACAACCCTTTAGCTTTGGCCGCAGCGACAACCACCGCCCCCCATTCACAGCAAGCGAGCCTTCTCATGCACCCCAACCCCGTCTATTTCATTTCTGGCAGGACCAGCGGCTTTCAACAGCAGGCAGACACATCCATCGATGGCCAAGCCGTTCATCGTTTCTACGAATACCGGGACGACAAGATAGACGTCCTTCTCGAACAGGTATGGTTCGATCAGGGCCAGATCCCGGGCAAGCACCACATGGTGATTCAGAGCCATGCCTCGGCGGTCGATGTCGACATTTCCACCTACGATTGCCACCTCAAAGCCATTGTCGGCAACAAGAGGTTCATCCTCGCCCCTACCCACAGACACACCCTCATCATCAGAACAGCATCGGGTGAGGCCAACGTCCGCGTGGCGAAGGACGTGAAGACGCCTGTGATCATTCAGGCCGCAAAAGGCCGCGCACACATCACCACCGGCGGCGGCATCACCGAGGTCTTCACCGGCAGTAGCGATGCACAAATCAACGTGGGCCAGGGGCTAACATTCATCAAGCGCGGCTCGGCAAGCGGCCGTATCGGCGGTCATATCCAGGGAATCGACGGTCATATCCTGGTCGACGACCCCCATGAATCAGTCATTTATGCCCGTAACCAGGCGGGTGACGCCCGCTTCGAGCAACCCCTCTCCGCCCCGCTCGCCGCACTCGCCAACAACACACTCGACATACAAGGCAGCGATACCTTCAAACAGGCCGTTCACAACCACCTGGTGTTTCTTTGCCACACGGATTGCGGCCAGCAACTTCTGACTCAACTGGCGAAACGGTCCTGGATAAGGGTCACCGAAACACAGCTGGCCACCCGTTTCGACGTCTACACATCAGACCCGACCGACGATGACCATTACCTGCGACGAGACAGCAAACTGGAGTGGGTAGCCGGCTTGCCGGCCGAGGGCGGAAACCTGGCACTCAACCTGACGCGCTCGGACAGCGACAATTTGCCGCTGCTCGACTTTTACCGTTGCTTGTGCGAAGCGTACAGCGCCTTCAACGGTACGACGGTACCTGGCCACACCTCAATAAGCACTATCGATCGCAGGCAGATCCAGGTCGACAACGCACACCTGCAAGCAATTGGCCTGCCGAGCGGCCCTCTGTACGATTTCGACAATAACCCCGACACGGCGCCAACCGACACCAACCCGTCACCCTTCAACGAAAACGCGCTGCGAATGGAACTGGGCCTGCCAGTACGCACCTACTACTGAGCGAGCCCATGTGGTGCGCCGGGACGCGCGCCACCTCCGCCATCAGCCCAGCCGCTGCCCCGAATCCGGCACAATGAGAATCCCCGCGCGCAAGCCGTTCTTCACCCTGGGGTTGGGGAAGATGATGCGCGCGCCCTCCTCCTCGACCACCCAGCGCGTCTCGGCCAGGTCTTCGGCCAGCAGGTAACCCTTGCTCAACTCGGAAAAGTTCTCGATGTCCGCCGGCAAATGCAGGTGGAAACTGTCGCTGTGCTTGATGATTTCGCGGGCGACGCTGAACAGCTGCAGGCCATCCAGCGAGCCTTCACCCTCTGGCTCGGTGCCTTCGATGATCTGGATCAGGCGCTGCTCCAGCCGGTCGAGGTTGACCTGCTCGTTCTGGCCAAACGGGCGGGCCTTGCCCAGCTCCAGGGTGAAGGCTTCGGCCTCCAGCTGTTCGTAGGTAAAGGCACTGAAAGTGATGGAGGATTTGCTTTGCAGCAGCACCGCCTCCATGCCGGCTGCCGCCAGGCGCGCCAGTTCGCGACGGGAGTGCTTGCGCCCCTCTTTATAGGGGTACAAGGCAAATTGCTCGATCTTCGAACCACGGATGGCGGTATGCAGGTCGTAATGCAGGCGGCTGCGCCCCGGCTTGCTGAAGAACACCCGGGCGAACTGCTCCAGCTCGGCGGCACGCAATGCCTCGAAACCACTGGAAAGCTCATGGCGGCCATTGAACAGCCGGTTGATGTCCTGCTCGATGAAGCGCTCGCCCTTGCGGATAGCCGCCGGGTTGCCGAACAGGAACAGCAGCCGTGCCTTGGGTTTGATCTTGCCGTTGGCCACGCCGTGCAGCAGCCGTTCGAGCAATTCGATCGGCGCCGTTTCGTTGCCATGGATGCCAGCAGACAACAGCAAGTCCAGCCCGCAATCATCGCTTTCGGCGGGGCGCACTTCGAGCGCGCCCTCCCCCAGCCAACGCAAACGCGCGCCCTTGGGTGTCACTTGGGTCTTCTCGGCCGGTTCGTGATCGGTGAGGGTCAGCTCAAGCAATTTGCCAAGGGCGAGCATAGGGGCTTCCTTAGTGGTGGTGGCCGCAGTCAGGGCCATGGACGTGATCGTCGTCTTCGCCAACCTCAGCCGGCTCCATTTCCAGCTGCAGGCTGACCAGGTTGGTGGCCATCGGGCGCAGCAGCAGGTTGGCGTATTCGGTGTCGTCTTCGTCGACGTCCACACCGATCAGCAGCTGGCCACGGCCGTCCTGCTGAATCCACACTTCCTTGCCTTGCCAAACCACGGCAAAGCGGGTGCAGGAGGTTTCCAGCTGGGTGCCGTCTTCATCTTCGAGGATCAGGCGCAGGGCGTCGGTCATTGCAAAGTCTCTCTTCAAGGTTGGCGTTGGAACGGGTATACCGAGCCCAACTTCAGGATCTGGGTCAATTCGTCCAGTGCCGTACGGCATTCCACCAGCAGTTGCGGGTCGGCCAGGTCCGCTTCGCCCAGGCGATCGCGGTAATGCTTGTCGACCCACTGCACCAGGGTGTCGTACAGCGGGGCGGTCATGATAACGCCTTGGTTGACCGCCGCCAGTTCCGATTCCTTCAACGCTACACGCAAACGCAGGCAAGCCGGGCCGCCGCCGTTCTGCATGCTTTGCTTGAGGTCGAATACCTTGACCTCCTTCACCGGGCCACCCTGGCTGGTCAGCTGGCCCAGGTAGGCCCAGACCCGCTCATTGTTGCGGCACTCTTCCGGCACCACCAGCAGCATGGAACCGTCATCGCGGCTGAGCAGCTGGCTGTTGAACAGGTATGAGCGCACGGCATCCTCTACCGCCACCTCTGCCCGCGGTACACAGATGGCCTGGAAGGTGCCACCCTTGCTGGCCAGTTTAGCTCGCAGCTGGCCAAGCACCGCGTCGGTCTCGAGGAAAGCGTCCTCGTGGTAGAACAGCACCTCGCCGTTGCCCACCGAAATCACATCGTTATGGAACACGCCCTGGTCGATCACTGCAGGGTTCTGTTGAGCGTAGACCACCCCGCCATCGCTCAGCCCATGCAGCCGGGCCACGGCCTGCGAGGCTTCCAGGGTTTGCCGGGCCGGGTACTTCTGCGGCGCCGGGTAACGGCTGTCGAAGGCACTGCGGCCATAGACGAAGAACTCCACACCCGCGTCGCCATAGGCACGGCAGAAACGCGTGTGGTTGGCCGCGCCCTCGTCACCGAACTGTGCCACGGCAGGCAATGCTTCGTGGTGGGCAAAGTGTTTCTCGTTGTTGAACATGGCGCCCAGCACACGGCTGGTGGTCGGGTGCTCAATGCTGCGGTGATACTTGCAGTTCAGGTTGGCGGCGGTGAAATGCACGCGGCCATCTGCAGTGTCGGCACTGGGGCTGACCGTGGCGGCGTTGGCCACCCACATGCTCGACGCCGAGCAGCTGGCCACCAGCAGAGGCATGGCCTCTTTGGCAGCACGCTGGATCACCTCGGCATCGCTGCCGCTAAAGCCCAGGCGGCGCAGCGCGGCCACATCCGGGCGCTCCTGGGGCGCCAACACGCCCTGCTTGAAGCCCATGTCGGCCAGGGCTTTCATTTTCGCCAGGCCCTGGCGCGCGGCTTCGCGCGGGTTGGAACCCTGCTGACTGTTGCTCTGCGAAGCCACGTTGCCGTAAGACAGGCCGCCATAGTTGTGGGTAGGCCCCACCAGGCCATCAAAATTCACTTCATAGGATTTCATCGGCTAGGCTCCGTGACCTGTTGTTATAGGGTGACGCCCGGCGTCAGGGTCGCCGGCAAGGCAAGGCTGGCGGTCTCCAGCGAAGCCACGGGGTAAGCGCAGTAGTCTGCCGCGTAATAGGCACTGGCCCGATGGTTGCCACTGGCACCCACGCCACCGAACGGCGCACTGCTGGCGGCGCCGGTCAGTTGCTTGTTCCAGTTGACGATACCGGCGCGGCTGCGCAGCCAGAAGTACTGGTAGCGGGCACGCGAGTCGGAGAGCAACCCGGCGGCGAGACCGTACTGGGTGTTGTTGGCTTCATCGATGGCAGCATCGAAATCGGCATAACGGATCACCTGCAGCAGCGGGCCGAAGAACTCTTCGTCCGGGCGCTCGGCCACGGCCGTGACATCGACAATGCCCGGGGTCAGCAACGCGGCACCGGCCTGCGGCTGGGTCATTTCCAGCAGCTTCACGCCACCTTTGGCGGCCAGTTCGGCCTGGGCCGTAATCAGCGCACGCGCCGCCTGCAGCGAAATGACCGAGCCCATGAACGGTGCCGGCTGCTCATCGAACGTACCCACCGTGATGGTTTTGCACACCTCGACCAGGCGCACGATCAGCGCATCACCCCAGGCGCCTTGCGGCACCAGCAGGCGCCGCGCGCAGGTGCAACGCTGGCCGGCGGAGATGAACGCCGACTGGATGATGGTGTACACCGCAGCGTCCAGGTCCCTCACCTCGTCTACCACGAGCGGGTTGTTGCCGCCCATTTCCAGGGCCAGGATCTTGTCCGGGCGACCGGCGAACTGCTGGTGCAGCAGGTTGCCGGTGCGGCTGGAACCAGTGAAGAACAGGCCATCGATCCCCGGGTTGGCGGCCAGCGCCACACCGGTTTCACGCGCCCCCTGCACCAGATTCAGCACGCCCGCAGGCAGGCCGGCGGCGATCCAGCAGTTGACGGTCAGCTCGGCAACCTTGGGCGTCAGCTCGCTGGGCTTGAACACCACGCAGTTACCCGCCAACAGCGCCGGCACGATATGGCCATTGGGCAGATGACCGGGGAAGTTGTAGGGGCCGAACACCGCCACCACGCCATGGGGCTTGTGCCGCAGCACGGCCGTGGCGTCGGCCAGCGGGCCGCTCTTTTCCCCGGTGCGCTCGCGGTAGCTTTGTACCGAGATCGCCACCTTGTTGATCATGCTGGTGACTTCGGTCGCCGATTCCCACAGGGGCTTGCCGGTTTCCTCACCGATGCACTGGGCCAAGGCTTCGGCATGCTTTTTCAGCTGCTCGGCGAACTTCTCCAGCACGTCGATACGCGCCTCGAGGCTCAGTTGCGCCCACGCCGGAAAGGTCTGACGGGCTGCCTGGACGGCGGCGTCCACCTGGCTGGCGTCAGCGCCCTGCCCTTGCCAGATGACAGCCTGGGTCACCGGGTTCAGCGACTGCAGGGCTTCGCCCTGCCCCGCCAGCCAATTGCCTGCGATGTAATGCGTGGTCATTTACTGGGCCTCCCGGCTGGCCGATAGCGGCACGGCACGCACGTTGTCGCCGGCACCCATGCGCAGACGCTTGGCGGTCAACGGGTCGACCACCAAGGTACCGGCGGCCAGCCGCGCAGGCGCGGCAGTGATGCGGCAATCGTCGCGTTTGCGGTTGTGGATGATGTAAGGGGTGGCGTCGTCGCCCGGCGTGCCCACCGCCAGCACCAGCGTCTGGCTCTCGCGCACCGCGCGGATCTTGGCGGTATCACACTCGATGGCCGGGCCTGCGTCGAAGATGTCGACATAGCCCTGGTAGTTGAAGCCTTCCTGCTTGAGCATGGCCAGCGCCGGCTCGGTGTCGACGTGCACGCGGCCGATCACGTCGCGCGCCGCCTCGGACAGGAAGCAGGTGTACAGGGGGAACTTGGGCATCAGCTCGGCGATGAACGACTTGTTGCCAACACCGGTCAGGTAGTCCGCCTGGCTGAACTCCATCTTGAAGAAATGCCGGCCAAGGCTTTCCCAGAAAGGCGAACGCCCCTGCTCGTCGGACATGCCGCGCATTTCGGCAATGATCTTCTTGCCAAACAGCTCCGGGAACTCGGCAATGAACAGCATCCGCGCACGCGACAGCAGGCGGCCATTGAGCCCGGAGCGGTGATCGCTGCGCAGGAACAGCGAGCACAGCTCGGAATTGCCGGTCAGGTCGTTGGCAAGGAACAGGGTGGGGATTTCGCGATAGATCTTAAGCTCCTGCGAAGCACTGACGGTAAGGCCGACCCGATAGTTGTACCAAGGCTCGCGCAGGCCGACGGCACCGGCGATGGCACTGATGCCGACCACCAGTCCTTCGTCGTTTTCCAGCACGAACAGGTAATCGGTGTCGCCACGCTCGGCTTCGCCACGGAAGCTCTTTTCCGCCCAGCCAACGCGATGCCCCAGGCGTTCTTCGTTGGCCGGCAGCGTGGTCAGCCCGGTGGTGCCGGTGCTGCGTGCCAATTCGATCAACGCAGGCAAATCGCTGCTGCGTACAGGACGAACGATCATGCTATCTCCTTGTGCGGCGGCGTCGGCCGGCGCAAAACTCTTCTAACGCATCAATCCCGAAACGTCTGTTACCAGACCTCAGACCGCGACCAGGCGCACGCTGCCACCCTCGCCCACACCCAGCGCATCGGCCGCCGCCAGGCTCAGGCACACCGGTTTGCCGGGCACCCAATCCAGGTCCAGCAGCACCGCGCGGTAGTCCTGCAACTGGCCATTGCACACCAGGTACGGGCGCCCGCCCTTGCCTGGGGCGTCCTCGATTTTCACCGGCGCCGAGCGGCTCTGGGCAATCGAGCGAATGCCTGAGGTGCGCGCATGCAGGGTCGGGCCGCCGTCGAAGATGTCGATGTAGTGCTCGGTTTCGAAGCCTTCGCGCATGAGGATGTCGAAGGTGATCTGCGCGCGCGGGTGCACCTGGCCCATGGCTTCCTGCGCCTCATCGGGCAGCAGCGGCACGTAGATCGGGTAGTGCGGCATCAGTTCGGCGAGGAAGGTTCGGCTCTTCAGGCCACACAGGCGCTCGGCGTCGGAGTAGTTGAGGTCGAAGAAATTGCGGCCGATGGCATCCCAGAACGGCGATTCGCCGTTCTCGTCGCTGTAGCCGACGATTTCGGTCACTACCGAGTCGGCGAAACGCTCCGGGTGCGCGGCCATGAACAGCAGGCGACCGCGCGAATTGAGCTCGGCCCAGCCGCTGTTCACCAGCTCCGGCAATACATAGAAGCTGGTCAGCAGGCTGTTGCCGGTCAGGTCATGACACAACGACAGCACGTGGATCTTGTTGTGGATCTTCAGCTCGCGCGAGGCGTGCACGAAGGTCTCGTTACGAAAACTATAGAAAGGCTCGGAATACCCAGCCGAAGCGACAATGGCCGAGCAGCCTGCCAGCTTGCCAGTCTCGCTGTCTTCGAGCACAAAGAAATAGCTTTCCTCGCCGTTGAAGCTGACCTCGGCGGCGAAGGAAGTCTCGGAAGCGGCGATCTTGTCGCCCAGGCGAGCAGCGTCGTCCGGCAGCGAGGTGACACCAATGGGGCTGTCTGCAGCCATGCGCTGCACTTCGTTCAGATCAGCCATTTGCGCGGGGCGCATCACCAGCATGGTGTCACTCCTTTGGAATACGGGCCGCTCACGGCGGCACGGAAAAACGGCAGGTACACGGGCACCTGCAGTGGAATCGGGTATCGCCGGCCAGGCCCGGGAATGGCCTTTGCCGGCGAAGGTGGCGCAGGCGGGTCAGCCCTTGGTCAGGGTGGCCACGGCGCGCTCGAAGCGGTCCAGGCCTTCGTCGATGTCGGCGTCTTCAACCACCAGGCTTGGCGCAAAACGCACCACGTCCGGGCCGGCCTGCAGCACCATCACGCCTTCTTTCTCGGCGGCGTTGAGCACGTCCTTGGCCTTGCCTTGCCAGGCCTCGGTCAGCACGCAGCCGAGCAGCAGGCCGACACCACGCACCTGGGAGAACAGGCTGTACTTCTGGCCAATCTGTTCCAGGCGGGTCTTGAAACGTGCGTGCTTGGCCTTGATGCCGGCCAGGGTTTCAGGGGTATTGACCACATCCAGCACCGCGCAGGCGACGGCGCAGCCCAGCGGGTTGCCGCCGTAAGTGGTGCCGTGGGTGCCGACGGCCAGGTGCTTGGCCAGTTCGGTGGTGGTCAGCATGGCGCCGATAGGGAAGCCACCGCCCAGGCTCTTGGCACTGGTCAGGATGTCGGGCGTCACGCCGTAGTGCTGGTAGGCATACAGCGAACCGGTACGGCCCACGCCGGTCTGCACTTCGTCGAAGATCAGCAGGGCGTTGTGCGCGTCGCACAGCTTGCGAGCGCCTTCCAGGTAAGCCAGGTCGGCCGGTACCACGCCGCTTTCGCCCTGGATCGGTTCAATCACCACGGCGCAGGTCTTGTCGGAAATCTGGGCTTTCAGTGCTTCCAGGTCGTTGTACGGCACGTGGCTGATGCCGGTGATCTTCGGGCCAAAACCGTCGGAGTACTTAGGCTGGCCACCGACGCTGACGGTGAACAGGGTACGGCCGTGGAAGCTGTTCACGGTGGCGATGATTTCGTGCTTTTCCGGGCCAAAGCGGTCATGGGCGACGCGACGGGCCAGCTTGAACGCGGCCTCGTTGGCCTCGGCGCCGGAGTTGCAGAAGAACGCCCGGTCGGCAAAGGTGGCGTCCACCAGCTTGTGGGCCAGGCGCAGGGCCGGCTCGTTGGTGAACACGTTGGATACGTGCCAGAGGGTGTTGGCCTGGTCGGTCAGGGCCTTGACCAGTGCCGGGTGGCAGTGGCCGAGGGCGTTTACCGCGATGCCACCGGCAAAATCGATCAGCTCGCGACCCGACTGGTCCCACACACGGGAACCCTCGCCTCGCACAGGAATGAAGGCCGCCGGAGAATAGTTGGGAACCATGACCTGGTCGAAATCGGCACGTTGCACCGGGGCTTGCTCAACGGACATCTGAGTCTCCTGAAGAGGAACGCTGGCCTGGAAGTGGGCGAGCGATGGGGGGATTGTAAGGACTGATCCGCGCCTGTCCTTGCGGCCAAGCGACAACTTGTTACAGCGCAAAACCCAGTTTTGACAAGGCTTTCGGCAATGCGACAAACACTGTCGCAATCGCGCAGTGTACGGGAGAGAGGATGCTGGGTGAACGGGTGTTCACATAGGTTTGTGGGAGACGGGGATGTTCGGCGATGTTGATGTGTTGCCTGTGAGATCGAGCGCCGCCCGCGCGGCGCTTCGCAGCACAAGGCTGCTCCTACATCTGTTTCGGGCCAATTATTCCTGTGGGTATTGCGCGCGAACGCCTTGGTGCATGGCTCGATATCGCGTCAGGCAAACAAGGCGGTCGCGTGCGTTGGTGCAGGCGTGACTGGCCGGAAACAGATGTAGGAGCAGCCTTGTGCTGCGAAGCGCCGCGCGGGCGGCGCTCGATTTCCGCCCCACCATCACCCCCAAGGCATACACCCCGGGCCCCACGCATCATGTCAGCCCTTTTCGGCAGGCGCCGAGCTCAGTTCGAATGGGCTGCTGCTACGCCGCTGATTCCGGTCTTCCCGCGGCGTGGCGCCAAAGAAGTTGCGATAGGCACTGGAAAAATGCGGCCCCGAGGAGAAGCCACAGGACAAGCCGATCTGGATGATCGACTTACTGGTCTGCATCAGCATCTGCCGCGCCTTGTTCAGCCGTAGCTCCAGGTAGTACTGGCTCGGCACGCGGTTCAGGTACTGCTTGAAGATGCGCTCCAGCTGCCGACGCGACACGCACACATGCTGGGCAATCTCGTCAGTGGTCAGCGGCTCTTCGATGTTGGCTTCCATCAACAGCACCGCCTGGGTCAGCTTGGGATGGCTAGAGCCCAGGCGGTTCTGCAGCGGAATGCGCTGACGCTCGCCCCCCTCGCGGATGCGCTCCACCACCAGCTCTTCCGACACTGCCCCCGCCAGTTCCGCCCCGTGATCACGGGCCAGCACTGCCAGCAACAGGTCGGCCACGGCGATGCCGCCACAGGCAGTCATGCGATCACGATCCCAGTCGAACAAGTGACTGGTGGCAATGACCTTGGGGAAGCGTTCGGCAAAATCGTCCTGCCAGCGCCAGTGCACCGCAGCCCGGTAACCGTCGAGCAGGCCCAGCATCGCCAGCGGATACACCCCGGCAGCCAGGCCACCGACCGTGCAGCCACTGCGCGCCAGCTGCTTGAGCGCAGTCGACAAGGCAGCCCCTACCGCCGCAGGCGGCTCGTCAGCGAGCAGGAACAGTTTGTGGCAACCCTCCAGGCGGCCGGTCCACGGCTCGCCCGGCAGGCGCCACTCCCCCTCTGGCGCGGGCTCCGCCTGCAGGAAGGCCAGTTCGTAGACCACATCCGGATGCACCCGCTGCGCCACCTGCAACACTTCCTCGGCCAGCGCCAGGGTCAAGGGCCTGGTGCTGGGCCAGATGAGAAAACCGATTCGCTGGGTGGTCATAGGGTGCGGTCCGAAACCTGAGGTCGTTCGAGTCTGTGCGCCGGGTCAGGCTGCGCTCGCAGCGCAGCATGCCCTATTCTGGTGCAAAAATGCAGCTTTTACTTCAGGCTGCCGGAGAGGAACTGCTTCAGGCGCTCCGACTGCGGGTTGGCCAATACTTCGCGTGGGCAGCCCGCCTCTTCCACCAAACCTTTGTGCAGGAACACCAGCTGATTGGAGACCTCGCGAGCAAAGCCCATTTCGTGGGTCACCACCACCATGGTCCGGCCTTCCTGAGCCAGCGCCTGCATGACCTTGAGCACATCACCCACCAGCTCCGGGTCGAGCGCCGAAGTCGGCTCGTCGAACAGCATAACCTCTGGCTCCACGGCCAGGGCCCGGGCAATTGCCACACGCTGTTGCTCGCCACCCGACATATGCCCGGGGAAGGCGTCCTTGCGGTGGGAGACACCCACCTTGGCCAGGTAGTGCTCGGCCTTTTCAAGGGCTTCTTTCTTGTTCATACCCAGCACGTGTACCGGCGCCTCGATCACATTCTCCAGCGCCGTCATGTGCGACCACAGGTTGAAGTGCTGGAACACCATCGACAGGCGCGAGCGCATGCGCTGCAGCTGGCGCGGGTCGGAGGCCTTCAGCGCGCCGTCCTTGCCGGCCACCAGCTTGAGCTCTTCGTTGTTGAGCAGGATTTTGCCGGCGTGCGGCTGCTCCAGCAGGTTGATGCAGCGCAGGAAGGTCGACTTGCCCGAACCACTGGAGCCGATGATGCTGATGACGTCGCCGGCCTTGGCCGCCAGGGAAACACCCTTGAGCACTTCATGGCTGCCGTAGCGCTTGTGCAGGTCTTGGACTTCGAGTTTGTACATGCTGTCGATTCTCACAAAGCGGTCAGTGCTTGCGCGGCGCCAGGTAGCCGAGCCAGCGGCGTTCGGCCATCTTGAACAGGCGCACCAGGATGAAGGTCAGGCACAGGTAGAACACGCCCGCCGTGATGTAGGCCTCGAAAGGCAGGTAGTACTGGGCATTGACCGTGCGTGCGGCACCGGTGATGTCGATCAGGGTGACGATCGACGCCAGGCTGGTGGTTTGCAGCATCATGATCACTTCGTTGCTGTACTGCGGCAGCGCCCGGCGCAGGGCCGACGGCAGCAGGATGCGCCGGTACATCTTCATGCGCGACATGCCCATGGCCTTGGCCGCCTCGATCTCGCCGTGGGGCGTGGCCTTGAGGCTGCCGGCGATGATTTCTGCGGTGTAGGCACTGGTGTTGACACCGAACGCCAGGCAGGCGCAGAACGTGGCGCTGGACAGCAGCGGCCAGGCGAAGCTTTCACGTACCGCCTCGAACTGCGCCAGGCCGTAGTAGATCAGGAACAGCTGCACCAGCATCGGCGTGCCGCGAATCACGTAGGTGTAGAGCCACGCCACGAGATTGACCACAGGCTGCTTCGACACGCGCATCAGGCCCAGCGGAATGGCCGCCAGCAGGCCGAAGAACAGCGAAATCGCCAGCAGCTTGAGGGTGGTCAGCAGGCCGCCGAAGTACAACGGCAATGCCTCCCAGACGACGTTGTAGTCGAAGATCATAGTTCAGCCACCTTGACGCCCACCGAGTAGCGGCGCTCGAGATACTTCAGGGCCAGCAGCGAGACGCTGGTCAGCACCAGGTACAGGGCCGCCACCGCCAGGAAGAAGGTGAAAGGCTCGCGGGTGGCATCGGCCGCCTGCTTGGCCTTGAACATCATGTCCTGCAGGCCGACGACTGAAATCAGCGCGGTGGCCTTGGTCAGCACCAGCCAGTTGTTGGTGAAACCCGGGATCGCCAGGCGAATCATTTGCGGCACCTGGATGCGGAAGAACACTTGGCGGTTGCTCATGCCATACGCCACGCCCGCTTCGGCCTGGCCCTTGGGAATACCGAGGAAGGCACCGCGGAAGGTTTCTGACAGGTACGCGCCAAAGATGAAGCCCAGCGTGCCGATACCCGCAGCCAGCGGGTTCAGGTCGATGTAGTCTTCGTAGCCGAGCAGCGGTGCCACCCGGTTGATGATGTCTTGCCCGCCGTAGAAAATCAGCAGGATCAGGACCAGGTCCGGAATACCACGGATAACGGTGGAATACAGATCGCCCAGCCAGGCCAGCCAGCGCACCGGCGACAAGCGCAGCGCCACACCGATCAGGCCGAGCACGATGGCCAGGGCCATCGACGACAAGGCGAGCTGCAGCGTCAGCCACGCCCCGTCGAGGATGACTGCCCCGTAGCCTTTCAACATGATGAGGTCCTCGACCTAGAGAATGAAAAATGGTGCAAACCTCAGAGCCTCTGCTGTTTGCACCATTGCACAGGTGAAACCCGACGTCTTAGTTCGAGTCTGGACCGTAGATGTCGAAGTTGAAGTACTTCTTCTCGATTTCTTTGTACTTGCCGTTGGCACGGATGGCGTCGATGGCCGCGTTGATGCGCTCGACGTTCGCTTTGTCACCCTTGCGCACGGCAATGCCGATACCGTCACCGAAGTACTTGGCGTCGGTGAAGGCCGGGCCTACGAAGGCAAAGCCCTTGCCGGCGTCGGTCTTGAGGAAGCCGTCTTCCAGCAGGGTGGCGTCAGCCACGGTGCCGTCGAGGCGGCCGGCTGCCACGTCCAGGTAGATTTCGTTCTGGGTGCCGTAAGGCACCACGGTGGCACCTTTGGCGCCTAGCACTTCCTTGGCGAAGCGGTCATGGATCGAGCCGCGCTGCACGCCGATCTTCTTGCCTTTGAGCTCATCCAGGCTTTCGCTGACAGCGGTGCCGTCCTTCATCACCAGGCGCGCCGGGGTCAGGTAGTAGCGCTTGGTGAAGTCGACCGACTTCTTGCGGTCGTCGGTGATCGACATGGACGACAGAATGGCGTCGATCTTGCGCACTTTCAGCGCCGGGATCAGGCCGTCGAACTCCTGCTCGACCCAGGTGCACTTTGCTTTCATCTCTTCACACAGGGCATTGCCGATGTCGTAGTCGAAACCGGCGATGCTGCCATCGGGCTGCTTGAAGGCGAAGGGTGGGTAGGCAGCTTCAATGCCGATTTTCAGGGGTTTTTCATCGGCCTGCGACACCAGGGAAAACACAGACAGCGCCAGGGCGCCAAGCAGTGCGAGCTTCTTCATCAGGTAACTCCATCGGTACGGGGCAATACAAGGCAGGTAACAACTGCCCGATATGCGAATGGGTACAACGCGAGCCGCGCAGGGTTCGACCAAGGTCGCAGACCACGAGCGAGTGAGTGGCATTTTAGCGACAGCCCGGTAGTCGATATTTCTTCAAAGCGACAACTACTTACAGAAGCGCTTGAAACCGCTGCGGGCGATGTTGACAGCCAGTGCAAAATATGCAAAAGCGCAAGAAATAGAACCTATAGACCTAGCAATTCCTGGGCCTATTATTGGCAAAGCCTTGTACTACGGCAAGTGTAGCGTGCCGTGTTGCACAAAATGGCTAAGGAAACGCACCGAAACGGGCCTGATTTGTTTCTTCGCGCCCCGAACTTGTGCAGGACCGGTGACAGAACAGTTACCGATGAATGTCGGGTAACAGTAAAGCAAAAACCCCGCCGGTTGCCCGGGCGGGGTTTTGTCTGGTCGTGGCGTGTGTAAGCAGCCCTGTGGGAGCGGGCATGCCCGCGAAGCAGAGGCGCGGAGGATGGCACCGGCTGCGCCGGTGTTCGCGGGCAAGCCCGCTCCCACACAGGGCGCGCGCCCCCACAGCGCAAGCGACGAGACTATCAGGCCGAAGCCAGGTTCATGGCCTTGTGGGTATCGATCAGGTGCTGCACCACACCCGGGTCAGCCAGTGTCGAGATATCGCCCAGCGCATCGTACTCACCGGTGGCAATCTTGCGCAGGATGCGGCGCATGATCTTGCCCGAACGGGTCTTCGGCAGGCCCGGCGCCCACTGGATCACGTCCGGCGAGGCAATCGGGCCGATTTCCTTGCGCACCCAGTTTTTCAGTTCCAGGCGCAACTGCTCACTGGCCTCGACACCGGAATTGAGGGTGACATACACATAGATGCCCTGGCCCTTGATGTCGTGCGGCACACCAACCACTGCAGCCTCGGCAACTTTCGAATGCGCGACCATGGCACTTTCGATTTCGGCAGTACCCATGCGGTGACCGGAGACATTGAGCACGTCATCCACGCGACCGGTGATCCAGTAGTAGCCATCTTCGTCGCGGCGCGCACCGTCGCCGGTGAAGTACATGCCACGGAAGGTCTTGAAGTAGGTGTCGACAAAGCGGTCGTGGTCGCCGTACAGCGAACGCGACTGGCCTGGCCAGGAGTCGAGGATCACCAGGTTGCCTTCGGCCGCACCCTCGATCAGGTTACCCAGGTTGTCCACCAGGGCGGGCACCACACCAAAGAACGGGCGGGTTGCCGAGCCCGGCTTGAGGCCGGTAGCGCCCGGCAGCGGGCTGATCAGGATGCCGCCGGTTTCGGTCTGCCACCAGGTGTCGACGATCGGGCAACGCTCCTTGCCAACGGTCTTGTAGTACCAGTTCCAGGCTTCAGGGTTGATCGGTTCGCCCACCGAGCCAAGCAGACGCAGGCTGGAACCATCAGCCCCCTCAACGGCGGCCTGCCCTTCGGCCATCATGGCGCGGATGGCGGTTGGCGCGGTGTAGAGGATGTTGACCTTGTGCTTGTCGACGATCTTCGAGACGCGGGTAATGTCCGGGTAGTTCGGCACGCCCTCGAACAGCAAGGTGGTGGCGCCGTTGGCCAGCGGGCCGTAGACGATGTAGCTGTGGCCAGTGACCCAACCGACGTCGGCGGTGCACCAGTAGACCTCGCCCGGGCGATAGTCGAACACGCGCTCATGGGTCAGCGCGGCATACACCAGGTAACCGCCGGTGGTGTGCAGCACACCCTTCGGCTTGCCCGTGGAGCCAGAGGTATAAAGGATGAACAGCGCTTCTTCAGCACCCATTTCCTTTGGCGCGCAGTGGCTGGAGGCCACTTTCATCAGGTCTTCGTACCAGATGTCGCGATGCTGGTGCCAGGCGATATCACCACCGGTGCGCTTGCACACGATGATCTTCTGCACGCTTTTGGTTTCAGGGTTGGTCAGCGCCAGGTCGACGTTGGCCTTGAGCGGGGTACGACGGCCGCCACGCACGCCTTCGTCGGCGGTGATCACCACCTTGGACTCGCAATCGATGATGCGGCCGGCCAGCGCTTCAGGGGAGAAGCCACCGAACACCACCGAGTGGATCGCACCAATACGGGCACAGGCCAGCATGGCCACCACGGCCTCGGGGATCATCGGCATGTAGATGGTGACCACGTCACCACGGTGCACGTCCTGGCCACGCAAGGCGTTGGCGAACTTGCAGACCTGCTCGTGCAGTTCACGGTAAGTGATGTTTCGGTGCTCGGAAGGGTCGTCGCCTTCCCAGATGATGGCCAGCTGATCACCGCGCTCTTCGAGGTGGCGGTCCAGGCAGTTGGAGGAAACGTTCAGAGTGCCGTCGGCGAACCATTTGATATCGACGTGGTGGTCGTCAAAGGAGGTTTGCTTGACCTTGGTGAACGGTTTGATCCAGTCGATACGCTGGGCCTGCTCGCGCCAGAAGCCGTCCGGGTTGATCACCGATTTCTGGTACATGGCCTTGTAGGTGGCCTCGTCGGTCAGGGTAGTGGCCGCAACCTCGGGACGAACGGGATACAGTGGAGCCGCACTCATCTGTGTTACCTCGGTGTAATAGTTGTTTTTGTATGGAACCGTTTGTAACTGTACCAGAGCGACAAAAGCCATTCGACGTTGGTAGTAATTTGGTACGCCCGTTCCGGCAAAGCCCTCTAGCTCGGGCATTACAGCCCATGCAGCAAAAAAATACGGGGGTTAACACGGGATTGTTACAGATTCTGTCAAAACACTTTATCAAAAGACCCACTGTTTCGGCCTTGGCCAGCGCCATAAAATTCACCTCGCCAGCAACGGCAAGGCGATTAACAACTGGTAACAGCCCCCACGAAGGCAAGCGTTAATCTCCATCTAATCCCGATAGTTAAAACTAGCAATACTCGCGGCGCCATAAGCGCCGCGCACCCCCTCACGACCTTAGACAGGTAAATAGAAAATGAAAGCTTTACTGGTATTGGTACTTGGCAGTCTTTGCGGCGCGGCGATGGCCGGCGAAGCCAAAGATGCCGAGCAGATTCCGGTTGAACAGTACAGTTACTCGCAGCACCTGGACATTGCCCGCGTCATTTCCATGAGCGAAGTGCCCAATGTGTGCGAAGTCGTGCCAGCCCGCATGACCTACGAGGACTCCCAGGGCCAGAAGCACATTCTCGAATACCGCGTGATGGGGAACGGCTGCTCCAACGGCTGACACCTTGTGAATTGGGGGCCCTGCGGGCCCCTTCGCGGCACAAGGCCGCTCCTACAGGTATTGCGCAATCCTCAAACCCGCGCCGTACCTGTAGGAGCGGCCTTGCGCCGCGAAAGGACTGCGAAGCAGTCCCAAGTTCTTTGCCTGACAACTAATCCGCAGACTTGTTAAGCGAGTAATCCCTCAACTTGTTGGCAATTGTCGTGTGCGAAACACCCAATCTTTTGCCCAAAGCCCGACTACTCGAAAACTCGCCCATCAAACTTTCCAGTACCGCCTTTTCAAAGCGCCCGACAATCTGCGAAAGATCCCCTTCCAGCGAAAACTCACCCAACGGTTGCCGCGCGCCATAATCCGGCAAGCGAATATGCTCGCTTTTAACCACGCCGCCTTCACATAAAGAAACCGCCTGGAACAATACGTTTTCCAACTGCCTTACATTACCTGGCCAATGGTATTGCCCAAGTTTTTCCATTGCGGCCGGCACCAGCCGGGGCATGGCGCAGCCAATCTGCCGGCTGGCCTGATCGAGAAAGTGCTGTACCAGCCCTTCCAGCCCATCCATGCACTCACGCAAAGGCGGAATGTGCAGCGACAATACGTTGAGGCGGTGATACAGGTCCTGACGAAACTCGCCACGGGCACACAGCTCGGACAAATCCACCTGGGTCGCGCAAATCACCCGCACATCCAAGTAGACCTCTTCATCGCTGCCTACCCGGCGGAAGCAGCCGTCCTGCAGAAAGCGCAGCAGCTTCACTTGCAGGCGCGGGCTCATCTCCCCTACCCCATCAAGAAACAGCGTGCCGCCGGCGGTCAGCTCCAGCAACCCCAGCTTGCCCTCCGCCCGCGCCCCTTCGAATGCCCCGGGGCCGTAGCCAAACAGCTCGGTCTCGGCCATCGACTCCGGCAACCCGGCGCAATTGAGCGCCATCAGGGGCGACTGGCCGCGCGGGCTGGCCAAGTGGCAGGCGCGCGCCAGCAGTTCCTTGCCGGTACCGGTCTCGCCTTCAATCAGCAAGGGGGCATCCAGCGGTGCCATGCGCCGCGCCTCACGCACCACTGCGGCCATCACCCGCGAGCTCTGGAAGATGCTGTCGAAACCGCGCAGTTCCTGCTTGCGCACGTTATAGATACGCTCGCCGATGCGGTCAGCCCGGTGCAGGGTAAGGACCGCGCCCGCCAACGCCTCACTGTCATCGTGCTCGGACTGCAACGGGGCGATATCGGCCAGGAACACATCGCCTTTGACCTTGATGCGCATGCCGTTGATGCGCGACTTGTTGGCCCGCACCAGCTCCGGCAGGTCGAAATCTTCCACGTAGCGCGCCAGCGGCATGCCGGGCACCTCGTCCACCCGCACCCCCAACAGCTGCGCCGCGGTACGGTTGGCGGCGACGATGCTGCCGCCCATGTCGATCGACAGCACCGGGAAATCCAGCGCGCCCAGCAGTGCATTCAACTCCATGTGCCGGCGCTCGCTGGGCATCAGCCCCACGCGCTTGACGCCGAATACTCCGGCAATCGCCTCGAACTTGGGCCGCAATGCCTGGAACTGCAGGTTGATCAGGTTCGGGCAATGCAGGTAGATGGCGTTGCCGTGGTCGCCGCCCACCTCGCCGCGCAGCACGTTGATGCCGTACTCCACCAGCAGGTTGAGGATGTCGCGCAGGATGCCAATACGGTTCTGGCAATGCACTTTGATACGCATGAGGGCTCTCGAAGCGCCAATGTTTTTCAACACCGCGCAGAAAATTCGTAAAGATAAGCTGACAAAAACCGCGCAACCATCAGCCAGATGCCTCGGATTTTCCGACACCTGCTCGATTTTGTAAAATTATCGTTACGAAAGTAGGGGTGGCGAGCAACTACAAGCCCTGCCATCCATCGTGCAAACCGACCCGGGTGGGGATATTACTTAGGCATGTCCTGCACATAACAAGAAAAGCCCTCACCAGGAGAGCCTCATGAAACAGACGCAATACGTGGCACGCGAGCCCGATGCGCATGGTTTTATCGATTACCCGCAGCAAGAGCATGCGGTATGGAACACCCTGATCACTCGCCAGCTGAAAGTGATCGAAGGCCGCGCGTGCCAGGAATACCTGGACGGCATCGACCAGCTCAAGCTGCCCCATGACCGTATTCCGCAGCTGGGCGAGGTCAACAAGGTGCTGGGCGCCACCACCGGTTGGCAAGTGGCCCGGGTACCGGCACTGATCCCCTTCCAGACTTTCTTCGAATTGCTGGCCAGCAAGCGCTTCCCGGTCGCCACCTTCATCCGCACCCCGGAAGAGCTGGACTACCTGCAAGAGCCCGATATCTTCCACGAGATCTTCGGCCACTGCCCGCTGCTGACCAATCCGTGGTTCGCCGAGTTCACCCACACCTATGGCAAGCTCGGCCTGGCTGCGACCAAGGAACAACGCGTGTACCTGGCGCGCCTGTACTGGATGACCATCGAGTTTGGCCTGATGGAAACCGCGCAAGGCCGCAAAATCTATGGTGGCGGCATTCTCTCGTCGCCCAAGGAGACCGTCTACAGTCTGTCTGGCGAGCCCGAGCACCAGGCTTTCGACCCGATCGAGGCCATGCGCACGCCGTATCGCATCGACATCCTGCAGCCGCTGTATTTCGTGCTGCCGAACATGAAGCGCCTGTTCGACCTGGCCCACGAAGACATCATGGGCATGGTCCATAAAGCCATGCAGCTGGGCCTGCACGCGCCGAAGTTTCCACCCAAGGTCGCCGCCTGAACGACCCTGCCGATAACAACTCGAACTGGAAAGACACCCCATGAATGCCTTGAACCAAGCCCATTGCGAAGCCTGCCGCGCCGACGCACCGAAAGTCTCCGACGAAGAGCTGGCCGAGCTGATTCGCGAAATCCCGGACTGGAACATCGAAGTACGTGACGGCCACATGGAGCTTGAGCGCGTGTTCCTGTTCAAGAACTTCAAGCACGCCTTGGCGTTCACCAACGCCGTGGGCGAAATCGCCGAAGCCGAAGGCCACCACCCAGGGTTGCTGACCGAGTGGGGCAAGGTTACCGTCACTTGGTGGAGCCACTCGATCAAAGGCCTGCACCGCAACGACTTCATCATGTGCGCGCGCACTGACAAGGTGGCTGAAACGGCTGAAGGCCGTAAGTGACCACTAAAAAATGGGGCCCAGGCGGCCCCATTTTTTATGGGAAAAATGTGCGCTGTTCGCCCGCAAAACCGACAAGCGACCGGTAAAAAATCCAAACTGTCATCCAGACTTGTGTATCCTGCCCCAGCTTTGCGAAGCTTCAACCGCGCCTGGCGCAGACTTTTCACTCACACTTGCGAGGAACGACGAGATGCACGAAATCCCGAATCTTCCCTTCCCAAGCCTGAACCCAGAAGAGCCATCCGTGACCGTTCACGCTGAACCGGCAGCAGCCGTCGAGCAGGATGGTGACGATCAATCCAGCGCTGACCAGGAATAACTGCGCATCCCCGACTGTGTGAAAACGGCTGACCTGCGGGCTACCCCCGTCATCACGTTTTCACACCGTCCTGAACACACGTAGGTCCCCATGCCCGACTCACCGCGCCCCCTTGCGGTCACCCTGCAAGTCGTCTCCATCGTCCTCTTCACCTTCATCGGCTACCTGAACATCGGCATCCCACTGGCCGTGCTGCCCGGCTATGTGCATAACGACCTGGGTTTCAGCGCCGTGGTCGCTGGCCTGGTGATCAGCGTGCAGTACCTGGCCACCCTGCTCAGCCGCCCCACCGCCAGCCGCATCATCGACAACCATGGCAGCAAGAAAGCCGTCATGTATGGCTTGGTCGGCTGCGGGCTTAGCGGGGTATTCATGCTGGCCTGCGCCTTCCTCACCCACCTGCCATGGCTGAGCCTGACCTGCCTGCTGGTAGGCCGCCTGGTGCTGGGCAGCGCCGAAAGCCTGGTGGGCTCGGGCGCGATTGGCTGGGGCATCGGCAGGGTGGGCGCCGAAAACACCGCCAAGGTCATCTCCTGGAACGGCATCGCCAGCTATGGCGCACTGGCCATCGGCGCGCCACTGGGTGTGCTGATGGTCAAGGGCCTGGGGCTGTGGAGCATGGGCGTCAGCATCATCCTGCTGTGCACCCTCGGCCTGCTGCTGGCCTGGCCCAAGCAGGCCGCGCCTATTGTAAGCGGTGTACGCCTGCCGTTCCTGCGGGTACTGGGCAAGGTGTTCCCGCACGGCTCGGGACTGGCCCTGGGCTCGATCGGCTTTGGCACCATCGCCACCTTCATCACCCTGTACTACGCCAGCCGTGGCTGGGCTGATGCGGCGTTGACCCTGAGCCTGTTCGGCGCCAGCTTCATCAGCGCGCGGCTGCTGTTCGGCAACCTGATCAACCGGATTGGCGGGTTCAGGGTGGCGATTGCCTGCCTGTCGGTGGAAACACTCGGGCTGCTGATGCTGTGGCTGGCTCCCAGTGCCGAACTGGCATTGGCGGGTGCAGCACTGAGCGGGTTTGGTTTCTCGCTGGTGTTCCCGGCATTGGGCGTGGAGGCGGTGAACCAGGTGTCGGCGGCCAACCGCGGCGCGGCGGTGGGGGCGTATTCGCTGTTCATCGATTTGTCGCTGGGGGTGACCGGGCCACTGGTGGGCGCGGTGGCGGCGGGGTTCGGGTTTGCTTCGATGTTTCTGTTTGCGGCGGCTGCCGCGGCTTGCGGGCTGGTGTTGAGCCTGTATCTGTACCGACAGGCGCGGAGTAGCCGCAGCCACTAACAAGCGGGGGCGCTTTGCGCCCCATTCGCGGCACAAGGCCGCTCCTACAGGGGGCACGCTATCACTTGTAGGAGCGGCCTTGTGCCGCGAATGGGCTGCAAAGCAGCCCCCGAGGCCCTGAAGATTAACGCTGAGCGTACTGCAACACCACTTCCAGCGGGTGGCGCATCTTGCGCTCGGTCATGCGCTTGACCTGGCTACGGCACGAGTAGCCCGTCGCCAACGGCTCCCCTTCCTTGTCCAGCTTGGTCGCCCAGCTCTGCTCGAAGATGGTCCGCGATGTCTCCTGGTTACGCGCCTCGTGCCCGTAGGTACCGGACATGCCGCAGCACCCCGTCGCCTCGGTCACCAGCTTCAGGCCCAAACGCTCAAACACCTGCTCCCACTGCCGGGTGCTGGCTGGCACGTTGGTCTTCTCGGTGCAATGCGCCATCAGGCGGAAGTTGCCCGGCGCGGTCGGCGCCTGCTCGGGCAGCACATCCATCAGCCACTCCTGCGGCAACAGCACCTTCGGGCAACCTTCCAGCCCCGGCACTTTCTGGTATTCCTGGCGATACACCAGGGTCATCGCCGGGTCCAGGCCCACCAGCGGCACGCCGCAGTCGGCCAGGGCCTTGAGCTGGATGGCGTTGCGGATCGCCGCCTTGGCGAATGCACCGAGGAAGCCCTGCACATGCAGCGGCTTGCCGTTGGCGCTGTACGGCGCCAGGAACACCCGATGACCCAGGCGGTGGGCCAGGTCGATAAAGGCTGACAGCAGCGGCGTTTCGAAGTAGCGGGTAAAGGCGTCCTGCACCAGCACGATGCTGCGTTCGCGCTGGGCCGGGGTCAGTTCACGCAGGGCCGGCACACTGGCCACGCCAACGCGGCAGCGGGTCAGGGTGGCCTGGAAGTTGAAACGGCTGATCAGCGGGCTGTCGACCATGCCGATCTTGTCGGCCAGCAGCCTGGTCACCCACTTCGAGCCCATCACCGCGTTGTAAAGCCCTGGCGCGTGGGCCAGGTACGGAATGCTGAATTCCAGCGAGCCAATCAGGTAGTCACGCAGCGGGCGCTGGTAGCGGCCGTGGTACAACTCAAGGAAGCGTGAACGGAAGTCCGGCACGTTGACCTTGATCGGGCACTGCCCGGCGCACGACTTGCACGCCAGGCATCCGGCCATGGCGTCATACACTTCATGGGAGAAATCTTCCTGCCCCTGGCTGCGTGCGCGGTTGTTGCGCAGGCGCGCTGGCAGGCCCTTGAGCCACGACACCTTGTTGCGCGCCGCGGCCAGCACGTCGATGTTTGCCTCGCCCTGCAGGCGCAGCCATTCGCGCATCAGCGAAGCACGGCCCTTTGGCGAATGCTGGCGTTCGCGGGTGGCCTTCCACGACGGGCACATGGCGTCGTTGGGGTCGTAGTTGTAGCAGGCGCCGTTGCCGTTACAGTGCACGGCACTGGGGAAGTCCTGCCACACGCGCTCGTCGATGGTACGGTCGAGGTCGCCGCGCAGGGTCACGCCATCGACCGGGGTCAGGCCTTCGGCGCTGCCTGGCGGGGTGCAGATCTTGCCCGGGTTGAGCTGGTTGTGCGGGTCAAAGGCACCCTTCAGGCGCTGCAGCGCCGGGTACAGCTCGCCGAAGTACTCCGGCACGTATTCGGAGCGCAGGCCTTTGCCGTGCTCGCCCCACAGCAAACCGCCGTAGCTTTTGGTCAGTGCCGCCACCGCATCGGAAATCGGCTTCACCAGCGCAGCCTGGGCCGGGTCTTTCATGTCCAGTGCCGGGCGTACGTGCAGCACGCCGGCATCGACGTGGCCAAACATGCCGTAGGTCAGGCCGTAGCCATCGAGCAGCGCGCGGAAGTCGGCGATGTAGTCGGCCAACTGCTCCGGCGGTACCGCGGTGTCTTCGACAAACGGCTGCGGGCGCACCTCGCCCTCGACGTTACCCAGCAAGCCCACCGAGCGCTTGCGCATGACGTAGACGCGAGTGACCGCCTCGGCGCCTTCTGCCAGGGTATGCCCCAGGCGCTCGACGCTGGTGTCCGCCTGCAAGTGTTCGACAAAAGCCTGCACCCGGGCGTTGACCTCGGCCGGCTCGTCGCCACAGAACTCCACCAGGTTGATGCCCAGGGTGGGGCGCTCGGGGTCGGCCGGGAAGTATTCGGCAACGCTGTGCCAGACGATGTCTTTCATCGCCAGCATCAACACCCTGGAGTCGACGGTCTCGATCGACAGCGGCTTGTGTGCCATCAGCGCGTTGGCGTCGCGCAGGGCATCCATGAAGCTGGTATAGCGCACGTTGACCAGCACCGCGTACTTGGGGATCGGCAGCACGTTGAGCTTGGCTTCGACCACGTAACCCAGCGAGCCTTCGGCGCCACACAGCACGCTGTTGAGGTTGAAGCGGCCCTGCTCGTCGCGCAGGTGCGCCAGGTCGTAGCCGGTCAGGCAACGGTTGAGTTTGGGGAAGGTGGTTTCGATCAGTTCAGCCTGTGTTTCCTGAATCTCGCGGGCCATGCGGTACACCTCGCCGACCCGGCCGGGCGCGGCGCAGGCCTGCTCCAGTGCGGCATCGTCGATCGGCAGGCTGTGCAGGCGCTCGCCACCGAGCAGCACGCTGTGCAGCTCCAGTACGTGGTCGCGGGTCTTGCCATAGGTGCAGCTGCCTTGGCCGCTGGCGTCGGTGTTGATCATGCCGCCGACCGTGGCGCGGTTGGAGGTGGACAGTTCGGGGGCGAAGAACAGGCCGTGCGGCTTGAGCGCGGCATTGAGCTGGTCCTTGACCGTACCGGCCTGCACCCGCACCCAGCGCTCCTCGACGTTGATTTCGAGGATCTTGTTCATGTGCCGCGACAGGTCGACGACGATGCCGTCAGTCAGCGACTGGCCGTTGGTGCCGGTGCCACCGCCGCGCGGGGTCAGCTTGACCTCCTGGAAGCGCGGGTCACCCATCAGCGTGGCAACCCGCGCCACGTCGTCGGCGTCCAGCGGGAACACCGCCGCCTGGGGCAAGCGCTGGTAGATCGAGTTATCGGTGGCCAGCACGGTACGGGTGCCGTAGTCGGCACTGATCTGGCCACGGAAGCCGCTGCTGCGCAGGGCTTCGAGGAATTCGGGGTAGTTGGCGCTCGGTGCAACGGTCGGCAGCTGGGCGATCATCGAAGGATGGCCTCTTGATATTGGCTAATTCACGGGATTCCTGTCGCTCCGGCATAGGTGTTGCCATGCCGGGGTGACGTATAGGCCAATGTTCCTGTAGTTTCGCCTCAGGGGCAAACGGATAATCCTGCCGCTATCAATGACTTTTATGAATGAATTACCGCCACCTGACACCGTCCATGTCGCTGCTGCTGGCATTCGAGGCCGCCGCCCGGCATGAAAGCTACACCCGCGCCGCTGCCGAACTGTCCCTGACCCAGAGCGCGGTCAGCCGCCAGGTGCAGGCGCTGGAACAGCAACTGGGCCTGACCCTGTTTCGCCGCGAAGGCCGCCAGGTGCAGCTGACCGATGTCGGCCGCCTGTACCAGCGCGAGCTCAGCGAGGCATTGGGGCGCATCCGCAGCGCCACCCTGCAGGCACTGGCCTACCAGTCAGGGGTGGGCACCTTGCGCCTGGCCACCCTGCCCACCTTCGGCTCGAAATGGCTGCTGCCGAGGCTGCATGCGTTCTACAGCGCCCACCCGGGCATGCTGGTGCACATTCATTCGCGCATCGAAGCCATCAACTTCGACACCAGCGAAATCGATGCCGCCATCGGTGTGGCCAGCCATGACCTGCCGGGGCTGATCTGCCATCGCCTGCATGCCGAGGAACTGGTGGTGATCCTGCCGCCGGAGGCCGGCGCAGATAGCCAGGGCTGGAGCCCGGCAAGGATCAGTGAAGAGGTGCTGCTGAATGTGGCCAACAACCCGCATGCGTGGGGCGAGTGGTTTTCGCACCATGGCCTGCCGCACCGATCGATGCGCCTGGGGCCGAGCTTCGAGCTGACCTCGCATTTGATCCAAGCAGTGCGCGCCGGGATTGGCATCGGCCTGGTGCCGCGCATTCTGGTGGAGGAGGAGCTGGCCAAGGCAGAGCTGTACAGCCCTGGGGTAGCGTTTGCCAGCCAGCGCAGTTACTACCTGATCTATCCGCCCCGGAATGAGGCCTTGCCATCGTTACGGGCGTTCAGGAGCTGGTTGCTGGAACAGATCTGAAGGATACGTTGCCTGTGCCGGCCTCTTCGCAGCGCAAGGCTGCTCCTACACACGGAACGGCGTCCGCCTGTAGGAGCAGCCTTGCGCTGCGAAGAGGCCGGGGCAGACAACAAAAAACCCCAAGTCAGTCGCCTGACTTGGGGTTTCTGCAGACTACGTTGCCGAGTTACTTGGCTGCGGTACCCGCAACTCCACCGGCATTCATCCTGCGGCGCGGCTTGACCATGTAGACAACGAACATCGCAAACAGCCACACCGGAATCGCATACACCGAAACCTGGATGCCCGGGATCATCAGCATGATGCCCAGAATCAGCACCACGAAGGCCATTACCACGTAGTTGCCATAGGGATACCACAGCGCCTTGAACAGCGGCTTCTGGCCAGTACGGTCGAGGTGCTGACGGAACTTCAGGTGCGAGTAGCTGATCATCGCCCAGTTGATCACCAGGGTAGCCACTACCAGCGACATCAGCAGCTCCAGGGCGTTCTGCGGCATCAGGTAGTTGAGCAGCACGGCGACAAGGGTAACGGCAGCCGACACCAGGATCGCACGCACTGGCACGCCACGCTTGTCGACCTTGGCCAGCGATGCCGGGGCATCGCCCTGCTCGGCCATGCCCAGCAGCATGCGGGCGTTGCAGTAGGTGCCGCTGTTGTACACCGACAGCGCGGCGGTCAATACCACGAAGTTCAGCAGGTGGGCGGCCACGTCACTGCCCAGCAGCGAGAACACCTGCACGAACGGGCTGCTGCCGTAGCTGCCACCCGAGGCATCGATGCTGGCGACCAGGTTGTCCCACGGGGTCAGCGACAGCAGCACCACCAAGGCACCGACATAGAAGATCAGGATGCGGTAGATGACCTGGTTGATCGCCTTCGGGATCACGGTCTTCGGCTTGTCGGCCTCGGCAGCGGTGAAGCCGAGCATTTCCAGGCCACCGAAGGAGAACATGATGAACGCCAGGGCCATGACCAGCCCGCTGACACCGTTCGGGAAGAAGCCGCCATGGGACCACAGGTTGGCGATGGTGGCGTCCGGGCCACCGCTGCCGCTGGTGAGCAGGTAGGCACCCAGGCCGATCATGCTGACGATGGCCACGACCTTGATGATGGCAAACCAGAATTCGGCTTCACCGAAGAACTTCACGTTCATCAGGTTAATGGCGTTGATCAGCACGAAGAACGCCGCCGCCGTGACCCAGGTAGGGATCTCCGGCCACCAGTAGTGAACATACTTGCCCACCGCCGAAAGCTCCGACATGCCCACCAGGATGTACAGCACCCAGCAGTTCCAGCCCGACAGGAAGCCGGCGAAACCACCCCAGTAAGTGTGGGCAAAGTGGCTGAACGAGCCGGCCACCGGCTCTTCGACAATCATTTCGCCAAGCTGGCGCATGATCATGAAGGCGATGAAGCCGCAAATGGCGTAGCCAAGGATCATTGACGGGCCGGCGGATTTCATCACGCCTGCAGAGCCGAGGAACAAGCCGGTACCAATCGCACCACCAAGGGCGATCAACTGGATGTGGCGGTTCTTCAGGCCCCGCTTGAGCTCGCCTGAATGCATGTTTTGTCCACTCATGAACGAAGTCACCTGCATTGTTTTTATCTGTGACGGAATCGGACCCACCGCGCTCGTGGCGCAGCGGAATGGGCAAGGTGATTACCTTGGGTTTCTTGATCTCAGGTGCCGCCGAGGCGGATCAACCAGGCGTGATCAAGAGTGCGCGGTACGCAAGAGGGTCACAGGTAAAACGCGGCGCACTGTATACCCCTGCAAACGCGCAGGCGTCAACGCGTTGCGTCCTTCCATCCGGAAAAAACGCAGCGATCCTGTGGTGTGGGCCTTGAAAGGCGGAGTGATCGGCGTACATGGCGCCTCCATTTGTTGTTTTGTCAGCCCGGCTCTGTGGACGGGCTCTTGCACACGGCAATGGCGGCTATAACACCGTGGGGACGGGGGTTTGGGCAAGGGTGGGAGGGCCCGGGACAGCGGCTTTGTCACCTGGACGCCGGCAAGGTTTGTTTACACGATTGGGCTTGATCTGAAATGCGGACTGAAACCGGCTACATTCGTATAAATTTCTTTACAGGGCGGTTCGGGAACTTGCCAGTCGTCCGAAAAATCTTTTTTGTTCAATATCTTGGGGCCGCTTTGCGGCCCTTTCGCGGCACAAGGCCGCTCCTACAATGGCCGCGCAAGACCTCAAAGACCGGTCGTATGGGCTGCAAAGCAGCCGCCAATTCCCACAGGCATAAAAAAACCAGCCCGAAGGCTGGTTTCTTGATTACCACACTGGCTCATCAGCCACGCGGCTTGCCGCGACCACGGCCTGCCGGCTTGTCACCCTCAGGCTTGCCCGGGCGCTTGCGCATATCGCTTGGGCGCTCGGCCACCGTGCTGCCACGGTTAGGTTTACGCGGAGCCTCTTCACGCGGCTGACGCGCCGGGCGCTCACCAGTAGCGGCACCTTCGTGAGCCGGGCGCAGGTTGCGCACGCGCTCGCCACGGCCCAGCGGGCGGGTCGACTTGCGCTGCAGGCGCTCCATCTTGTCCTTGGCCTTGAGCTTCATGGCAGGCAGCGCAACTGGCTGCAGGCCCACTTCGGCGGCCAGGATGTCGATTTCGCCCTGGCTCATTTCACGCCAGCGGCCCATCGGCAGGTCGGAGTTGAGGAACACCGGGCCGAAACGCACGCGCTTCAGGCGGCTGACCACCATGCCCTGGGATTCCCACAGGCGACGTACTTCACGGTTACGGCCTTCCATCACCACGCAGTGGTACCAGTGGTTGAAGCCTTCGCCACCTGGTGCCTTCTGGATGTCGGTGAACTTGGCCGGGCCGTCTTCCAGCATTACGCCGGCTTTCAGGCGCTCGATCATCTCGTCGTCGACTTCACCACGCACACGTACCGCATACTCACGGTCCATCTCGTAGGACGGGTGCATCAGGCGGTTGGCCAGTTCACCGTCGGTGGTGAACAGCAGCAAGCCGGTGGTGTTGATGTCGAGGCGGCCGATGTTGATCCAGCGGCCTTCTTTTGGCCGTGGCAGGCGGTCGAACACGGTCGGACGGCCTTCCGGGTCGTCACGGGTGCAAATTTCGCCATCGGGCTTGTTGTACATGATCACCCGGCGAGTGGCCTCGGCGGCCTCTTCGCGCTTGATCAGCTTGCCGTCTACGGCAATGGCGTCGTGCAGGTCGACCCGCTGGCCAAGGGTGGCTGCGACGCCGTTGACCTTGATGCGGCCCTGGCTGATCCAGGCCTCGACGTCACGGCGCGAACCCACGCCAATGCGCGCCAGCACTTTCTGCAGCTTTTCGCCGGATGGCGGGGTGATTTCGGTATCTTGCAGGTCTTGCTCACTCATCTGGGCACCTCCCGGTGTAGGAATGAAAACAGGTTCTTGGCGACGAACGCGCCAAAAGGCCGCGCATCATACGCGGTTCGGCAATAGAACGCACTGGAGGTTAGAGGGTTTTGCAAGTATTGGGAGCGGTTTCAGCCTAGTGGTCTTGTGTTGATCTCACTGGCCCTATCGCCGGCACTGCCAAAAGAAGAATCAGGGCTGTAACTTCCCTTCTTCTTCCACGGAAGCCTCGGGCTCGTCTTCGCGCAAATCATCAAAATCAATCTTCAGCCCCTCCTCCATGGCATCCAGTTCCACCAGCAAGCTACGGAAGCTGGTTTCGTCCTTTGGCTCAGCAACCTCTTCGTCCCCAAGGCTGGCATCCGCCAACGCCTGCAGGTGCGCCGGCACGGGCGCGTCATCCGGGTCGAGCAGCGGCTCCGGCTCCATTTCGCGCAACTCGGCCAGGGCCGGCAGCTCATCCAGGCTCTTGAGGTTGAAATGGTCGAGAAACCCTTTGGTGGTGGCAAACATCGCCGGCCGCCCGGGCACTTCGCGGTAGCCGACCACGCGAATCCACTCGCGCTCGACCAGGGTCCTGATGATGTTACTGTTCACCGCAACACCCCGTACGTCTTCAATCTCGCCACGGGTGATGGGCTGGCGGTAGGCGATCAGGGCCAGGGTTTCGAGCAGAGCGCGCGAATAACGCTGCGGGCGCTCTTCCCACAGGCGCCCGACCCAGGGCGCAAAGTCTTCGCGGATTTGCAGGCGGTAGCCGCTGGCCACTTCCTTGAGTTCGAAGGCACGGCCGCTGCACGACTTGCCAAGCACCTCAAGGGCCTGCCTGAACACGTGGGGCTCGGGGCGCTCGCCCTCTTCGAGCAGCTCGTACAGGCGCTCCAGGGATTGCGGCTTGCCCGAAGCCAGCAAAAAAGCTTCGATCAGTGACGCCAGGTCGCGGGGGTCATTCAGGTTCATCAGGTTCTTCAACAAGCGCTGGGCGAAGCCGCACGTGGATGGCGGCGAAGGGTTCATTCTGCACCAGTTCGATCAGCGATTCCTTCACCAGTTCGAGCACCGCCATGAAGGTCACCACCACACCCAGCTTGCCCTCTTCGGCGGCAAACAGCGCGCCGAACGGCACGAAAGCACCGCCCTTGAGGCGCTCCAGCACCTGGCTCATGCGCTCGCGGGTAGACAAGGTCTCACGGCTGATCTGGTGGCTTTCGAACAGGTCGTTGCGGCGCATTACCTCGGCCATGGACACCAGCAGCTCTTCCAGGCTGACCTGCGGCAACAGCTTGCGCACCTTGGCCTGCGGTGCTTCCAGGCGCGGCACCACGACATCGCGGCCCACCCGTGGCAGTTCGTCGATGCCTTCGGCCGCGGCCTTGAAACGCTCATACTCCTGCAGGCGGCGGATCAGCTCGGCGCGCGGGTCGCCCTCCTCCTCCTCGACATCGGCTGAACGTGGCAGCAGCATGCGCGACTTGATCTCGGCCAGCATGGCGGCCATCACCAGGTACTCGGCGGCCAGCTCCAGGCGCACGCTCTTCATCAGCTCCACATAGCCCATGTACTGGCGGGTGATTTCCGCCACCGGGATGTCGAGGATGTCGATGTTCTGCTTGCGGATCAGGTACAGCAGCAGGTCCAGCGGCCCTTCGAAGGCTTCGAGGATGACTTCCAGAGCATCCGGCGGGATGTACAGGTCCAGCGGCATTTCGGTCAGGGCTTCGCCGTAGACCAAGGCCAGTTGCAGCTGCCGAGGCGACTCGGCCTGCTCAGCCGGTGCCTCGGGCGTTTCCACCTGGCTCACGCGCTGACCAGAAACGGCGTGGGGTCGCCGCAGCCCTCGCGGATCAGTTCCGGCTCATCGCCGGACAAGTCGATGATGGTCGACGCCTTGAGGTCGCCGAAACCGCCGTCGATCACCAGGTCGACGTGGTGCTCCAGCCGCTCACGGATTTCGTGAGGGTCGGTCATTGGCTCGCTGTCGCCCGGCAGGATCAGGCTCACACTCATCAGCGGCTCGCCCAACTCGGCCAGCAAGGCCAGCGTGATGGCGTGGGCTGGTACGCGCAGGCCAATGGTGCGACGCTTGTCATGCAACAGCAGCCGCGGCACTTCACGGGTGCCGTTGAGGATGAAGGTATACGGCCCCGGCACATGCGCCTTGAGCAGACGGAAGGTGCCGGTGTCGACCTTGGCGTACAACCCCAGCTGAGACATGTCACAGCACATCAGGGTGAAGTTGTGCGTCTTGTCCAGCCCGCGCAGGCGACGCACCCGCTCAATCGCCGCCTTGTCACCCATCTGGCAGCCCAGCGCGTAGGCCGAGTCGGTCGGGTACACCACCACGCCACCCTTGCGGATGATCTCGACGGCCTGTTTTATCAGGCGCGCCTGGGGGTTCTCCGGATGAATCTGGAAAAATTGGCTCACGTAGTCATCCTGTTCATAGCGCCAAAGGCTGTTCATGGCTGAATCGACGCCACAGAGGTGGCAGGTCCTCGGGCAAAGGCCGGTAGGCACCGATCTCTCCCCAGGTGCCGGGGCCGTGGAAGTCACTGCCAGCGCTTGCCAGCAGGCCGAACTCACGCGTAAGGATGGACATCGTGCCCACCTGCTCGGCCGGCATCATCCCGTTGACCACCTCAAGTGCCTGCCCGCCTGCCTGAATATAGTCGGCAATCAGCCTTCTGCGCTTGCTGCGGGTCAGGTCGTAATGCATCGGGTGGGCCAGGCTCACCCATGCTTTGGACTGGCGCAGGGTGGCGACAGTTTCATCGAGGGTCGGCCAGTGCTGCTTGACGTCGCCCAGCTTGCCGGCACCCAGCCATTTGCGAAACGCCTCACCACGGTCCTTGACGTGCCCGGCCCGCACCAGGTACTCGGCAAAATGCGGGCGCGCCGGGGCGTTGCCGCTGTCGCCCAGTTCGTGCTGCACGGCGCGGGCGCCCTCCAGCGTGCCGGGCATGCCTTTGGCCGCCAGCCGTTTGTCGATTTCTTCGGCGCGCAACCAACGCCCCCGGTGCAGTGATTCAATCGCTGCCAGCAAGGGCGGCGCGTCCAGCGGGAAGTCATAACCCAGCACATGGATGGTCGCGCCACCCCAGGTGCACGACAATTCCACCCCGCTGACCCAATGCATGCCCCGTTCAGTGCAGGCCTGGCGTGCTTCGGCCAGGCCTTCGAGAGTGTCATGGTCAGTCAGTGCCAGCGTTTGCACCCCGTGCTCATGGGCCCGGGCAACCAGTACCGAGGGCGACAGGGCGCCGTCGGAGGCCGTACTGTGACAGTGCAGATCAACATTCATGGAGGAGCGCTTTCGCTGGAATCGATGTTTGTTATTATGCCGTCACATCCCGATTCTGGCTGCCATTGTGAAACAATTCATCGATTTCATCCCGCTGCTGCTGTTCTTCATCGTCTACAAGCTGGACCCGCGCCCCATGGAAGTCGCCGGCCACAACTTCGAATTCGGCGGCATCTACAGTGCCACGGCCATGCTGATCATCAGCTCGCTGGTGGTGTACGGCGCGCTATTCCTGCGCCAGCGCAGGCTGGAAAAGGGCCAGTGGCTGACCCTGGTGGCCTGCCTGGTGTTTGGCGGCCTGACCCTGACCTTCCACAGTGAAACCTTCCTCAAGTGGAAAGCGCCGGTGGTGAACTGGCTGTTCGCCCTGGGCTTTGCCGGCAGCCACTTCATCGGTGACCGGGTGCTGATCAAGCGCATCATGGGCCATGCCCTGACCCTGCCCGATGCCGTCTGGTCCCGCCTGAACGTTGCCTGGATCGCCTTCTTCCTGTTCTGCGGCGCGGCCAACCTGTTCGTCGCCTTCACCTTCCAGGACTTCTGGGTCGACTTCAAGGTGTTCGGCAGCCTGGGCATGACCGTGATCTTCCTGGTGGCGCAAGGCGTGTACCTGTCGCGCCACCTGCACGACGACCCTTCCATTACCAAACCCAAGGATTGACATGCTCTACGCCATCATCGCCAGCGACGTCGCAAACTCCCTGGAAAAGCGCCTGGCTGCCCGCCCGGCGCACATCGAACGTCTACAGCAGCTCAAGGCCGAAGGCCGCGTGGTGCTGGCCGGCCCACACCCGGCCATCGACAGCAACGACCCGGGCGAAGCCGGTTTCAGCGGTAGCCTGATCGTTGCCGAATTCGAATCGCTGGCTGCGGCGCAGGCCTGGGCCGATGCCGATCCTTACATTGCTGCAGGCGTGTACGACAAAGTCGTCGTCAAGCCGTTCAAGCAAGTACTTCCTTGACCTGAGACTGAGTCGCCTTCTTCGCGGGCTTGCCCGCGAAGAGCTGACGCGGTACCCGCAGTTATACGATTGCCATCAGTCTGCGGTATCTTTGCCACTGGCGGGCCGAATAGCCGCCGTCAATGGTTGAATTGAGTGAGTCATGAGCGAGCTGTTACTGATTGATGATGACCAGGAGCTGTGCGAGCTGCTCGGCAGCTGGTTGACCCAGGAAGGGTTCACGGTACGTGCCTGCCACGATGGCCAGAGCGCACGCCAGGCCCTGGCCGAGTACGCGCCGGCGGCCGTGGTACTGGACGTGATGCTGCCCGATGGCAGCGGCCTGGAGCTGCTCAAGCAATTGCGCAGCGAGCATACCGAGCTGCCAGTACTGATGCTCTCTGCACGCGGCGAGCCGCTGGACCGCATTCTCGGCCTGGAACTGGGCGCCGACGACTACTTGGCCAAACCTTGCGATCCGCGCGAGCTCACAGCCCGTCTGCGGGCAGTACTGCGCCGCAGCCACCCCACCGCCACCACCAGCCAGGTGGAACTGGGCGACCTGGTGTACAGCCCGGCACGTGGCGTGGCCAGCATCGACGGCCGTGAAATGACCCTGACCCTGTCGGAAAGCCGCATTCTTGAAGCCCTGCTGCGCCAACCCGGCGAACCGCTGGACAAGCAGGAGCTGGCGCAGATCGGCCTGGGCCGTAAACTGACTCTGTACGACCGCAGCCTGGACATGCATGTCAGCAACCTGCGCAAGAAGATCGGCCCACATGCCGATGGCCGTCCACGCATCGTGGCGCTGCGTAGCCGTGGCTATTACTACTGCCTCTGACCATCTTTACCGAGCCTTTACCATCCGCTGACTGCGCTTGACGGTGATCTCCCTAGACTGTGCTCATCCGGTAACCACCGGCCTATGAAAGGAGAGACACCATGCGCAAGACCCTTATCGCCCTGATGTTCGCCGCCGCCCTGCCGACCGTGGCGATGGCCATGCCTGAAGGCGGCCCGCGTCACGACGGCCCGCATCATCGCGGTGATGCGCCTTTCCATCAACTGGACCTGAGCCGCGACCAGCGCCAGCAGATCGGCAAGCTGATGGGCGAGCAGATGCAGCAGCGTCGTGAAATCAACGAGCGCTACTTGGCCAAGCTGCCAGCCGCCGACCAGAAAGCCATGAAGGACGAGCTGCAAGCCAGCCGCGACAAGACCGACACAGCAGTGCGCAATCTGCTCAAACCTGAGCAGCAGAAGAAGTTCGACGAACTGCAAAAGGAACGCGCCGCAAAGAAAGCCGAGTGGCAGGAGTTCCAGGCCTGGAAAGCTGAAAAAGGCACCAAGGCTCAGTAAGCTGTACGCCCGATGCCCGGCCCGTCTCCCTGCGGGCCGGGCTTTTACCGTTTACAGGAGGTGCACTTGCGTTCACTGTTCTGGCGCATTCTGGCCAGTTTCTGGCTGGCCATTACCCTGGTCGCAGGCCTGTCGATCCTGCTGGGCCACATGCTCAACCAGGACGCCTGGATCCTTAGCCGCCACCCGGGCCTGAATACCCTGGCCAGCAAGTGGGCCAAGCATTACGAGCAGGAAGGCCTGGATGCGGCACAGCACTTTCTGGAACGGCGCAAGGATCGCTACAAGATCGACGTGCAGGTGCTCGACGACAGTGGCGAGGCCGTGGTGCCCGGCACCTTCCCACGCCGTGCGGCAGCCTTCGAGGCACGCCAGCACAATGACGAGCGGCGCCTGCCATGGCGCCGGCTGACCGAGGAATACACCAGCCCCGAGACCGGCGATACCTACCTGCTGATCTACCGCATTCCCCATCCGGCGCTGGATGCCTGGCACCGCGAAAGCCTGATGTGGCCGCTCAGTGCCCTGGGGATTGCGCTGGTGGTACTGACCCTGTTCAGCCTGCTGGTCACACTGTCCATCACCCGCCCGCTAAGCCGCCTGCGCAGCGCGGTGCATGACCTGGGCCAGACCACTTACCAGCAGAACAGCCTGGCGCAACTGGCGGCACGGCGTGACGAGTTTGGCGTGCTGGCCAAGGACTTCAACAAGATGGGCGCGCGCCTGCAAAGCACCATTGGCAGCCAGCGCCAGTTACTGCGCGATGTATCCCATGAGCTGCGCTCGCCGCTGGCCAGGCTGCGCATTGCCCTGGCCTTGGCCGAGCGCGCCGGGCCCGAGCAGCGCGAGACCTTGTGGCCGCGCCTGACCCGCGAGTGCGACCGCCTGGAAGACCTGATCAGCGAAATCCTTGCCTTGGCCCGGGTCGATGCCGAGCAGGCGCATGCCGAGCCGGTCGACCTCAATGCCCTGCTCGGCAGCGTACGCAAGGACGCCCTGCTCAGCTCACCAGACCAGGACGTGCGCCTGGAGGCGCAGCCGGGGTTGACCCTGCACGGCTGGCCAACGCTGATCGAACGTGCCGTGGACAACCTGCTGCGCAACGCCCTGCGCTTCAACCCGCCGGGTCAGCCGGTGGAAGTGAACGCCGTGCGTGAGCAGGACCGTATCGTGATCAGCGTGCGTGACCATGGGCCCGGGGCGGCAGCCGAACACCTGGCGCAGCTGGGCGAACCGTTCTTCCGCGCACCGGGGCAGGACGCGCCGGGGCATGGCCTGGGGCTGGCGATTGCGCGCAAGGCGGCAGAGCGCCATGGCGGGAGTCTGGTGCTGGACAACCATCCACAGGGGGGCTTTGTGGCCAGGCTGGACTTGCCCTTGGCTGAAGCTACTGGCAGTTGATGGGATTTAAAGGCTACTGACCTCTTCGCGGGGCAAGCCCGCTCCTACAGGTACGGTGCAGGTATCAGGCATCGCACAGTACCTGTGGGAGCGGGCTTGCCCCGCGAAGAGGCCAGTGGCCCTGATGCAATAATCAGCCCCAGGCGCTGACGAACTCGGCAGTGTCCAGCACCGGCGCAGTGCGCGGCTCGGTCAGCGGCGTGCCGACATACAGGTAGCCGATCAACTCTTCGTTCTCGGCCAGCCCCAAGCCCTTGTGCACATGGGCATCGAAGGCCATGTCCCCGGTGCGCCACACCGCCCCGACGCCTTGCGCATGCGCGGCAATCAGAATGCCGTGCGCTGCACAGCCCGCGGCCAGGCGCTGCTCGGACTTGGGCACCTTGAAGTGGTCCTGCAGCTTGGCAATTACCACGATCAGCAACGGTGCCCGCAACGGCATGGCGCGGGCCTTGTCCAGCGCTGCCTGGCTGGCATCGCCCTTGTTCTGCACGGCTTCAGCGAACAGCTCGCCCAGCTTTTCACGGCCCTGGCCTTCGATGGTGAGGAAACGCCATGGCCGCAGCTGGCCATGATCCGGGGCGCGCAAGGCAGCCTGGAACAGCGCCTCGCGCTGGGCGGCATTGGGTGCCGGTTCGGTCAGGCGTGGCACGGAAACACGGTTGAGCAATGCGTCGAGAGCCTCCATCGGCTACCCTCCTGGCAGTTGAATGTGCGGCCATTCTAGCGTTTACATCACCAGACCCATAGGTAGAATGGCGCCCTTCCGTTTCGAGTCAGAGCAGATCACATGGCGTTGCCGACCTTAAGGATCATTGGTTTCATCATCGGCATCTTCCTGATTACCCTCGCCGTCGGCATGGCCGTGCCCATGGCGACCCTGGTGATCTTCGAGCGCACCGGTGACATGCCGTCCTTCCTCTGGTCGAGCCTGATCACCTTCATCGCCGGCCTGGCCCTGGTGGTACCGGGCCGCCCCGAGCATGTGCACCTGCGCCCGCGTGACATGTACCTGCTGACGGTCAGCAGCTGGCTGGTGGTGTGCGTGTTTGCCGCCTTGCCGTTCCTGCTGACCCAGCACATCAGCTACACCGATGCCTTCTTCGAGAGCATGTCGGGCATTACCGCTACCGGCGCTACCGTGCTCAGCGGGCTCGATACCATGTCCCCGGGTATCCTCATGTGGCGCTCGATGCTGCACTGGCTGGGCGGCATCGGCTTCATCGCCATGGCGGTAGCGATCCTGCCATTGCTGCGCATCGGTGGCATGCGCCTGTTCCAGACCGAATCGTCCGACCGCTCGGAAAAGGTCATGCCGCGCTCGCACATGGTCGCCAAGTCGATCGTCGGGGTGTACGTCGGCTTCTCGATCCTCGGCTCGCTGGCCTTCTGGTGGGCGGGCATGAGCCCGTTCGATGCGATCAACCACGCCATGTCGGCCATCTCCACCGGTGGCTTCTCCACCTCCGACCAGTCGCTGGCAAAATGGGATATCCCGGCCGTGCACTGGGTCGCGGTGGTGGTCATGATCATGGGCAGCCTGCCGTTCACCCTTTATGTAGCCACCCTGCGCGGCAACCGCAAGGCACTGATCCGTGACCAGCAGGTGCAGGGTTTGCTGGGCATGCTGCTCGTTACCTGGCTGGTGCTGGGCACCTGGTACTGGTACAGCACCAACCTGCACTGGCTCGACGCCCTGCGCCACGTGGCGTTGAACGTGACCTCGGTGGTCACCACCACAGGCTTCGCCCTGGGCGACTACAGCCTGTGGGGCAACTTCTCGCTGATGCTGTTCTTCTACCTGGGCTTCGTCGGCGGCTGCTCCGGCTCGACGGCAGGCGGTATCAAGATTTTCCGCTTCCAGGTGGCCTACATCCTGCTCAAGGCCAGCCTCAACCAACTGATCCACCCACGCGCGGTGATCAAGCAGAAATACAATGGCCACCGGCTCGACGAAGACATCGTGCGTTCGATTCTGACGTTCTCGTTCTTCTTCGCCATCACCATCTGCGTCATGGCCCTGCTGCTGTCGTTACTGGGCGTGGACTGGATGACCGCGTTGACCGGCGCAGCCGGCACGGTGTCGGGTGTGGGCCCGGGCCTGGGTGAAGTGATCGGCCCGTCGGGCAACTATGCCACGCTGCCTGACGCAGCCAAGTGGATCCTGGCGGCCGGCATGCTGCTTGGCCGCCTGGAAATCATTACGGTGCTGGTGCTGTGTATGCCGGCGTTCTGGCGTCACTGACCACTTCGGGATCCGCGCCCAGGCGGGCGCGATACTCGCTGGGGGTGACATCGAACCAGCGGCGGAACGCCCGGTAGAAGTTGCTGGGGTCGGCAAAACCCAGCAGGTAGGCGGTTTCCAGCAGTGTCATGCCCGGCTGGGCCAGGTATTGTTCGGCCAGCTCGCGACGGGTGTCATCGAGCAACGTCTGGAAACTGGTGCCCTCCTCCTGCAGCCGCCGCTGCAAGGTGCGCTGCGACAGGTGCAGGGCCTGAGCCAGGGTTTCGCGCTTGGGCTCGCCCTGCGGCAGGATGCGGCACAACACCTGGCGCACGCGGTGGGTAACCCGGCTTTCGGAAAAGCGTGCCAGGTACTCCCCGGCAAAACGGTCGTGCAACACCGCCATGGCCTCGTTGGCAGTCGGCAGCGGCGCCTCCATGTCGGCCCGCTCGAATACCAGCGCATCGTGCGGCGCACCGAACACCAGGGGTGAATGGAACGCCACCTTGTAGGGCTCGACATTCTTTGGCTGCGGCCCCTGCACCAATACCCGGCGCGGCTGCACCGGCCGACCGCTGAGCCACTTGCACAACGCCAGCGCACAGGCCAGCGATGCTTCGGCACTGTGCCGGGTCGGCGGCAAGTGGTCACCATGCACCGTCAGGATCAGCGAGTAGCCTTCGGCGCCAAGCACGAAACTGAGGTCGGAGCTTTCGGCGATGATGCGCTGGTAACGCACCAGGCGCTGGAAACCCTCGGCCAAAGTGCGGCTGGACATCAATGCATAGCCCACCACATGGAACGATGCAGGGCGTACTACCCGCGCCATGTTCAGGCCGATGGCTTCATTGCCCGATAACTCCACCGCCAACTGCCAGAGCCGGGTCATGGAGTCCTGGGGGAAACGTGCATCGGGGTCGTCAAGGGCAGCGAAGTCCAGCCCCAGCTGCTTGAACATGGACGGGCAGTCCAGTCCTTCCAGTTCGAGTGCCTTCACAATCCCTGATGCCCAACTGGCTGACGTGGTTCTTTCGCTCATGACAGGCTTCTTTTTACCGACCGCTCCTGCGGTGAACCCCAAGGATACTCAATTGGCGCCTATTGTCACTGGTAGGCCCCGTCAGTCACTCTAGACTCGAATCAGGCTCCACGCCGTGCATCTTGTCCAGAAGTATTAATCCCGGAGCACTGCCATGAACCGCACAGCGCAGTATCGCAGTTTTGCCGAGTTCTACCCCTACTACCTGGGGGAGCACAGCAATCCCACCTGCCGCCGGCTGCACTTTGTCGGCACCAGCCTGGTGATTGCCCTGCTGGCCTATACCATCGGCAGTGGCAAATGGTTGCTGCTGCTGGCCGTGCCCCTGTTTGGCTACGGCTTTGCCTGGGTCGGGCATTTCTTTTTTGAAAAGAACCGGCCGGCGACCTTCACCTACCCGCTGTACAGCCTGGCCGGGGATTTCGTGATGTTCAGGGATATCCTGCTGGGCAAGATCAGCCTGTAGATTCGGGGGCCGCGAAAGGGCTGCAAAGCAGCCCCATGGCCCTCAAGCCCTACGCCGGCTCGCGCAACGCCGCCACCGCCTGCGCTTCCCGTGCCTGGGCATCGGCCAGCCGGTACAGCTCGATGCTGCCATCCCAGTGCTCGATCAGCGCCGTGCACGACTCCACCCAGTCCCCGCAATTGAGGTACTCCACCTCCCCCACCTTGCGGATCTCGGCATGGTGGATATGCCCGCACACCACCCCATGAAAGCCACGCCGGGTGCACTCGTGGGCAATGGCATCCTCGAAGTCGCTGATGAAGTTCACCGCGCCCTTGACCTTGTGCTTCAGGTACGCCGACAGCGACCAGTAACCATAGCCATACCGCGCACGCCAGTGGTTGAGCCAGCGGTTGAGCACCAGGGTGAACTCGTAGGCACGGTCACCGAGAAACGCCAGCCAGCGATGGTAACGGGTAATCACGTCGAACTGGTCGCCGTGGATCACCAACAGGCGGCGCCCATCGGCGGTCAGGTGCTCGGCTTCATCCACCAGCTGGATGTTGCCCAGGATCAGCCTGGAGTATCGGCGCAGGAATTCGTCATGGTTGCCGGTGACGTAGATCACCTCGGTACCGCGCTTGCTCATGGTCAGCAGGCGGCGGATCACGTTGGTGTGGGCTTGCGGCCAGTAGATGCCGCCGCGCAGTTTCCAGCCATCGATGATGTCGCCTACCAGGTACACGCGGTCGGCCTGGTAACCCTTTAGGAACTGCGACAGGTGTTCGGCCTGGCAGTCTCGGGTCCCCAGGTGCACATCGGAGATCCACAAGGTACGCACGCGTTGCTTGCGCGAGGGACGGGAGAGTTCGGCATGGCTCATGGACAGGCTCCGGCGCAGTTTGCTGGAGACTGGCAGGCGCGCATGACAGCGCCGTGGCAAAACGGTTACGAGTGATGGCCTGCAGGGAATGAGGCACAATGCGCATCTGCCCTGCGAGGACGCCCCCCATGACCGCCGGCCCGATCCTCTCGCTGCGCCACTATCGCGACAGCCTGATCGCCCACAGCCACGAACACCCGCAACTGGTGTTTGGCCTGCGCGGCCGCCTGGAGTTCGAGGTGCAGGGGCAAGGCGCCGGGATCGACCGGCAGGGGCTGGTGGTGGTACCGGCGGGCGCGCATCACACCTGCGCCAGCGATGCCGGCAGCCACTGCCTGGTGCTAGATGTGCCTGGGGAGCAGTGGCTGCACGAGCAGTTGGGCGAGCATGCCGATGCCAGCCGCCGCCTGCTCGACCGCCCCGCCGCACTGGGCCTGGACAACCGTCAGCAGCAGTTGGTCGACTGGCTGGCGGCCAGCCCCATGGACGACCCGCTGATTGCCCGGCAAGGCGCAGCGCTGTTGCTGGCCAGCCTGAACCCAACGGCGGCAGCCAACGTGCGCCCCAGCCAGCGCTTGCCTTATGCCGCGTTCGATGCGCACATCGAGCAACATGCTGCCTACCCACTGCAGGTGGCTGACCTGGCGCGGCTGGCCGGGCTGTCCAGTGCCCGGCTGCACGCGCGTTTTATCGCGGAATGCGGGATGACGCCGATGGACTACATCCGCCAGCGGCGGTTGCTGAAGGCGCGGCGGCTGGTGGTGCAGACCTTGTTGCCGATGGGGGAAATTGCGGCGCAGGTGGGGTATGGCTCGCAGAGTGCGTTTTCAGCGGCGATGTTGCGGGCGTTCGGGTGTACGCCAATGGCTCTGCGGCGAGAGTCTGGCGACAACTGACAGCAGTCTTGCGACAGAAATCGTTGGCCTGTGGTTTTACACTTTGCCAGTGCCGGCCTCTTCGCAGCACAAGCCTGCTCCCACAGAATAAGCACAGTCCCTGTAGGAGCAGCCTTGTGCTGCGAAGAGGCCGGCAAAGTCGATAAAGATCTTGAGCAAGGACCACCATGAACCACCGCACCGCCCTCGGCGCCCTGCACATTGGCGCACTGTTCTTTGGCCTGACCGGCGTCTTCGGCAAACTGGCCGCCAGCGCCAGCCCGTCGATCATCGTCTTCGGCCGCGCCGCCTTCGCCGTACTCGCCCTGGCCCTGTTCGCCAGCCTGACCGGCCCGGGCTGGCAACGCCTGAGCAGCCAGGATATCCGCCGCCTGCTGCTCGGCGGTGTGCTGCTGGCCGGCCACTGGGTCAGTTTCTTCATCGCCGTCAAAGTCGGCGGCGTGGCCATCGCCACCCTCGGCTTTGCCAGCTTCCCGGCCTTCACCGTCATCCTTGAAGGCTTGCTGTTCCGCGAGCGCATCCGCCGCAACGAGGCCGTGCTGGTACTGTTGGTCAGCATCGGTCTGATACTGGTCACGCCGGCCTTCGACCTGGCCAGCGAGGCCACTGGCGGCCTGCTCTGGGCACTGTTTTCGGGGTTGCTGTTCTCGCTGCTGTCCCTCACCAACCGCGCCGGCTCCGGGCGTTTGCCAGCGGTACAGGCTGCACTGTGGCAGAACCTGGTGGTAGGCCTGTGCCTGCTGCCGTTCGCAGCACCCGGCCTGGCAGGCGTGGCAACCATGGACTGGCTGTGGATCGCCCTGCTCGGCATCTTCTGTACCGGCGTGGCGCACAGCCTGTTCGTCGCCAGCCTGGCAGTGATCAAGGCGCGCACCGCCGCCGTGGTGTTCGGCATGGAGCCGGTCTACGGCATTGCCGTGGCCTGGGCGGTGTTCGCCGAAACCCCGACCCTGCGCATGCTGCTGGGCGGCGCGCTGATCATCTTCGCCATCGTGCTGTCCAGCCGCATGGCCACCGAGCAACCGCCCAAGCAGCGGCCTCTGGCCGAGGGCGCCTGATCAGCGGTCGTTGTGGCCAAGGTCACGCTGCGGGTCGATCTGGTCGCGCACCCGCTGCTTCAGCACCTTGGCTTCGGGGAAGCCGCCGTCGGCCTTGCGCTCCCAGATCTGCACGCCATTGCAAGTGATGCGGAAGATGCCGCCGGTACCCGGCTCCAGCGCCACCCGGCCAAGGTCGTCGGTGAAGGTGCTGAGCAGCTCCTGGGCCAGCCAGGCGGCGCGCAGCAGCCATTGGCACTGGGTGCAATAAGTAATGACGATTTCGGGCTTGTTGTCGGCCATGCTGAGGCATCTCCAGGTCAGGGGCCGCTTATACTAGCCGTCTTTAGCCCACGGTTTGAGACTCACGATGCGCCGTTTGCTGTTCTGTTTCATCCTTGTTCTCACCTCGCTTACGGCCATCGCCGCCGAATCTGCCAGGCCAAAGGTCGGCCTGGTGTTGTCGGGCGGCGCGGCCCGTGGCCTGGCCCACATTGGTGTGCTCAAAGCCCTGGAAGAACAGGGCGTGCGCATCGACGCCATCGCCGGCACCAGCATGGGCGCAGTGGTCGGCGGGCTGTATGCATCGGGCTACAGTGTCGAAGAGCTGGAAAAACTCGCCACCACCCTCGACTGGCAACAGGCGCTGTCCGATGCCCCGCCGCGCAAGGACGTGCCGTTCCGGCGCAAGCAGGATGACCGCGACTTCCTGGTCAAGCAGAAGCTCAGCTTTCGTGACGACGGCAGCCTGGGCCTGCCGCTGGGGGTAATCCAGGGCCAGAACCTGTCACTGCTGCTGGAAAGCAAACTGGCGCACACCGCCGACACCCGCGACTTCGACAAACTGCCCATCCCCTTCCGTGCGGTGGCCACCGACATCGCCAGCGGCGAAAAAGTGGTATTCCGCCGCGGTCACCTGCCTCAGGTAATCCGTGCCAGCATGTCGATCCCCGCCGTGTTCGCCCCGGTCGAACTGGACGGCCGCCTGCTGGTGGACGGCGGCATGGTCGACAACATCCCCGTGGACGTGGCCCGGGAAATGGGCGTGGACCTGGCCATCGTGGTCGACATTGGTACCCCGCTGCGCGATCGCAAGCAATTACTGACCGTGGTCGACGTGCTCAACCAGTCGATCACCCTGATGACCCGGCGCAATTCGGAAGAACAACTGGCCAGCCTGCGCCGTGACGACATCCTCATCCAGCCATCGCTGACTGCCTTCGGCGTGACCGACTTCGGCCGTGCACGGGACATGATCGACGCCGGTTACCGCGCCACCCGGCTGCTCGACCCACGCCTTGCCGCCCTGCGCCAGCCCGAGGGCGACAGCAGCCTGGCCGTGGCCCGCTCGCCGCGCCAGCGCACGCCGGTAATCACCGCGATCCGGATCGAAAACGACTCCAAGGTCAGCGACGACGTGATCCGCTCGTACATCCGTCAGCCGATCGACGCACCGCTGGAGCTGGACCGCCTGCAGACCGACATGGGCACGCTGTACGGCCTGGACTACTTCGACCGGGTGCAGTACCGCGTGGTGCACAAGGGCAACGACAACACCCTGGTAATCAACGCTCGCGGTAGACGCGGCGGCACCGACTACCTGCGCCTGGGCCTGAACCTGTCAGACGACCTGCGCGGTGACAGTGCCTTCAACCTGGGCGCCAGCTACCGGGTCAACGGCATCAACAGCCTGGGTGCCGAATGGCTGACCCGTGGCCAGATCGGCGACCAGCAAGAACTGTACAGCGAGTTCTACCAGCCGCTGGACGTAGGCTCGCGCTACTTCATCGCGCCGTACCTGGACGTCAGCTCACAGAATATCGAAGCCACCCTGGACAACGACCCCGTCGCCGAGTACCGCCTGGAGCGCTACGGCCTTGGCCTGAACGTCGGGCGGCAGATTGGCACCAACGGTGAAGTACGCCTGGGCGTGGGCAAGGCCTGGGGCGAGGCCGAAGTGCGCATCGGCGACCAGGACCTGCCCAAGGTCAGCTTCAATGAAGGCTTCTATGAGCTGAAATACTCGTTCGACACCCTCGACAACGTGTATTTCCCGCACAGCGGTGAGGACATCAGCCTGACCTTGCGCAAGTACGACAAGTCGCTGGACTCTGACCAGGATTACCGGCAGTGGCTGTTCAACCTGGACAAGGCCATCAGCAGCGGGCCGAACACGTTCGTGCTGGGCGGGCGCTACGGGCGCACGCTGGATGACACCGAAGTGGTGACATCGAGCTTCGTGATGGGTGGGGCGCGTGAGCTGTCAGGCTTCCGGCAGGACTCGGTATCGGGGCAGAACGTGAGCCTGCTGCGCATGGTTTACTACCGCAGGCTGACGCCACGGGCCTACGTACCGCTGGACTTCCCGCTGTACATTGGCGGGTCGCTGGAGCGTGGGCGCGTGTGGAACAACGACAACGAGTTCGACAGTGGCTACATCAATGCGGCGAGCATCTTCCTGGGGCTGGAGACGCCGCTGGGGCCGCTGAACTTCAGCTATGGCACTAACAGTGCGCACGAGCAGGCGGTGTACCTGAACCTTGGGCATACCTTCTGAGTCGTCGGGGCTGCCCAGCAGCCCCAGGGGCCCTCAGGACTTCTCGAGGTTGGCCAGGATCGTGGCATGCACGCGCATGCACACCTGCAACTCTGCCTCGTCCACCCCGGTAAACAGCTCCACCCGCAGTTGATTGGCGATGGTTTCGATCTGGTCGATCAGCGGCTTGGCCGGCGGGCACAGCAAAATCTTCTTGGCTCGCCGGTCTTCTAACACGGCCTGCCGGCGCACCAGCCCTTGGGCTTCCAGGCTGTCGAGCAGGCGCGCCAGGGTCGGGCCTTCGACGCCCACGCTCTGGGCCAGCTCACGCTGGGTGGGGGCTTCTTCGAACCGCGCCAGGTGCAGCAACACCAGCCAGCGCGCCTGGGACAGGTTCAGCCCGGCCAGGCGGCGGTCCAGCTCGGCACGCCAGCCCCGGGACATCTGGGCCAGCTGCATGCCGAAGCGGTGTTGGTTGTCGGTCAGGGGCATAGGCAACTCATTGAACAGATCTAATTATTAGGCAGCTAACCATGCCCCGCCCCACGAGGCAAGGCTCGCGCACCCTTCATTGTTCGATAATCGTCAAAAAGCATGACAAAGGTCAGCAGATGGCGGTTCTGCCCTCGATCCGGCTGCCGGTCACATCTCGAACTCGGCCGCCAGCGCCGCACGCACGCAATACAGCACACCCTCCGGCACACGGCCCGCAAACTGCGGCGCAATGGCCGACACCGGCGGCAGCTCGCCCTCGCCATCCAGGAAGGCATCCTGCACTTCCATCAGCAGGTCTTCCGGCAGGTCGAGGGCCTGGTCGAGGCTCAGCTCCTGGCGGCCCAGCGCCTCGGCCAGCAGGCTATACACGTTCTTCTCGCTGCAGTTGAGCTGCCCGGCGATCTGGGCCGGGGTCATGCCGGCCCGGGCCAGGCTGACCAGTTCGTGGCGCAGGTCGAGCACCACTTTCGGCGCCTCTTCGGTGCCACCGCTGCTGTTCAGCACTTCGAGGAACGCCTGGCCGTAGCGTTCCAGCTTGCGCGCGCCCACACCGCTGACCTGGGCCATGTCGCTGAGGCTGACCGGCTGGCTGCGCAGCATTTCCAGCAGCGTCGAGTCGGGGAAGATGACATAGGGCGGCACACTGTGCTCCTCCGCCAGCTTGCGCCGCAGGGTACGCAGCGCTTCCCACAGCTCGCGCTCTTCGGCACGCACCAACTGGCTGGCAGGGCTGCCCCCCCCGGACGACGAGGACTTGGCCGTGGTCTGCGGCTTGAGGTCGCGACGCAGCTGCAAGGTCACCTCGCCGCGCAGCAGCGGCCGGCAGCTGTCGGACAGGCGCAGCCCGCCGTAGCCTTCCAGGTCGATGTCGACCAGGCCGCGCGCCACCAGTTGGCGGAACAGCGAACGCCATTCGACCTCGGCCAGGCCCTTGCCGACGCCGAACACCGACAGCTTCTCGTGGCCGAAATTGCGCACCTTCTCGTTGTCCTTGCCCAGCAGCACATCGACCAGGTGGCCCACGCCATAGCGCTGGCCCGTACGGAACACCGCCGACAGTGCCTGACGGGCCGGCTCGGTGGCGTCCCAGGTCTGGATGTTGTCGACACAGTTGTCGCAATGCCCGCACGGCTGTTCGAGGGTTTCGTCGAAATAGGCCAGCAGCGACTGGCGACGGCAGCGGGTTTCTTCGCACAGCGCCAGCATGGCGTCGAGCTTGTGCTGCTCGATGCGCTTGTGGCGCTCGTCACCTTCGGAGTTCTGCAGCATCTGCTTGAGCATCACCATGTCTTGCAGGCCGTAGGCCATCCAGGCATCGGATGGCAGGCCGTCACGGCCGGCACGGCCGGTTTCCTGGTAATAGGCCTCAAGCGACTTGGGCAGGTCGAGGTGGGCAACGAAGCGCACGTTGGGTTTGTCGATGCCCATGCCGAAGGCAATGGTGGCGACCATGATCAGCCCTTCCTCGTTGAGGAAGCGGTGCTGGTTGGCCGAACGGGTCTCGGCGGCCAGGCCAGCGTGGTACGGCAATGCCGGGAAGCCCTGTTCACAAAGAAAGGCAGCGGTTTCGTCGACCTTCTTGCGCGACAGGCAGTAGACAATGCCGGCGTTGCCGCGGCGCTCGCCGAGGAAGGCCATCAGCTGCTTGCGCGGCGCTTCCTTGGGTACGATGCGGTAGAAGATGTTCGGCCGGTCGAAGCTCGACAGGAAGCGCTCGGCGCCTTGCAGGTGCAGGCGCTGGACGATCTCTTCGCGGGTTCGCATGTCGGCGGTGGCGGTCAGCGCGATGCGCGGCACATGTGGGAACAGCTCGGCCAACTGCCCCAGTTGCAGGTATTCGGGACGGAAATCGTGGCCCCATTGCGACACGCAGTGCGCCTCGTCGATGGCAAACAGCGAGATGTCCAGCTCGCGCAGGAAGTCGAGCATGCGCGGCTGCACCAGGCGCTCGGGCGCCAGGTACAGCATCTTCACTTCGCCACGGCGCAGGCGCCCGGCCAGTTCACGCTGCTGCTCCGCCGTCAGGGTCGAGTTCAGCGCGGCGGCCGATACACCCAGTTCGTCCAGCGTGGCGACCTGGTCGTCCATCAGCGCAATCAGCGGCGAGACCACTACCGTCAGGCCCGGGCGCAGCAGCCCCGGCACCTGGAAACACAGCGACTTGCCGCCACCGGTGGGCATCAGCACCAAGGCGTCGCCGCCATTGGCCACGCATTCGATGATTGCTGCCTGGCGCCCACGGAAACTGTCGTAGCCGAAAATGTCCTTGAGAACGCGCTGAGCCTGTTCGAGCATGTGCAACTCCACAAATCGCCGTACCATCCTGGATACAGGCTGGACGAAAAACCCGCTCCGCACACGCCAAATGCGTAAGCGGTTTTTGCCAGGCGCCGATAAAATCTGCCCCTGGATGAAAAATCGCGGAGTATACCGCAGCACTGCACCGCACAGGGCACCACGGCGATAGACGTTCCCTTTACCCCGCTACCCTTGCTTGGTGCTAGAATTCGGTATCGTTTATTCCCCAAGGTAGCCCTGTAATGTCCTTCGCCGAGCAACTGACCCGCCTGCAAGCCTTCCTCGACGCCGACGAGCTGCACGAAGAGGCGCTGGACTACGTCGCCGCCCACGGCTACCTCACCGCCCTGTCGATCAACGCCGAAGACGTGCCCGAGCGCGAATGGATCGATGCCCTGTTCGCCGAAGAGCCGCACTACGCCAGCGAGGCCCAGCGCACCGAAATCGAAGCCACCCTGGTGGCGTTGAAAGCGCACATTGCCCGCCAGCTGGCCAGCGACGAAGAATTCGACCTGCCATGCGACCTCGACCTGACCGACGAGCCGGACGATTCTGACCTGCGCGGCTGGTGCATCGGCTTCATGGAAGGCGTGTTCCTGCGTGAAGAGGCCTGGTTCGAGAACGCCGAAGAAGAAGTCAGCGAGATGCTGCTGCCGATCATGGTTGGCTCGGGCCTGTTCGACGAACAGCCAGAGTTCGCTGACATCGCCAGCAACGCCAACCTGCAGGACGACATGATCGTACAGATCCCCGAGGCGCTGAGCGCACTGTTCCTGCTGCTGCACGCTCCTGACGAAAAACCGGCGCTGCTCAAGCCACGCCACCACTAAGTCGCCTGTGCCCTACCTGCTGCTGGCCATCGGCTGGCTCAGCGTTGCGCTGGGGGTGTTGGGGATTTTCCTTCCGGTATTGCCCACCACCCCGTTCCTGCTATTGGCGGCGGCCTGCTTTGCCCGCAGCTCGCCGCGCTTTCACCACTGGCTGGTCCATCACCCGAAGCTCGGGCCGTGGATCCGCGACTACCTTAGTGGTGAAGGCATCCCCCTCAAGGGCAAGGTCTACGCCATCGGCCTGATGTGGGCCAGCATCGGCCTGTCGTGCTATCTGGTGCCCCTGTTCTGGGCGCGCGCCTTCATGTTGACCAGCGCCGTGCTGGTAAGCCTGTATATCGTCAGACAGAAAACCCTTCACAAGCGAAAGTGACATTTTTTTGTCGCCAAATATCACTTTCGCCTAACTGACGTTTTCTTTATCCGAAATGGTTCTGGAACCGCACAAAAGCCTTGTAAATACTGGCTTTCGAGGCTTATTGCTCGCTCGCCTTCGACATGTTTTGTCGTCATTGTTAGACAATATACGTCTTATATGGCAATTTGATATGAATAAATCTTCTTATCTATCGCGTTGAATGTACTTAGCTGTGTTGTTAAAAACCTGCAACACTATACGCGATAACTTTATCGTCATTTTTTTGGCGAGCAGCAGGATCAATTCCAGGATCAGGGAGATGTACCCATGCGCGTTTTGAACCCCATCACCAGTGCACTACTGTTGGCCCTGGCAAGTGCCAACGTACAGGCGATGTCGATCACCGAGGCCGTCCAGAGCGCCGTGGACTACCACCCGCAGGTCAGCTCCAATCGCAACAGCAAGCTGTCGGCCGATGAAGACGTCAAGTTTGCGCGTGGTGGCTACTACCCTTCCGTGGATTTGGTTGCTGGCTATGGCCGCCAGCGTTCGGACAACGCTACCACCCGTGCCGAGGGTAACCACAACAAGGAAACCCTCAACTACACCCAGTCCGAGCTGCGCTTGCGGCAGATGATTTTCGACGGTTTCAACACCTCGAACGAAGTGGGCCGCACCGAAGCGGTGTCCACCTCCCGCGCCTACTACACCCAGGCCGTTGCCCAGGATGTTGCCCTGCGTGCGACCGAGGTGTACCTGGAAGTGCTCAAGCGCCGCGAGCTGGTGACCCTGGCCAAGAACAACCTGCAAGCCCACCTGCGCGTCAACGACCAGATCGGCCTGCGTAACGAGCGCGGCGTCGGCAGCACCGCCGACCTTGACCAGTCCCGCGCACGTCGCGCCCTGGCGGAAAACAACCTGGACACCGCCGAAGTCGACCTGGCCGATGCCGAAGCCAACTTCTTCAGCGTTGTCGGCCGTGCACCGGACGAGCTGGAAAGCCCGGCGAGCATCAAGGGCGAGGTGCCTGAGACCCTCGACGGCGCGCGCGACAGCATGCGCCAGAACAACCCTTACATCAAATCTGCCCAGGCTGACGTCAACGCCGCCGAGCAGCAATACGAAGTTGGCAAGTCGACCTTCTACCCGCGCTTCGACGCCATTCTGGCAACCGGTGCCAACAACAACACCGGCGGCGAAAAAGGCCACAACAACAACGACTGGCAGGCCGGCGTAGAGATGAACTACAACCTGTTCCGCGGCGGCAGCGACAAGGCCCGCCTGCAGTCTGACGCGCACAAGATCAACCAGGCCCTGGACATCCGCAACAACGCCCTGCGTGAGCTGACCGAAAACCTGAGCCTGGCGTGGAACGCCATGAACAACGCCAGCAAGCAGCTGCCGACCGCGCGTGAATACGCCGAGACCACCAAGCGCGTGCGTGCCGCCTACCAGGACCAGTTCGGTCTGGGCCAGCGTACCCTGCTGGACGTGCTGGACAGTGAGAACGAGCTGTACAACGCCGACCGTCGCTACACCGAAGTACGCTACACCGAGGAGTTCTCGCGCTACCGCGTGCTGGCGACCATGGGTGAGCTGCTGAGCAAACAGCGTATTTCGCTGCCGCCAGAGGCGCTGGCTACCACCGAGGTGCGTACCGAGGCGCGTTTGCCTGAGATGCGTTGATCGGCTTTAGATTTTGGGGCCGCTTTGCGGCCCATCGCGACACAAGGCCGCTCCCACAAGCGTTGCGCGCATGCCGCCCTTTGCGGGGTCTTCTGTAGGAGCAGCCTTGTGCTGCGAATGGGCTGCAAAGCAGCCCCCGGCCCTCACTCGACCCCGTGGTTGCGCTGGAACGTCTCCACCCCCATGGCCCTGATCTGCCCCTCGATCAACGCCTCGAACGGCGCCAGCAGTGCATCGAAGCAGGCCGGTTGCTCCAGCGCATTCAAAGCCCCCACCACCGCCTCGATAGTCGACAGTGCCCCCGCCTCCGGCGCCTTGCGCAGCCGATAACGCGAAGGTGCGACTGCCCCCAGCGTTACCCGCGGCAACCCCTCCAGTAGCGGGTTCATGTACAGCAGCTTGCGCGCCTTGCGCCAGGTGCCGTCGGGCACGATCAGCAGCAACGGCGTGTCATCGACCTTGCCATAGGCCGTCAGCACCTGAGCGTCATCGCCCGGGAACAGCAGGGCCGGCCGATAACCAGGCGTTGCCAGCCATTCAGCCAGGTCATCGAAAACCTCGCCTACCCGTAGCTCGGCATTGTTCAGCCCAAGGGCAGCAAGGCGCGCAGTGTTCAGGGCATGGGCGGTTTCACTGGGGTGCTGCAGCAGGATGACGCGGGTGCGGCTGTCGAGCGCGGGGATCAGTGGGCAGAGACAATGGTCGAGCGGGCGCTGGCAGCGCTCGCAGCGGGGTCTGGGCATGGGGTTCTCCTTGGCGGGAACAGTTTGCCACAGAACCGGGGCCCGCTTTGCGGGCCATTCGCAGCACAAGGCTGCTCCTACAGGAGATCGCGATGCCTTTGTAGGAGCAGCGTGCTGCGGCCCCAGCGATCTCAGCGGTTGAAGCGCTCTGCCAGGCTGTGCAGGTACTCCGCCATGCGCTCCAGGTCCTGGCTGATTTCTGCCCCCTGCCTGGCCTGCCCGGCACTCTGGTCACACAGCTGGGCAATCCTCACGATCTGCTGGTTGATGTCCTCGGCCACATGGCTCTGCTGCTCCGACGCCGTCGCCATCTGCTGGCTCATGCCGGTGATGCGGCTGACCGCCTGGGCAATCCCGCTCAAGGCCGCCTGCACCGCCTCGACGCTGTGCACGCTGTCCCGCGAGATCTGTTCACCCCGGTTGGCGGTGCTCACCGCCCGCTCTGCTCCTGCGCGCAACGAGGCAATGATGTGGTGAATCTCATCGGTGGATGCGCGGGTACGCTGGGCCAGCGAACGCACTTCATCGGCCACCACGGCAAACCCCCGCCCCTGCTCACCTGCGCGTGCCGCCTCGATGGCAGCGTTGAGCGCCAACAGGTTGGTCTGCTCGGCAATAGAGGTAATCACATCGACCACGCTGCCGATGGACTGAGTCTGCTCGGCCAGCGCATTGACCGCCTGGCCAATGTCGTTGACGGCATCACTCATGCTGCCCATGGCTTTAAGGCTTTGCAGCGCCAGCTCGCTGCCCTGCTGCGCCAGCTGATCGGCATCGCCGGCCGCATGCGCCGTGCTTTGCACGTTGTGCGTGACCTGCTGGATGGTCGCCGCCATCTGCGCAATGGCCGTGGCCGACTGGTCGGTCTCGCTGCGCTGGCGGTCGAGCATCTGCGCCTGGGCATCGGACAGATCGGACGACTGCGCAGCCCGCGACTTCACCCCGACCCCGGCGTCCACCAGGCGGGTCAGGGCCGTTTGCAGGCGCGCTTCCTCGCTGATGATGGCCAGGTCAAGCTGGCCCAGCAGGCCCGGGTTGTCGCTATAGGTCAGCGCCACCAACGGGCTGGTGAAGGCTTTGGGGTGCTCGGCCAACGTGCGGCGGATAGCCTGGTTCTGCCGGTGCTCGACCAGGTACCAGGCCAACAGCAGGCTGGCCATCAGGATCCCAAGCGCTGCATAGGGCGGCAGCCACAGGTAACCGGCCGCCGACAGCAGGCCCGCGCCGATCAGCGGCCAGCCATGGCCCAACCCATGCCCGAGCCGCGCGGCCCACGGCACCGCAGCACGGTCGGCACGCAGGCGCGCATACAGCGCTTCGGCGCGCCGGATCTGCTCACGCGTGGGCACCGAGCGCACTGACTCATAGCCATTGATGCGGCCCTGCTCGTAAATCGGGGTGACATAGGCGCTGACCCAGTAATAGTCGCCGTTCTTCGCCCGGTTCTTGACCACACCCATCCACGGTTTGCCCTGCTTGATCGTCTCCCACATATGCCCGAACACCGATGGCGGCATATCCGGGTGGCGCACCAGGTTGTGGGGTTGGCCGACCAGCTCGTCGTAGGTAAACCCGCTGATCGCCACGAAGGCTTCGTTGCAGTAAGTGATGCGGCTGTTGAGGTCAGTCGTGGAAATCAGGCGTTGATCGCTGGAGAAAGTTCTTTCGTGCTCAGTGACGGGCAAATTCATGCGCATCTGGGCGATCCTTGCAGGATGAACTAAGGGAAAAATCATCAGCGCAAGTTGATATGTAGCAGAGCGCTATCAGGTTAGCGGTCAGCTTTTACCGGAATTTAACACCGCCCGACGGAATGCATGAGGGTGTCGCGTCTCAGCCCACGTTCAGCTGGCTTTTGAGCAGGTCGCGGAAGGTCTGGATCAAGGGTTCACGGCTACGCCCACGGCGAATGATCAGCGAAAACGGTGCCTGGTAGCCGAAGGTCGACGGCGACAGCACGCGCAAGTCGCCCTTGTCGACCCAGGCCTGGGCGTAGTGCTCGGGCAGGTAGCCGATATAGGCCCCGGAAAGGATCAGGATCAACTGCGCTTCCATACTCTCCACCGTCGCCGCGCTGTGCTTGAAGCCATGCCGGGCCAGCTCGGCCTGGCTCCAGTAACCACGCCCGACCATGCGCTGCTGGGTCACCACCTGCTCGGGGATGCGCCGCTCGTTATACAACGGGTGGCGGCTGCTGCAGTACAGCCAGTGCTGTTCACGGTACAACGGCTGGTAAAGCAGGCCGCTCATGCGCGAGGAGAACGCACCAATGGCCAGGTCCAGGCGATTGTCCTGCACACCCAGTTGCAGCTCGTAAGGGCTGGACACCGACAAGTGCAGGTGCACCGCCGGGTGCTCCTGGCTGTAGGCGCCGATGGCTTCGGCCAGCGGCAAGGCCCTGTCACCGACCGTGGAGTCGATGACCCCGAGGTTGAGGGTGCCACGCAACTCGCCCTTGAGGGCAGCGGCATACTGCTCGAAGCCATCCAGTTCGGCCAGAAGCCGCAGGGTTTCCTGGTGGAACAGCTCGCCTTTGCTGGTCAGGCTGAAACCGCCACGGCCGCGGTGGCACAGCACGATCCCCAGTGCGCCTTCCAACTGGCTCATGTAGGTGCTGATGGCCGAGGTCGACAGGTTCAGCTCGCGCTGCGCGTTGGCGAAGCCCTGGTGGCGCGCCACGCTGATGAAGATGCGCAGCAGTTTCAGGTCAGGCAATGTCGAGGCCATGGTGCAACGGTTCCGCAAGGGTATTTACGCGCAGTCTAACCGCTCTGCCGGCCTTTAGTTCAGAAATTCCTGAACTAAGTATTTGTCGGTAGCGATTCTTCCGCGGCACTACCTTGAGCAGACTTGGCCGAAATGTCCCTGCCCGCCGGCAAAACCACACTTGAAAGGCGCGCGGCGGCACAGGTTCGAACAAACAAAACAATCGACCGACTGATGAGGCCCACCGTGGACAAGACTCTCCACCAACCACTGGGCGGCAACGAAATGCCGCGTTTCGGCGGCATCGCCACCATGCTCCGTCTCCCCCACCTGCAAAGTGCCCAAGGCCTGGATGCTGCCTTCATCGGCGTGCCCCTGGACATCGGTACCTCGCTGCGCTCCGGCACCCGCTTCGGCCCACGGCAGATCCGCGCCGAATCGGTGATGATCCGCCCGTACAACATGGCCACCGGTGCCGCTCCGTTCGACTCGCTGTCGGTGGCCGACATTGGTGACGTGGCGATCAACACCTTCAACCTGCTGGACGCCGTGCGCATCATCGAAGAAGCGTATGACGAGATCGTCGAGCACAACGTCATCCCGATGACCCTGGGCGGCGACCACACCATCACCCTGCCGATCCTGCGTGCGCTGCACAAGAAGCACGGCAAGATCGGCCTGGTGCACATCGATGCCCACGCCGACGTCAACGACCACATGTTCGGCGAGAAGATCGCCCACGGCACCACCTTCCGCCGCGCCGTGGAAGAAGGCCTGCTTGATTGCGACCGCGTGGTACAGATCGGCCTGCGCGCCCAGGGCTACACCGCCGATGACTTCAACTGGAGCCGCCGCCAGGGCTTCCGCGTGGTTCAGGCCGAAGAGTGCTGGCACAAATCGCTGGAGCCACTGATGGCCGAAGTACGGGAAAAGGTCGGCGGCGGCCCGGTTTACCTGTCGTTCGACATCGACGGCATCGACCCGGCCTGGGCGCCCGGTACCGGCACTCCGGAAATCGGCGGCTTGACCACCATCCAGGCGATGGAGATCATTCGCGGCTGCCACGGCCTGGACCTGATCGGCTGTGACCTCGTCGAAGTCTCCCCGCCTTACGACACCACCGGCAACACCTCGCTGCTCGGCGCCAACCTGCTGTTCGAAATGCTCTGCGTGCTACCAGGCGTCGTGCGTCGTTAATACCGCTACACCCCGGCAGGAGCCATGAGGGAGGGCCACAGAGGCCCGCCAACAACACGACAAGACCGCCGGGCGCCGTAAGCCGCCCGCGTGGTCGATCTCGCCATAATAAAGATAATCGGGAGACCCCCAATGGCCTTGGACATCATTGTTGTAATGATCTATACCGCCGGCATGCTCGGGCTTGGCTGGTATGGCATGCGGCGCGCAAAAACCCATGAAGACTACCTGGTAGCCGGGCGCAACCTCGGCCCGGTGCTGTACATGGGCACCATGGCCACCACCGTGCTCGGTGGCGCTTCCACCGTCGGCACCGTGCGCCTGGGCTACGTTCACGGCATCTCCGGCTTCTGGCTGTGCGCAGCCCTGGGCCTGGGCATCATCGCCATCAACCTGTTCCTGGCCAAACCGTTGCTGCGCCTGCGCATCTTCACCGTGACCCAGGTGCTTGAGCAACGCTACAACCCCACCGCACGCCAGGCCAGTGCCGTGATCATGCTGGCTTACGCGCTGATGATCGGGGTCACCTCGACACTGGCCATGGCCACCGTATTGCAGGTGCTGCTGGACCTGCCGTTCTGGGCTTCGCTGCTGCTCGGCGGCGGTGTGGTGGTGCTGTACTCCACCATTGGCGGCATGTGGTCGCTGACCCTGACCGACATCGTCCAGTTCGTGATCAAGACCGTCGGCCTGATGTTCATCCTGCTGCCGGTGTGCCTGTACAAGGCCGGTGGCTGGGACACCCTGGTGGCCAAACTGCCAGCGGCCAGCTTCCAGCTGACCACCATTGGCTGGGACACCATCATCACCTACTTCCTGATCTACTTCTTCGGCATCCTCATCGGCCAGGATATCTGGCAGCGGGTGTTCACCGCCCGTGATGAAAAGGTCTGCCAGCGTGCCGGTACCGTTGCCGGTGTGTACTGTGTGGTGTACGGCCTGGCCTGCGCCGCCATCGGCATGGCCGCGCATGTGCTGATGCCCGACCTGGCCAACCCGAACAACGCCTTTGCCGAGATGATCAAAAGCACCCTGCCCGATGGCATCCGTGGCCTGCTGATGGCCGCAGCCCTGGCAGCCATGATGTCCACCGCCAGTGCCGGCCTGCTGGCCGCCTCGACCACCGTGACCGAAGACCTGCTGCCCAAGCTGCGTGGCGGCAAGCAGTCGAGCCTGGGCATGAGCCGCCTGTTCACCCTGCTCACCGGCCTGGTGGTGCTGGGCATCGCGCTGATGGTGAACGATGTGATCAACGCACTGACCCTGGCCTACAACCTGCTGGTCGGCGGCATGCTGATCCCGCTGATCGGGGCGATCTTCTGGAAGCGTGCGACCACCGCCGGCGCGATTGCCAGCATGTCGCTGGGCTTTGCCACCGCGCTGCTTTTCATGTTCAAGGACGGGCTGGAAGCCAACACGCCGATCTACTACAGCCTGGCGATCGGCTTGGTGAGCTTCGTAGCGGTTAGCCTGATGTCGCGCAAACCAGTCGGTGCGGTGAATCTGGCCTGACCATTAGCCTGAAGCGGCTCTATCGCCGGCAAGCCAGCTACCACCAAAAATGCACAGGGCCTGAGGCTTGCGCAGTAACTGTGGGAGCTGGCTTGCCGGCGATAGGGCCAGAAGAGATAACAATAAACTCCAAGACACAAAAAAAGGCCGCAGCACCCACCCAGGGGCTGCGGCCTTTGTCTTATATCAGCGACGACGCGGTTGGCGTTTGCGCTGCTCTTCGTCAGTCGGGATCGGCACCGGCTGCAAGGGTGGTGGAATCAGCCCCAGGGCGACCGCCAGGTCGTGGAGCCAGTTGGACAGTGGTTTATTCATAATGCCCCCTTGACGGGTCAGCCTCACGGCGAATCAATCCTGGGATGTTTCATACAGATCATAGCCTGATGTCCTGTATTACGCATGCCTATGCTCTTACAGATAAGGGCCATTTTGACGCGGATCAAGCCGTAGCGGCGCATTCCGACGACTGGTTAATCGTTTCGCTTTGTTGCAGGTCGATCCACGCCTGCAAATTCGCCCCACGCATACCCTGGCGCCACATCAGCCAGGTGACCGCCTGATCGAAAGGTGCCTGCAGCGGGTGCACCCTTACCTGGGTGCGCCCAGGCAGGCTGTCGAGCATCGACTGGGCCATCATCGCCACGCCTGCACCGGCGATCACGCAGGCCAGCATGCTCTGGTACGACTCGATCTCCATCACCCGGCCCATGGGCGTGTGGGCATGTGCATACCACGCCTCCAGGCGCATCCGGTAAGAACAGCCTTGGCGGAAGGTGAACACCGCCTTGCCCGCCACATCCTTGGCAGTGTGCACCGCTGGGTGCTCGGGGCTGGTGATCAGCACCAGCTGCTCTTCGCACAGCGGCACGCCATCCAGCCCGGCCAGGCTCGGCGGGCCATCTACCAAGGCAGCGTCCAGTGTGTGGCCAAGCAGGCCTTCAAGCAGCTCGCCGCTGGGCGCTGCGCGCACCTGCAGGTTCACTGCGGGGTAAGCCTGGTGATAACGCGCGAGCAACGCCGGAAGGTGGGTCGCCGCCGTGCTGTACATGGTCCCCAGCACGAAGTCACCGGCTGGCTGGCCGCCGCGCACAGCGGCCAGCGCCTCGTCGCGCAAGGCCGACAGGCGGTTGGCGTACTCCAGCAGCACCTTGCCGGCCGGCGACAGCTGCAAGCGCTGGCGCTCACGCAGGAACAACTCGACACCCAGTTGCTCCTCAAGCTGGCGCAAACGCGTCGAGAGGTTCGATGGCACACGGTGCAAGCGTTCGGCGGCACGGGTGACCGAGCCTTCCTCGGCCACGGCCTGGAAGATACGCAGCTGGCTGAATTCCACAGCATTCTCCAAAACAGAACAACTTGATCATCATTATTCAATTTTATTGAAAATGAAACCACCCTAACCTGCCAGTCATCGCTTACATCCGTGCAGGAGACCTGTCATGTCGCCCCTCATTCAACTGCTCGCCAGCGCCGTGGCGCTGATGATGGCCATGGGCATAGGCCGTTTTGCCCTCACCCCGCAACTGCCACAACTGATCGCCGAAGGCCAGTTCGACCTGACGGTCGCCGGGCTGGTCGCGGCCGCCAACTACCTGGGCTATTTCATTGGCGCGGTGGACGCCATGTTCGCCCGCTCACCCGGCCAGGTGCGCCTGCGCCTGCATGGGGGGCTGTGGCTGTGCGTGCTGCTGACCCTGGCCTCATGGGCCGCCGACGGGTTCTGGAGCCACCTGCTGCTGCGCTTTGGCACCGGCGTGACCAGTGCCTGGGTGCTGGTGATGATCACCAGCCTCAGCCAACAGGTGGCCAACGCGCACAACCACCAACGGCTGGGTGCCCTGGTGTTTGCAGGGCCCGGCCTGGGCATCGCCGTGACCGGCCTGTTGGCACTGGTGGCGCACTTGGCTGGGCTGGGCTCGGCAGCACTGTGGCTGATCTATGCCGTGGCCGCGCTGGTGATGCTGCTGGCCGTGCGGCCTTGGTTGCCACGCGTTCTGCAAGCTGCGCCAACCTCATCGCCCTCGCACCCGGGCCCGACCCGCAGCGTCGGCATTGGCCGCCTGGGGCTGGTATACGCGCTGTACGGCGTGGGCTACATCCTGCCAGCCACCTTCCTCTCACAGATGGCCAACCAGCAGTTTCGCGGGCAATGGATGGCCGACCTGTTCTGGCCGGCGTTTGGCCTGTCGGCAGCGCTGGGGGTGATGCTGGTGAGCCTGCGCCGTGGTGGCCGCACCTCGACCTGGCTCACCGCCACCTTGTGGTTGCAAGGGCTTGGCGTGCTGGCCTGCCTGATGGGCGGGGGTATCGGGTTGGCGCTGGGAGTGGTGCTGTGTGGCGGGCCGTTCCTGGCCTGCATGCAACTGGTGATGCAGCGCTCGCGGGAGCTGGCACCGCATGCCACACAACGCAATGCCGGGCTGCTGACAGCGTGCTTTGCCCTGGGGCAGTTGAGCGGGCCCCTGCTGGCGGCGGTCAGCAGCCATTACAGTGGCGGGCTGCAACCGGCATTGATGCTGGCGGCGGGCGGGCTGGCGGTGGCGGGCGTGTTGGTCCAGTTGCCGGGTAACGCACAGCAAGGAAGCGCCTGTCAGGCCAAGGTTGCATCCTGAGCAGGTACAGGCAACACATCACCCTACCAACCGCCGCAATTGTTGTTTCACCCAAGGCTCGGCACTGACCAGGATCACACCCAACAACACCATCAACGCCCCCACCACGAAATTCGCACTGAGCGGCTCATCCAGCAGCAAAACGCCAAAGGTCACCCCAAACAACGGGGTAATGAAGGAAAACACCGCGAGGTTCGAGGCCAGGTATTTGCGCAGCAACCAGAACCAGGTGAGGTAGCTGATGAACGACACCACAATCCCCTGGAACAATACACTGCCCATCGCCAGCGGCGTCAGCGACACCGCGCCGATCTGCCCGCTGAGCAGGGCGATCAGCAGCAGCCCGGCAAAACCGACCGCCAGCTGATAGAACAGGGTCAAGGTCGCCGGCGCCTCCGATAGCCGTGAACAACGCACCACCACCGTGGTCGCGCCCCAGGCCAGCCCGGCGATCACGCCAAAGGCATCTCCCAGCAAGGTGCGGCTGTCCATGTGCTCGAACGAAGTGCCACCGGCAAAGGCCATGGCAATGCCGCCGAAGGCCAGCAGAATGCCCAGCCACTGCAGCAGCCGCAAGCGTTCACTGGGTAGACGAAAATGCAGGCCCAAGGCGGTAAATACCGGCGCGGTATAGAGGAATACCGACATGTGCGCCGCCGAGGTCAGTTTCAGCCCTTCGGCAATGAACAGAAACTCCACCCCGAACAGCCCGCCCGCCACCAACCCTGCGCGCCAGGTACTGCCGACCTGCTCCCAGCCACCCCGCCAGCACAGCATCAGGCCTACCAGCACAGCGGCAATGCCATTGCGCAGGGCTGCCTGCATCACCGGCGCGATGTCGACGGCAGCAGTCTTGATCAGTACCTGCTGGCAGCCCCAGATCAGGCAAAGGCCCAGCATTACCTGGAAGGCAAAGGCGTCAGGGTTCTTGCGGACCGCGCTCATAAGCGGGCCTCTGGGGTGATCGTAGGCATGGGCAAGGCTCGGCAGCGTTCAGAGGCTACCGATTATCGGGTTTCGAACGCTGCACTTGCCAGCCTTAAAACGACCTCAAGCAATCTGTGCCTTCGCAGATACCCGTTCGAACGTCGTTTCGTCCAGCGCATCCTCCTGCTCATCCAGCACCTGGCGCGGGTGCTCGAAGCCGGGGATGCTGCTGTCGATCAGGCTCATCAAGCGCGAGCCGCGTTCGGTCAGGACGAAGTTTTCGCCATTGCCGCCGTCCTCTTCAGGCCGGCATTCAATGAATCCGCGCTCAAATAGCAGCTTTTCAAACTCGCATGCACGGGTTTTCAGGTGATCCACGTCACCCACCGGCTCACCCTTGGCGGCCAGTGCAGCAGCATGCTGCTCGGCATAGGGGCGGGGCGTGAAGCTGTGACCGGCGCCGTTCTGCACTTCGTGCAGCAAGCGTTCGATCAGGTCCCAGTCGTAGGCGATGCTCATGGCTACGGGCTCCTGCTGTGGACGAAAGGGGTACACAGGTTGGGACCTGCCAAGGTTGCCAAGCGTTCCAAAGCGCTTAGCGCTGGCGTTGTTGCGCTTGCATGTACTGGCGCAGCAACTGATTGATGCGGGTCTGGTAGCCGCTGCCCTGCTCCTTGAACCAGGCGAGGACATCTGAGTCCAGTCGAATGGTCACCGTCTGCTTGGCGGGAACGCGCAGCTCGGCCTGGCGGAAAAAGTCCTGGTCCAGTTCAGGGATATCTGATGTGTCGATATCCTTGTCGTCCTGTCGGGCCAGGCGGCTCCAGTCAGTTCTCGATGATTTGGTCATAGTACCTGGCCTCCCGTTTGGTGGCTTTTCTTGCAGAAATGATGCGTATCACCTCACCCCGCCTCTCCGGGTACACGACGACACCTAACAGCGCCTTTAGCCATCCTAGGCTGACCCAACGTTCTTCAGCACATTCCACATCCTCATCACGCCGGATCAACATGGGATGGTTGAACATGTCAGGAACGTCGGCAAAGTCGATGCCGTGCTTGCGGATATTGCTCTGGTTTTTCCCTTCGTCCCATTCAAAGAACATGGGACGACCTGTATTTACAGCTGTACATACAATACCCCCTCTTTTCCTTCGAGACTAGAGCGATGTAGCGTGCTGCTCAACGGCGCTGGAGGGATACGGGAGCGTTTCAGAAACGGACTACCACCACCAAAGAAATCTTCCATCGGTCGCAAGCCCTGAACTTCCCTGCACCCACAGCCCTCCACCGGGCATCACCACCGCCGGAGGCTGGAAGGATGAAACCGCTACTGCCCATAGCCTGTGCCACTGCCCTGCTCTGCGCCCTGCCCGCTTGGGCCTGCACACCTGAAGAAGCGACGCAGAAACGTGAGGAGCTGGCCGGGCTGGTTACTCAGTTGACCGAGCAGAACCCGCAAAAGGCCAAGGAGATCAATGATGAGCTTCAGGGGATGGATCTGGGGACGGCGAGCAAGGACTTGCCCGACAAGTGCCAACTGATAGACCAGCGGATCAAGGAACTCAAGGGCGCCGAGGCTAAAACCCAGTAAAAACGCCGCTTTAAGCTGTAATTTGGTGAAAAGCGATGTTCGTCGGAAAACGCTGAAATCATGTGCACAACTGTATAATTTACCGTGACCCACTGAGGCACAACCGTATACAGAAGGCCGTGACCATGACCAAGAAGCCCCCGGCGAAACCGCTGACCGACGCGAAGGTCCGCGACACGAAGACCCCCGACACCTACCCGGACGGCACTGTGCGGGGACTGTATCTGGTCGTCTCGAAAACCGGATTGAAGTCGTGGTTCTTGCGGTATTGGGTCGACAAAAAAGAGCGTGTCTGTACCCTCGGCCACTACTACGTCGCCAAGACCGGTGTGCCACTGCCCCAGGATCATATGGGCCTGGTAGAAGCCCGCGCCGCTGCAGAGGCGGCCAAAGCCGGTGCAAGGGTAGGTATCCATCCCAAGGACCAGAAAAAGGCGCAGCAAGCCGCACGCAAGACCGAGCGCGAACAGACTTTCCGCGCCGTGGCGGCCGAGTTCGTTGAACACAACATGACGGCGAACGACTGGTCGCCCAGCACCGAGAAGGGCCACCGATACGCCCTCGCCGCAATCAATGAAATCATGGGCGATGTGCCGGTGAAGCAGATCAGCCCGGACCACATCAAAGCTGTGCTCAAGCCCTACCAGCAGCCGGAGTCGAAGCGGCCCACTGCCGAGCGCTATGCACTGAGTGTAGTGAAGCGCGTCCTGGCCTTCGCCAAGACTTCGAAGTACGTCAGCGAGAACGCGGCGATAGGCTGCGAAGGCTTCCTGTCCAAGCGCAAGAAGGGCGAACCCCGCTCACAGGGCAACCATGCGGCGATCCTCGATCCCGTCGCGCTGGGCACCTTCCTGCGCAAACTGGAGGCACACCCGCTCCACAGCCCGAGCTGGTATGGCCTGCGATTGCTGACCATGCTGCCGGTGCGGCCGGGGGAGTTGGCGGCGATGCGCTGGGCCGACCTCAAGGCTGGCTGGTGGGTGTATGTCATGCCCAAGGTGGACAAGGAGCACCATGTGCCCCTCCCCCGCCAGGCTAGTGACATCTTGCGAGAACTGCAGCAGCGCCGCATTGGTCCGGCCGAGTATGTGCTGCCGTCGCGCCTTGACCCTGACAAGCCGATGCATCCCGAAAGCATGCGCTTACTGATCACCGAGCAATTGAAGTACGACGTTGGCACAGTGACACCCCACGGCTTCCGGGCGAGCTGGCGGACGCTCGGCAAGAAGCACCTCAAGATTGACCCCGATGTGCTGGAGCTGGCCATGGGGCACGAAACCAAGGATCCGCTGGGCCGGGCGTACAACCGCGACGACATGCTGGGCGAACGCGCCGAGGCAGCACAACTCTATGCCGACTGGCTCGAAAAGTTACGCGATTCGTAAAAACCTAGGCACCGCCGAATAACTTTTTGATATTTGCTGCAGCCCTTACAGGGCAAGGGCTGCAACTACATCTGACAAATGGTCATTCGCAACTTCTCCGCCCTTGGTCCTTGACCCGCTGTATTTCGGAGTATGCTGATAGTCACTTGGAGCTATTGGCCATTCCGTATAACCAACTAGGATAGTAGTCAATGGCGCCGGGGAAATCCCGACATTTAAATTCGACAACTTTTTAAAAGTTTGTTGAGCGTCCACTGTTGTCCGAGAGGTAATGGCCATGAGCAAAACTAACACTCTTCCTCAATCGCCGTTCATGACTATCGAAGAAGTCCTGGCGGTCACTGGCTATAGGAACAGGCCAACCCTCTATGCACAGATCGCCAATGGCTTTCCCGCCCCCGTTGCGCTCGGCCCGCTTCGCCGCAATGGCCGTGCAAGCAAGGTCGCCTGGGTGCGTGCCGAGATTGAGCAGTGGATTGCCGACCGGATCGCCGCGCCGCGTCACCTGGACCGCAAGGGCCAACAGCAGCCAGCCTGAAAAGAAAAAGCCCATGGCGGATGAGGCCAGGGCAGAAAGGTATCACTATGAATTGTTATATTGTAACACTGCAAACCAGTGCCGCATGCCCGTCCGTCACCTGTGACGAACGCTGGGACGAATACGATCCGGGCGTCATCCACGCCCTGCTCACCAGTGAGCCGAACCCTTGCATCACCGGCAGTGCGGTCATGCTGACCACTCAGCAAGCCACCGCCTCGGTACTGCGTCCAAGGCCTGCCGTTGCACCAGCATGCCGACCAACTGTGCCGCTGCCCGCGCCAGTAATGCGCAATACGGTCCAGCAACGGGCGCGTCAACAAACGGCACAGGGGGCGCCCCAGCGCGCAGCACGAATACACCAGCCAGTAGTGGCTAGCGGGGGTGTGCAATGGGCCTGAGCATTGACGCCGAGTCGAGGGAAATCCTTCGCTATATCTCTAAGGACTTCGTGATGCTGACAGCGAACGGCGAGCAGCGCGCAGTCCACATCGAATCTGGCGACATCTTCGGCCAGAAAGGCTTCGTGAAGTATTGCGGCAAACACTACGGTGGAATCATCATCATCAATGCTGACGGCAAGGAAGAACGGGCCGAGTCGGGTGCGATCTGGTGGAACTGGGAAGACCCCCTGCAGCGCGTGGCGCGGCGCCTGGTGATGGAGCCGACCGCCAAGTCCGAGGCCGAGGACAACCCCGAAGTCTTCAACCTGTGGCACCAGCGCAAGAAAACGATGGTCCCGCCCAAGCTGGACGCCACGCTTGAGGACATCAAACCGCTGACAGATCACCTGATGTACCTAGCTGACGGCGACGAAGTGGTCGTGATGTATTTCCTGAACTGGCTGGCCACACTGCACCAACGCCCCGAAATCAAAATCCCGAGCGCGATTCTCTTTTATTCCAAACTCGGCGGCGTGGGTAAGTCCATGCTGCACAAGCTACTGGCGGCCGTGTTCGGGCCTTGCATGGTTGGCACCTGTAGCGGCCGGGCGCTGACCAAATCATTCGACGATGTGACCGAGCACAAGCGCATTCTGTTCATCAACGAAATGGCCAGGTCGGAGAAGGCGGACGGCTACGAAAACTTCAAGAACATGATTTCCGAGGAACAGGTTTCATTCGAGGGTAAAGGCCGAGCGGCCAAGGATATCGTCAACATCACCCACTACATCGTCACGACCAACAACAAGGACGCGCTACCGCTGATGCAAAACGACCGGCGTGTGGCCGTATTCATGTGCAATGCCGAACGCCAGCCCGACGCCTATTACCGCAAAATGCATGCATGGATGGAGGGGCCGGGGCCGGCGCTGGTGGCCGGTGTGCTGGCACAGTGGCAATTCCCGGCTGGCTGGGATCCGCATACCCCTGTGCCGCAAACCGCTGCTGCCAAGGCCATGCAGGACGCCGCTCAAGGCGAGCTTTACGGGGTCGCCAAGGAGATGATCGAGCAGCGGCGGGAGCCGTTTGATAAAGACATCATCGTGGTCGGTGAAGCCGCCACCAAGCTCAACAACATGGGACTGGCCCTGACTAAGCCGGCGAACATCACCAGCCTGGGCAAGGTGCTCAAGGTTCTTTGTGGGGAACCGGAGCCGCTGCGGATCTTGAAGGAGGAAACCGGCAAGTCGATGCCCCTCAATGTGTATCTAATCCGCAATGCCGAGCAGTGGAAAGCTGCTTCTCCCGAGCAACGCATGAACCATCTCGACACCGGAGTGCGCCTGTTCCCTGTTCAAGATCAATCCGTTGAAAGCGAGGTGGCCAACCATGAATAGCGGAATGGGTTCTGTCCACACAATTTCGACACATCCGCCTTGAGAGGCGTTGCGTGCCGGCGCACTAGACATTGTGATGGCAATTAGATAGCGTTGATGGCTATCCATAATTCTTGAAGCACTACTACAGAAAAATGAATTTCAACGAAGATCAGGTTCGCGCAACAGTCGAAAAACTGAAACAAATTGCTAGCGTACTTAAAAGTGACATTGGCCCCGATCAACTCACCCTAGAACTCCATGACCGATTTGAAAACTTCAGACAAGAACTTGAGATGTTTGAAAGCCAACTAGCGAGCACTCATTACCTGGACCTCATAGGCAGGGCGAACTATGTTGCTTCTCGCGGAGAGCATTTAGTCTCAGTTACCAGGACGGCCAAACTGAATGTCCGACCGGAGTTACTTGACGAACTTCTAAAACAGGCCGCGCGATTAAGCGCGATGATATCAGTGTCACATGAAAACGGTATGATCTCACTCCGAGATTTAGAAGAGGCCGAAAAGGACCTGCGAAAACAAATAAACATCGAGCAAGGGCGATTGACTGAGATAGAGGTAAAAATCAATACCTTGCACGACACCGCTAGCAATGAAATACAAAAAATCTCTCTAGCCTATGAAGAGAGTAGGGCCATTCTGAACGAGAAAAAAGCTCAGATTGATGAACTTGTAGGTCATGCTTCAGCTCAGGTGGTGGCCGGCGACTATGCCAAGTCATCCGAAGTTGAGAAGAGAATGGCGGATATGCTCAGGTGGGGGTCGATTGCGTGCATGGCATTCGTCGTTGCCATTCTGGGTGTGACCGCATTTAAGAGTCTGGATGCTGAAATACATTGGGAAAATTTTGTCATTCGGATCACGTTGGCGCTCTTGCTGTCGGTGCCGGCTGCTTACTTGGCAAGGGAGTCTGCGAAGCATCGGGAGCAGCAGTATCAGCACTTGCAGACATCGCTCGACCTGAAAGCCATAACCCCGTTCTTGGCCTCTCTGCCTCCAGAGGAACAGCACAAGATCAAGATCGACATTGCTTCCAAGATTTTTGCAGGTCGAGACTTCTCCAGGGTGGGTGCTGATCCTTTCCCAATCAATGCCCATGAGCTAGTCATGGAAATCATCAAGAAACTTGAGCTGCCCAAGGGGGCTTCTCGCGGCCCAGGACAGTAATCACGAAGGCTGCTAAAGGCCGTCGCTGTAGCGCTGTAGCTCCCTGTCGATCAGCTCCTTCAGCGCTGCCTCACTCCCTGTGAAATCAATCTCTACCGGCTCGCCTTTCAGCCTGGAAGTCACTGCCAGCTTGAGCCTGGTGGGACCGCCACCACTGTGCTGTACTGCTCGGAAAATCCGATTGCTGTCAGCACCCCGACGCGGAGCCCCGAGGAAGAAGGCCCAGCCGTCAGGGTTGTGGCGTGGCTCTGCTACTAGGTGGCTGTACTCACGCTCAATGAAGGCGCGGATCTGTTCGGGCGTCATGGCTGCATGCTCCAGCGGGTGGCCCAAGAAGTTCAGCACAACTGTGACAGCCTGCAAGAGTTCCATCAGCAGATCGACGCCGCTATCATCGCTGGCCATGTGCCACGGATAGAGCGAAGGGGTTGCAATGGCTGTATGGGAATCGGTGGACGGTGTCTACTGGAGCGCGCCACCGGATGAAGGATGGGCGTATTGGTCGACGGCCCTTGTGCTGCTGGTTGCAGTCGCCGTATGCGCGACCTTAACGCTACGCATTGTGAAGAAGCGCAGAGAACCAGAATGGCACCTGCGACAGCACATGGTGGAAATTGGCGGCGGCGCTACGCTGATCTACCTAGTTGGTATCACTGCACTGACGTGGGGCCGGATCGGCACGCTTGGGGATATGCCTCTGAACGAAGTGGGCGATTTCCTAGCAGGTGCGTTCGGTCCAGTTGCGTTCCTCTGGCTTGTCCTAGGCTTCATGCAGCAAGGGTACGAACTACGAATGCAGGCGGCCGAGCTGAAAAACTCGGTTGAGCAGCACAAAGAGATGGTCAAGACCACCAAGCAAGAGCGTGACAGAGCCCTTAAAGCGTTATTCACCTTTGATGTTCTTAACTCACTCATCCACAGCCGGACTGAAAAATGGGTTCGAAGGCAAGTCAATGTTAGAAACGAAGGCAAAAAGGCACTGAACGCAGTTTTGCACGGCGATCAAAATCTTAACTATGGTCAGCCATTAGAGCTAGGCGACCTGCCTGAGGGCGATCAACTCAATGTAACTTTCAGGTACCCATGGTCGGATTGCACTACTGCAGGTGAATTTTGGATCGAGTACGATGATGCAGTCGGCGACAGACGGAAGGAAGCTTTTGGATATATCAGCTGTGAAGTCGATTTGAGTTTCGTAAGAGCTAAATCCGTTGAGTAAAAATGGGCATCCCTGCCACCTGCGCTGAACCCCTCATTTCCCCCGACCGCGCTTGCCACTTGGCTTGCGCGGCATCGAGGGGTGAATTTGCTGCGGAAACCACGTCTGGTCCTTGACCGGTTTCTTGGTAACGCCTGGTCTTTTATCGCTCATTGCCCTCTACCTCAGTTGTTGTGCCCATCGGCACAGGTTCATCATCTTCGTTGGTCGGTAGCATGCTGAGTGGCCAGCCGAAGAGCTCAGCCCTCAACCCCTGCACTACCTCGTCAATCGTCAGTCCCTGACCGTCGGCCCATATGCCGGCGCGCATGCCGCGCAGGACAGCTCGGCGCTGGCGCTTCAACGTCTCGTTCCGACCTAGCTCAACGTCGCGCTGCAGAGCTGCGAGGCCCTGCATGATCCGGTCGCCGCGTGTGGCTCGCCGCGTGGGGATAATGACCTCGTCCATGGCGTCAGAACCCAAACCGTGGTGCATCAGCGGCGCGCATCTGCTCAAAGAACGCATCGAATTGTTCGTTGGACATGCTGGCGATCTGCTTGGCAGACATTGCGCCTTGTTCGTCTGGCGCCTTGCCAGATGCCGGCAGATTCGACAGGCTGGTCGGTGCGCGCTTCATCGAGATGGCCGGCGCCCGTGCCTGAGTCTGGAAGCCCAGCGCCTGCGCACGTTGGTAGACATGGGCACAAGGGTCGATGCCGTTGGCCTGGCACTGCCGGAGGAAGCCGATTGTCGCGATTTTCTCCAGGTCGTGGACCTGCTCCAGCGTGGCGCCAGGGTACTGCGCGGCCAGCTGTTGGCGGATGTTCGCTTGCACAAACTCGCGGGCGTCGTCGTAGTCAGGGTGCGCGGCTTTGAACTTCGGTTCCACCTCGTTGATGAACGGGGTGACCTGCACAGCGTCACGCTGGATTTGTGCTGCAGCCTGCTCCAGCATCTGGCGTTGATCCTGCTGCCCCTGCATGTTGGCCAGCCGTTGTTCAAACTGCTCGGTTAGCGCTTTGACGTGGCCTTCCGGGTCGTCCACGAACGCTGGAATTTCCGCCGGCTGCTGCTGGGCGGCCACCTGCTGTTGCCAGGCCTGGAACTGAGCCAGTTGCTGCTGGTGCGCGGCGAGTTGGTGGCGCAATTGCTCGGCTTCGGCCTGGGCCTGCTGCCGCTTCGCACGTTCGGACTGCAAGGCACCAAGGGGCACATTGCGCTTGTCACCGTTGTGCGCCTGCTGCTCGTCTTCACCCTGGCCATCGTCGCTCAGGTGTTCATCACGTTGCGCAGCGTGTTCCTGATATGACTCGACCTCATGAGCGATTTCGTCTGGCATCAGGTCATCATCACGAGGCTGATCGGCCAGGCCGACACTGCCAGTCAAATGTGCGGCCAGGCCGTCGACCGGTACGCCTTCGCCTGGACCGTCGATTGGTTCGACTTGGATGCTGGTATCACTCATGGTTCACCTCTTGGCGCGATGCGCGCTTGGCTTTGCTTGGGCGACCGCTGACGGTGCCGGTGGGCTTGCTGGTTTGCACAGGTGCGGCTGCGGCCAGGCCGTAGCGCTCAGCCAGGTCGGCGGCGCCTTGTGCGGCTGCAGCGCGGGCGGCTTGCCGAGCCAGGGCTTCGGTCAGCTCTTCCTGCAATTTCTCGATCTTCCTGGCCGGATTGGTCCTGGCCTTGAACGCAGCAATTTCTCCGGCGGTCAACGGTTTACGGGCGATGTCGGCACCGGTCCAGCCGACCACGACACCGGTACGCACACGGCGGCGCTCGCACACATGCAGCTTGACCAGGCCGTCGAGCAACGCGATTTCTGCGCCTTCGGCGCTGCGGGCGGTGACAGTGCGCTCTGGTGCGGACTCAGTCCACGGGCCAAGGTCCACGACGGGCCTGTCGAAGGTGATGACGTACTGCCCATCCACGGTAGTGGTCAGCTTGGCACGGGCGGTGTCGACGTTGTGCCACTCGGCGTCCCGTCGCAGGTTGTTCAGGTGTTCGATGTCATGCATGGCTGCGGTCCTCGTTGGCTGCGGCGATGGCGGCGGTGAGTCGGTCGATTTCACGCTGCTGGCACAGTGTGGCGGCGGTGCCGTCAGCCTGTTTCAGACGGCGCAGCTGTGCGCGTGCGGCTTCCAGTTCCTGCTGAGCAGCGGGCAGGCGGTCGCGCAGCATGAGGTGGGCGCGCACCAGTTCGTCGTATTGATCTTTGGCCTGGCGCACGGCGGCTTCGGCCTGTTCAATTTCGGTGGTCATGGTTGTGCCTCCATCTGGTCGCGCAATTTGTCGAGCGCAGCGCGGTTGCCTCTTGTGACAAAGGGGATCGAGGCCAGGCGCACAGAGGTGCGGGCCTTGGTTGCCGCGTCCTGCAGGGCGTCACGCTTCTGGTCGTCATCCAGCTTTGCCCAGCCTGGAGAACGCATGAGTTTCTGCGCAGCGCGGTGGGTCAGCTTGCCGGCCAGCTCTGCCAATTCATGGTGCTGCTCGGCGGGGATTTCGATTTTCTTGCCACTGAGGGTCAGCGACTTCTGGAACTCGGTAGGCGCCCAACCTAATCGGCTAGCTTCGATGCGTACCGGGTCGGTTGTTTCCTGCGACTGGGCAATGGGCGCGCCAACCGAGAACGGGCCACCGGGATACTGACGGTTTGGCACAGGTTCGCCGTAGCCATCGAGCTTGGTGGGCAGGTCGTTGCGCAGGCCCGGTAGCCGGTACTTGATCGAATCAAGGATCGAGTCACCTTCACGGGCGAAGGGGTCGGTCTCGCTGGCGATGTTGCTCAGCAGGGTGAACGGCTGGGCCATGGTCCCGACCATCTGCCGGCTGTACCACTCGGCATTGCGGTTGGGATCCTGCAGGAACTCGACGAAGTTGCTCAGACCTTGCATGTAGGTCTTGTTCATCGTGTTGCTCACCAGCGACCCGAGCACAGCAGTGGATACGTCAGCGGCGTCCTTGTGCTGGTAGTCCATGGTTGCCATGTCGGCAGCCAGGCCGAGCCACATGGCAAAGGGGTCAGCGCGGTTATATTCGTGGTAGGTGTCGCCCACCTTGACCGAGTACGGCCGCCAGCCGGTAGCCAGCAAGGCCTGTTTTTCCTTCTTGTCGTCGGGACCGGCACCGGTGATATATCCAGCCTGCGCAGCCAGCCCGGCCATCGCCATGACCCCCGAACCCCAAACGATCCTGGCAAGGGCCTGCTCCTGACGTGCGCCACCGGCCTTGATATCCTCGCGCACGCCTTTGAACAACGGCGCCAGCGGGGTGCGTTTCAGGCCGTACTCAACCACGTTCATTGGCGTACGGACGAAGGGCACGATCAGGTTCAGCCAAGGATGTTTGCTCTTCGCCATCATGATCGAATTGGCGAAGGTGCCGGCCTTGTTGTTGAACGTCGTGGTTCTGGCGTGGAGGCCTGCCGCTTCAATCATTTTTGCGGTGGGGTTTTGCACAAGTTCGTCAGTGCGCTGGCTGATCTTGATGCCCTTGGGTAACTGCTTTTGGCGCATTTCATTCATGGCCTGGCGGCGGGCCAGGGCGCGTAATTCAGCCTCAAAGTTGAGCGTGGCAAAGAATGCGTCTTCCGCACCGAGCAGGCGGTAAGGGACGCTGGCAGCGCGGTCGGCTGCGAAGGCTGCACCACCGAGCACACCGGGCCGACGCGGGGTGTTGTTCAGGCCTTGGCTGTTGTCCTGTTTGGCCATGCCACCCAACACTGGGGATTCGCCCGTCTTGAATGCATCGACGGCAGCGGTGCCGGCCCTGGCCATGCCCCGTGCCATACCCATCAATTGATCTACAGCTTCGGTCGACGCGGTTTCTCCGTACTTGCCGCCCGTGGCTCCGCGCTTGATGCTGGCGATACCGCTGGCGATACCACGTTCGACGGCCTCGTTACCCAGTACGGCGCTGTTGCTCATGATATTGACCGCATGAGTCCGAACGCCGCTTAACAGAGCTGCCCGGAAGTAGTAGCCGAACAGGCGCTGCATCGCGCCCTCTGGCTTGGCCACCAGCTTGGCCAGGTTCTGTACGCCACCACTTTGCACAGCTTTTCCGATGGCTGCAGCCATGTCGTCGGCACCTTGAACGCCGCCGATACCTTCAAGGATTCGCTGGGCTTCCTTCATGTCCTGCACCTGGCGCCGCTGCGCTGCCAATGCCCGGCCACTCTCGGCGCGTGCGCCCATGAGTTCACCGAACATGACTTTCATGTCACCCAGGTCTTGCACAAATGCGGCCTTTTCCAGGTCGGTAGCCTGGCCGCTGGCGATGCGCTGTTGCTGCTCCATGACCATTTTCAGGCGGTCGCTCACAAGGTCGGTGCCGGCGATAATCTGTTCAGCGTTCCAGGCCTGGCCAATCTTGCGGCTGAATACCTGCGCCTGCGCACCGTCGAGGCCAATCAGGCTGGCCAAGCGGCGTTGTTCATCCAGGGTCACGACACCGCGACGGCGTGCCTCAATGTCCTGTTCGGCTGGGCGCAGAAGGTCGAGCGACCGCGTGCGCTGTCCACCTTGTACGCCCAGGTTATCCAGCAGCGGGGTGATGTCCTGGCTACCGGCGAACGGGGTTTTTGGCACAGGTTGCGGGGCTGGCTGTGGTGGAGCTGGCGGGGCTGCCGGCGCAGGTGCTGCAATCGCCTCGGGCTGCTGTACTGGGGCCGCTGGCTGTTCTGCCGGGGTGTTCATGTTGGGTCGACGCAAGCCGGCAGCGCCACCCATCGCACCGCCAACCACACCGCCCAAGACCATTTGCTTGGTGACGCCTTCCATGGTTGGCCGGTCGTTAGCCAGGTTGCTCAAAACCTGCTGCTGGCCGGATTGGCTGAGTTCTTCCAGGCTCTCGATGCCGGTGCCAACAAAGGTGCGATTGACCAGACCCTTGGCCACGTCTGCGCCGTTCTGCCCGGCAAGCTGCAGGTCGATGTCAGCGACGCCCAGCCTGCGGCCGATGCGTGCGCCGGCCATGCCGAGCAGGCTAGTACCCAAGCCGGTACCCAGCGCCAAGCCGGTCTGGCCGAGGGTGAGGCCGTCGACGCCTTTCTGCTGGTTCTGCTGCACAGTTTGAGAGGCCTGCTGGCCACTGGCGACAATGCCTTCACCAGCGCCCGCGCCGATCATGCCGGCCATGCCTGGGGTGACACCAAGGGCCTTCATGCCGGCAGCGACACCACGGCCAGCGGCGCCGCCCAGTGCCATGCTGGGCACCGATTCGACGACGGCATGAGGGATCAGTGACGGGTTGTTTTTCAGAGCATTCAGCGTACCGGCGAAGCCTTGGGCGCGGTCGAGCTGTTGCATGGCCTGCTGACGTTCAGGCGTAGCCATCCGGTCGAGTTCGACGCGACGGCCTTGGGGGTCATAGCCATACGCGGCATTGAGGCCCGGCGTCACCCGGCCACCGGTCGCCAAGTCACCCACACCGACGATGCCTTCGGCTGCGCCGATCATGCCCCTGGACAGGCTCAAGCCGTAGTCGTCGATTGCTCGGCCGATACCCTGCAGGCTTTCCGGCAACATGTCATTCGCGTTCCATGGCCGACCAGATGCGGGTGGCACAGTTGTGGCGGGGGTGGGGCCACTGTCGACAGGATCCCCAAAGGCGCTTACCTGTGGCTGCGCTGGCGCCGCCTGCGGTTGGCGTACTGCAGGAGCAGGCGCTGCTGGGTCGTCTGGAATTTCATCACCGAAAGCGCTGGTGGCCATTGCACGTTAACCTCGCTTAGTGGCGGTCTTGCCACTTTTGGGGTCGATGTACTGGGCACCGGCTGGCAAGGCGTCATAGTCCGCCTTGGTGAGCGGGCGAGCGATCTGCGCCTGTCCAGGTACACGCATACCGGCCTTGGGTGCGGGCTTCTGCGCGGCGTTACCGCCTTGTGCTGACATCGGCAGGACGCCGACCGGGCCTTGCGGCTTCGGCATGTAGCTCTGCATGTTGCCGGTACCGGGCAGGCTACTGGCGTCTGGCACAGGTTCGGCGTCTGGTTGTTCAGGGTTGAGGATGGCGTCGACCATCCCGTCAGCACCGCCCTTGGCTTTGCCACGATTGGAATAGGGACTGTAGGCCGAACCGTATGGTTTGTAGCCACCGGTTGCAGCGTCGTACATATGGTTTTGCACGCGGCCATCCGGCAAGTGTTCCTGAATGATCTGCCGAGGCGTTGGCACCTTGGGCGCGGATGAACCGGCACCGGCACCGATACGGCTTTCGCGGGTATCGAACTGGCCTTGCTGTTGTTGCAGCGTGGCCTGGCGGTGGGCCTGGAGCGCGTCCGAGTTGGTGGCGCGGATCAGGTCGGCAGGGTCGACCCCCAGCGTAGCGAGTTGTCGCGCAAGTGGACTGAGGCCTGCCTGAAACTGTGGGTCTTGCAGGCGCTGTTGGTACTGCCGTTGCTGGTCAGCCTGCTGCTGTGCCTTGGCCTGCTGCAATTGCAGTTGTTCCTGCTGCATCCGCGCCAGGTTGTTGCGGTACTCGCCCAGTGCCTGCACACGTTGCATTTCACTCATGCCAGCGGCAGCTTGCCCCAAGCGGGCACCGAATCCGGGGTTGCCTTGTTGCGGTCCGGACGCCATGAGCATCTGCAGTCCCAGCTGGCCGAGCGGCGTACCCGTCACATTGCCAATGCCTTGGTTAAGTGTGTCGATGAAACCGGGCATTTCTCCTTACTCCACCAGCACGGCGGCTGGTAATCAATGAATGGTGTCGTTCCCTGGCAGCGCAGCGCTGCGTATCAGGGCGTGAACCAGTGCCATGGTTTCGGCATGGAGGGCATCGGCCTTGGCCTGAACTTCAGGCGGGAGGGCTGGGGCCTCGGGGTACATAGTCATCAGCGTGGCCATCGGGGCGGGGATGAACTTGGGATTCATGGCTGTTTCTCCATCACGGCGGCACGCAAGCCGCGTTGTTCGGTGAGGGTGAATTCGTCGGGGAGCAGGGTCAGGACCATGCGAAAGGTGCCGTCGCCGTTGTCGAGCAGGCGGAACGGTCCGGGCTTGGCACAGGTGCGCTTGCTGGTGCGGGACGGTTCAGTGCGACCGATCAGGGCCAGGCGCAAGCGGCATTCGGCTTCCGTGAGGTGCGCAGTTTGGTCGTAGGCGAATGCGGCCAGGGCATCCAGGGCGAAGGCGTGTTGAGGATTGCCAGGGCGGCCGGTGTGCACTGGGGTGGATTCGGGCAACCGGGGGTTATGGCTCAGCGCGCTGGTCGTGACGGCGAGCAGGTCAGCCAGTTGTTGGCTGGTGACTGCGGCGGTGGCGCTGGAAGTTGGGAAGTTCATCGTCGCATCCCCCCGGATGTTTCGCTGAGTGCATTCAACTTAATAGTGAATACCTGTCTATACAATAACTTCTAGACGAACGGCGTCATGCTTGCTAGGAGTAAACCAAGTTGTGTACGAGCGTTCCGTGAAGTTGCGATTGCGAGCGACACAGTTACCGGGACAATTACCCCAGCACCGTTGCGTTCGGATTCGATCTAAACCTATATAAACTGCTGATTTGGCACATGTTTTAAGGTGGTGCTGCGTGTTTGGGATTATTTGGGTGTTAGGAGCGGAACGTTAAATTAAGTTTTAAGTGTGGGGGATTTTTTTGGGAGGGCACAGATCTGAGGCCGTTGGATTTTTGTTCTGCAGAGTCAATGCGTAAAAGTTAGGGCTTAGAATTTTGGAAAAATTTTGCAGGGGTAGATACGTATATTTCGTGACGCACAAAGGACGACACACCCCCACCACGGTCCGATAATCCTGGCCGCTGGGGGTCTTTTTCTGGCTGCCAGGTAGTCAGCCCCTTCATCGATGGCCCTCTCGCTTAATATGAAACGTTTCAGCAATAGGAAACGACGTTCGTTGACACACACCCACAGTGTTTTGAAGTGACCCCTTTTCTGGTGGAGGCTGTGCCGAAGAGCTGTACCGATATGGGTATGCCTCAACGAGTACCGCTTGTCAGCGGGTTGCAGCTGTACCGAGATATCTATTTGCAAGCCCAAACGAGTACACCTATATTCGGTACACCCATAACGGTATAGGAGGGTTTGCCATGTTCATTCGTGCGTATCTCCGGGCATCGAGCGATGACCAGAACGCCAGCCGTGCAAGGGATGTGCTGGAACAGTTCGCCGGCAGCCACGGGCACAAGGTGGCCGCGTGGTACGTCGAGAATGAGTCAGGCACGGTGCTGCAGCGACCTGAGCTGTTCAGGCTGCTGGAGGACAGCCACAAGGGTGATGTGATCCTGATCGAACAAGTAGACCGCCTGTCCCGTCTCACCCAGGACGATTGGGCCAGACTCAAGGCACAGATCGGCGAGCGTGGCGTTACGGTGGTATCCATGGACCTCAGCACCAGCCATGCAGCCTTGAAGCCTGAGAGCGGCATGGATGACTTCACCAGAGGCATGATTGCGGCCGTGAACGGCATGTTGCTCGACATGCTGGCCGTGGTTGCGCGCAAAGACTACGAAGACCGGCGCCGTCGCCAGGCACAAGGGATCGCTGCTGCCAAGGACAAGCCTGGCAAGTATGCTGGTCGGCCAGTGGACGCAGACCTGCACAAGCGCATCCAGGCATGCAGGGCAAAAGGCATGAGCTTGCGGGAAACGGCAAAGACTGTCGGCTGCGCACTGAGCACTGTGCAACGAGCGTTGAAGGGTTGATCTTGGATCTTGGGGCCAGGGATGGCACATGGCCAATAGTGGCACCGATAATAGAGGTGTAGTTGCGAGTGGCGGAATGTAGCCAGGACTCAACTACAGGCAGAAACGGCTCTAGCACAAGGGTTTGAGCATAGGTGTAGTTAGGGTAGTTAGGTCAAACCCTATTTTGCTGGCAACACCCCATAACCCTATAGCTACTACAGGGTTTTTACCTTTCCTCCAATAATTATAAAAACCTAACTACATAACTACAGTAGCATCCGAACAACTGTGCTAGACGCCTGAAGCCTGTAGTTATCTTCCCCAAAACCTACCTACGCACCTAACTACCTAGCTACACCATGTGCCATCATGCCGGAGGCCTGAAATCCCCGTTTCCAGCCTTAAGAAAGCCGGCTGCCGTATAGTCACAGCCTGGCGCGCCAAGCACAGCGCCCTCCCCTGCAAGACCGTAGATAAAACCGTATAGCGCAGCCCTCCCCTCCACTGTGCCGAAGAGCGAAGAACCCGGATTAGAGCCGGCTAGGCGCCAACGTAGTAAGTCACCAGAGACTTGCCCGACAAGTGTCAGCTGATCGACCAGCGGATCAAGGAGTTGAAGCAGGCAGAGAAAACGGCGGAGTGATCGTTCGTCGCCTGCGCACGCCCTTCGCAGAAGCAAGCTCGTGTCGCTTCTGCAAAGGGCCGGCGTGACTTTTATTCCGCAGCAGGCTTGCGCTTTTTCAGCGGCGCCAGGCCGTCAGCGCTGGCCAGCGGTGCGTTGGCCCGCGGTTTGGCGGTTGGCTTGCGCTTGGCGGCAGCTTTCTTGTCGCCGGTTTTCTTGTCAACTTTCTTCTTCTTGGCGCCAACCGCCTTGCCCGAAGCCTTGACCTTCTTCGGACCGCTGTAGGTGCCTTTCACTTCCTTGATTACACGGCGTTCGAACTGCTGCTTGAGGTAGCGTTCGATGCTCGACATCAGGTTCCAGTCGTTGTGGGTAATCAACGAGATCGCCAGGCCTTCGCCACCGGCACGGCCGGTACGGCCCACGCGGTGCACGTACTCATCACCGCTGCGAGGCATGTCGAAGTTGATCACCAGGTCCAGGCCGTCGATGTCCAGGCCACGAGCCGCCACGTCGGTAGCCACCAGCACCTTGGAACTGCCCTGCTTGAAGCGCTCGATGGCCAGCTTGCGGTCCTTCTGGTCCTTCTCGCCGTGCAGCACGAAAGCCTTCACGTCCTTGGCCACCAGGTGACCGTAGATACGGTCGGCCATGGCGCGGGTGTTGGTGAAGATGATCGCCTTGTCGAAGGTTTCGTTAGCCAGCAGCCACTGCGCGATGTGCTCTTTGTGCTGGTCGTGGTCGGCGGTGATGATCTGCTGGCGGGTGCCTTCGGCCAGCTGCGAGACGCTGTTGAGCATCAGGTGCTCAGGGTCTTTCAGCACCTTGCCGATGATGTCGCGCAGGGCAGCGCCACCGGTGGTGGCGGAGAACAGCAGGGTCTGCTCGCGGTTCTCGCACTCCTTGCACAGGCGCTCCATGTCTTCGGCAAAGCCCATGTCCAGCATGCGGTCGGCTTCGTCGAGGATCAGCACCTGCACGTGGGACAGGTCGAGGTTGCCGGCGTTGAGCTGCTCAAGCAGACGGCCCGGGGTGCCGATCAGCACGTCCGGCACCTTGCGCAGCATGGCGGCCTGTTCCTTGAAGTCTTCGCCGCCGGTCACCAGGCCCGCCTTGATATAGGTGAACTGCGAGAACAGCTCCACCTGCTTCAAGGTTTGCTGGGCCAGCTCGCGGGTCGGCAGCAGGATCAGCGCGCGGATCTCGACGCGCCCGCCTTTCAGGTCGACCAGGCGGTTGAGCAGCGGCAATACGAAGGCCGCCGTCTTGCCACTGCCGGTCTGCGCGGTCACACGCAGGTCGCGCCCTTGCAGGGCCAGGGGGATGGCCGCGGCCTGCACCGGGGTCGGCTCGACAAATTTAAGCTCGGCCACGGCTTTAAGCAGGCGTTCATGCAGGGCGAATTGGGAGAACACGGAGGTAACCTCAGGCAAGTGCGGGAAATTCAGTTGCATAGGGTAACGTTTTCTGCCGCCTTAGCCGAATTTCTTTTGGCAACTTTGTCGCCATCCGCGCTCTAATGGCACCTCGTTTCACAACAAGACTGTACCCAAGCCCATGGATATACAACGAATCTGGCGTGACTCCCTCGACCTGTGGGGCACCCTCGACCAACATCCCATGCTGCACGCGGCCATCGGCCTGGCGGTGCTGCTGCTGATTTCCCTGGTGGTCGGCCGCCTGGCGCGCTTCCTGATGCTGCATGGCGCCCGTCTGCTGGCCCGCCAGCCTGCCCTGAAGTGGCTGGACGACCTGCGCCATAACAAAGTGTTCCACCGCCTGGCGCAAACCACGCCCTCGCTGGTGCTGCAGTTTGGCCTGAAGCTGGTGCCGGAGCTGTCCGACACTGCCCAGCACTTCCTGGGCAATGTCGCCCTGGCCTTTACCCTGCTGTTCATGACCATGGCGCTGTCATGCCTGCTGGATGCACTGCTCGACATTTACGCCCGCACCGAGCACGCCCGCACCCGCTCGATCAAGGGCTATGTGCAACTGGCCAAGATGATGCTGTGGATCTTCGCCTCGATCGTCATCGTCGCCACCCTGATCGATCGCTCTCCGTTACTGCTGCTGTCGGGCCTGGGTGCCATGTCGGCGGTGCTGCTGTTGGTGTACAAGGACACCTTGCTGTCGTTCGTCGCCAGCGTGCAACTCACCAGCAACGACATGCTGCACGTGGGTGACTGGATCGAAATGCCGCAAGTAGGTGCTGATGGCGACGTGGTGGACATCACCCTGCACACGGTGAAGGTGCAGAATTTCGACAAGACGATTGTTTCCATCCCCACCTGGCGCCTGATGAGCGAGTCGTTCCGCAATTACCGCGGCATGCAGCAGTCCGGGGGCCGGCGCATCAAGCGCAGCCTGTTCATCGATGCGGCCGGGGTGCGCTTCCTCACCCGCGAAGAGGAGCAGCGCCTGAGCCAGGTGCAGTTGCTGGGCGACTACCTGGCCGGCAAGCGCCAGGAGCTGCAGAACTGGAACGAAGCCCTGGGGCCTGTCGCCGAGCTGTCAGCCAACCGCCGAAAGCTGACCAACATCGGCACCTTCCGCGCGTTTGCCCTGGCCTACCTGAAAAACCACCCCAACGTGCACCCGAACATGACCTGCATGGTGCGGCAGATGCAGACCACCGCCGAAGGTGTGCCGCTGGAGATCTACTGCTTCACCACCACCACGGTGTGGGCAGATTACGAACGGATTCAGGGGGATATCTTCGACTATTTGCTGGCGGTGTTGCCGGAGTTCGGCTTGAGCCTGTATCAGCAGCCGAGTGGCAATGACATGCGGGTGGGGTTGAGTGGGCGTGCGGCGCAAGAGCCTGTGTCGCGTCGGCTGGAAGAGATGAGCGAGGCTTGAGATTGCCGGGGCTGCTTTGCAGCCCATTCGCAGCACAAGGCTGCTCCTACAAAATGTACGCGTTTCCTGTAGGAGCAGCCTTGTGCTGCGAATGGGGCGCAAAGCGCCCCCGAATCACCCCGCGTAACCTAGCAGGTACAACAACCCGGTCAAGGTCACCAGCGATGCCACGGTCGACAACAGGATCGTCCGCGAAATCAGCCCCGCCTCGCGGTTGTAATACTCCGCCAGCATGAACGGCCCGGTCCCGGTCGGCAGCGCTGCCAGCAGCACCGCCGAAGCCGCCCACATGCTCGGCAGGCTGAACACCTTGTACGCCAGCACCCAGGTCAACGCCGGCTGCCCCACCAGCTTCAAGCCTACCAATGGCCAAGGGCTGGCTTGCGCACCCGCGCGCTTTCCTGCCAGGAATGCACCCAGCGATACCAAGGCGCACGGGGTGGTGGCCAGCGCCAGCATGTCGAGAAAATGCATCACCGGTTCGGCCAGCCCCAGCCCGCTCATGGCCCAGCCAGCCCCCGCCAGCGGCGAAATCACCAGCGGGTTCTTCGCCAACGCCTTGCCTACGACCACCACGGCGCGACCGATACGCCGCTCCTCCTGTAGCCCAACCTCGATGAGCGTCAGCGAAATGGCGAACACCAGGCACACCACGATCAACGATGAAATCAGCGCCGGCTGCAAGCCCGCCTGGCCGAACAGCAGCAGGCACAACGGGATGCCTATATAACCGGTGTTGGCATACCCCGCACTGAGCCCGTCGATGCTCGACGCTACAAGGCCATGGCCGCTGTTCAGGCGCCACAACAGCGTGACCACGAACATGGCCAGGGCGCCCGTGCCAAAGGCCGCGATGAACCCCGGGTGCCAGATCTCGCTCCAGGTGGCAGTGGCCGTCACCTTGAACAACAACGCCGGCAGGCACAGCCAGACCACCATCTTGTTGATTTCGGCGGCGGCCTTGTCACCCAGCTTGTTGGTCTTGCGGCACAGATAGCCGACCAGGATCAGGGCGAAGATCGGCGCAACAATGACGAAGATGGTGTGCATGTCAGGCCTTGTTGGCCAGCGGTGCCTGCGCGCGTGCGCCCAACCGGCTCAGCCACACCGACGCCAGGATGATCCCGCCGCCAATGAACAGCCGCCCCAGCGGCTCGTGCTGGTTCCAGATCAGCAGGTTCAGCAGCAACCCCACCGGCACATGCAGGTTGTTCATGACCGCCAGCGTGCCGCCTGAAACCATGCACGCGCCCTTGTTCCACCAGTACAGGCCCAGCGCCGTCGGGCACAGGCCCAGGAACAGCAGCACCAGCCATTGCACGTCGGTACTCGGCAGGTGCTGGGCATTGCCGAACAGCAGGAAGGCCGGCAGCACCACCAGCAAGGCCCCCAGGTAGAAGTAGCCAAAACGGGCGTAGTGCGGCAGGTCACTGGGGTTGCGCGCGACCAGATGGCGGTACAGCACCTGGCCGGCGGCATAGGTGAAGTTGGCCAGTTGCAGCAGCAGGAAGCCGATGAAAAACTCGCCGCTGATGCTGTCGAAGCGGATCACCGCGGCACCGGCTACAGCCACCAGCGCAGCCAGCAGCGCCCATGGGTTGAAACGCCGGTTCATGGCGTCTTCGATCAGCGTCACGTGCAACGGCGTGAGGATAGTGAACAGCAGCACCTCTGGCACCGTCAGTACGCGGAAGCTCAGGTACAGGCAGACGTAGGTGATGCCGTACTGCAAGGCGCCGATCAGCAGCATCGAGCGCATGAAGCGCGGTTCGACCTGGCGCCAGCGGGTCAGCGGCAGGAACACCAGGCCGGCCAGCAGCACCCGTGCGAGCACGGCGAAGTAGCTGTCGACGTGCCCCGCCAGGTACTCGCCGATCAGGCTGAAGGAAAACGCCTGGATCAGCGCGACGATTATCAGGTAGCCCATGGTTGCCTCTCATGAATCAAGGCCGCGACCTTAGCGGGTTGCGGTAAATGAGTTCAACCATGAGGAATGTAGGGGCTGTACCTGCCTCTTCGCGGGCGTGCCCGCGAAGAGGCCGGCTCAGGTCCCCTCATGGCTTCACGCATAAAAAAGCCCGGCCATTGGCCGGGCAGTACACCCAAAGGAGCAAAAACAGGTGTCAGGGTTGGGAATTCAGTAAACCTCAGGCCACCGCCGCCAGTTTGGCCTTGGCCTGGTTGACACCTTTCTCGTGGAACTCGCCGCTCATGTTCAGGCCTTCGGCATGGATGAAGTCGACATCGTGAATGCCGATGAAAGCCATGACCTGGCGCAGGTACGGTTCCTGATGGTCGCTGGTAGCGCCGGCATGGATACCGCCGCGGGCAGTCAGGACGATGGCGCGCTTGCCGGTCAGCAGGCCCTGCGGGCCAGTGGGGGTGTACTTGAAGGTGATGCCCGCTCGCAGCACGTGGTCCAGCCAGGCCTTGAGGGTGCTGGGGATGGTGAAGTTGTACATGGGCGCGGCCATCACCAGCACGTCGGCGGCCAGCAATTCATCCGTCAATTCGTTGGAACGGCCCAAGGCCTCAAGTTCGGCGGCGCTGCGCTGTTCTTCCGGCTTCATCCAGCCACCCAGCAGGTTGGCGTCCAGGTGCGGCACCGGGTTTACGGCCAGGTCACGCACAGTAATCTGATCAGCCGGGTGAGCGGCCTGCCATTGCTGGATGAAATCTCGGGTCAGCTGACGGGAAACGGAATCCTGCTGGCGGGCGCTGCTTTCGATGATCAGTACGCGGGACATGGGGTGCCTCCATCGGCAAAAAGGGTGCGATTCGATGGAGGTGAGATTAAGGCTTGACCTATCGATAAAAAAGCGTAAAAAGTGGGTTCAATCAATCGATTAATCAGTTTATTCCGGGCTGCAGTTCACGGCGATCCGTAGTTTGATGATCTGCCTGTTGAATTTGGCAGTGACATCCACGCTTTTACCGGCCGGCACGTTCACCCGGCGTACCCGCGGGGCCTCCGGGCCATTGCGGAAGGTTACCTTGCACGCCGCCGGGACCTGCCCGTAGTTGTTCAGGGTAATGGCGCCAATGTCGTAGGCCGTGTCATAGGCGGTGTAGTCAAGCTTGACCCCGGTCAGTTCCTTCTCCACATCGATGGGATAGGCCATGGCCCCGAGGGGCAGGCACATCAGTATTGCCGCACAACATTTCTTCATGGGCCGCTCTCCTTGAAAGAGGCAGCTTAGGACAACAGGAGCGAAAGATGAAAGCGCCGCGCGTAACCCTTGACCAGTGGCGAACCCTGCAAGCAGTGGTCGATCACGGCGGGTTTGCCCAGGCCGCCGAGGCACTGCACCGCTCGCAGTCCTCGGTCAGCTACACCGTGGCCCGCATGCAGGAGCAACTGGGCGTGCCACTGCTGCGCATCGACGGCCGCAAGGCGGTGCTCACCGAGGCGGGCAACGTGTTGTTGCGTCGCTCTCGCCACCTGGTCAAGCAGGCCAGCCAGCTCGAGGACCTCGCCCACCACATGGAACAAGGCTGGGAAGCCGAGGTGCGGCTGGTGGTCGATGCCGCCTACCCCAGTGCGCGGCTGGTACGTGCCCTGGCCGCGTTCATGCCGCAAAGCCGCGGCTGCCGGGTGCGCCTGCGTGAAGAAGTGTTGTCTGGCGTAGAAGAAGTGATGCACGAAGGCATCGCCGACCTGGCCATCAGCAGCTACAGCATTGGTGGCTACCTGGGCGCCGAACTGAGCGCGGTGGAGTTCGTCGCCGTCGCCCATCCTGAACACAGCCTGCACCGCCTAGGCCGGGAACTTACCTTCCAGGACCTCGAAAGCCAGTTGCAGGTGGTTATTCGCGACTCCGGCCGCGCACAACCACGCGACGTCGGCTGGCTGGGTGCCGAGCAGCGCTGGACGGTCGGCAGCCTGGGCACCGCCGCCACCTTCGTCAGCAGCGGCCTGGGCTTTGCCTGGCTGCCCCGGCACATGATCGAGCGCGAGCTGACTGAAGGCGTGCTCAAACCGCTGCAGCTGGATCAGGGTGGCAGCCGCCACCCACTGTTCTACCTTTATTCGAGCAAAGAGAAGACCTTGGGCCCGGCCACGCAGATTCTCATCGAGCTGCTGCGCAACTTCGACACTGCGCCACTGGACGTGCCTTTCGCAGCCCCCCCGCAAGCTTGAGAGAACCAGCCCATGGCCTATTTCGAACACGAAGGATGCGCATTGCATTACGAGGAATATGGCCAGGGCGAACCCTTGGTGTTGCTTCACGGCCTGGGCTCCAGTTGCCAGGACTGGGAGTTGCAGGTGCCGGTGCTCAGCCGCCATTACCGGGTGATCCTCATGGACATCCGCGGCCACGGTCGCTCCGACAAGCCCCGCGACGGCTACCAGATCGCCACCTTCAGTGCCGACCTGCTGGCCCTGCTCGAACACCTGCACACGGGCCCCGTGCACTTCGTCGGCCTGTCGATGGGCGGCATGGTGGGTTTTCAATTCGCTGTCGACCACCCCCAGTGGCTGCGCAGCCTGTGCATCGTCAACAGCGCCCCCGAGGTCAAGCGGCGTACCCGTAGTGACTGGGCCTGGTGGCTCAAGCGCTGGGGCCTGGCGCGCCTGCTCAGTGTCGAAACCGTCGGCAAGGGCCTGGCCGAGCGCCTGTTCCCCAAGCCCCATCAAGCAGACCTGCGGCAGAAGATGGCCCAGCGTTGGGCGCGCAATGACAAACGCGCCTACCTCAAGAGCTTCGACGCCATCGTCGACTGGGGCGTGCAGGAACGCATCGGGCAGATCCACTGTCCTACCCTGGTGATCGCCGCCGACCACGATTACACCCCGATACAACTGAAAGAGCGTTACGTGGCCCTGATGCCCAACGCCAGGCTGGTCGTCGTCGACGATTCCCGGCACGCTACGCCACTCGATCAACCCGAGGTCTTCAACCAGACCCTGCTGCAGTTCCTCGCAGCCGCTTCCACCTCTCAAGGATCTTTGAGCCCATGCTGAAAAAACTCCTGCTCACCGCCTGCTCGGTCGCCTTCGCCACCAGCGTCATGGCCTCCGACAAGACCCCGCACGTCATGCTGGACACCAGCTTCGGCCAGGTCGAAATCGAGCTGAACGCCGAAAAGGCGCCGCTCAGCACCAAGAATTTCCTGGCGTACGTTGACAGCGGCTTCTACAACAACACGATTTTCCACCGGGTGATCCCGGGGTTCATGGTGCAGGGCGGCGGTTTCACTGACCAGATGGTGCAGAAGGACACCAAAGACCCGATCAAGAACGAGGCCAGCAATGGCCTGCTGAACACCCGCGGCACCCTGTCGATGGCGCGCACCTCCAACCCGAACTCGGCCACCAGCCAGTTCTTCATCAACGTGGCCGACAACGATTTCCTCAACCCGGGGCGCGACGCCGGGTACGCCGTGTTCGGCAAGGTGACCAAAGGGATGGAAGTGGTCGACCAAATCGTCAACTCGCCCACCACCGTCAAGAAAGGCATGCGCGATGTACCGGCCGACCCGGTCTACATCAAGTCGGCCAAACGCATCGACTGACCGCAGGCTGCACAGGGACGTGCAACCGCCTGAGGGCCGGATGGAACAGGAGTGTCGTTACCCATGCTGTACCGTCGTTTTGAACAGCTGATCGATATCTTTCGCGAAGCACCCAGTGAATCGCCACCCACCACCGTGTGGCCGTTCTACCTGTATTACCTGCGCCAGGTATGGCCCAGCTTCCTCGCCCTGCTGGTGGTCGGCCTGTTCGCCTCGCTGATCGAGGTGGCGATGTTCAGCTACCTCAGCCGCATCATCGACCTGGCCCAGGGCACGCCGAATGCCAGCTTCTTCAGCGAGCACAGTGGCGAACTGATCTGGATGCTGGTGGTGATTCTGCTGCTGCGGCCGTTGTTCTTCGGCCTGCACGACCTACTGGTGCACCAGACCATCAACCCCGGCATGACCAGCCTGATCCGCTGGCAAAACCACACTTACGTGCTCAAGCAGAGCCTCAACTTCTTCCAGAGCGACTTCGCCGGGCGCATTGCCCAGCGCATCATGCAGACCGGCAACTCGCTGCGTGATTCTGCCGTGCAGGCGGTGGACGCGCTATGGCACGTGCTGATCTACGCCATCACTTCGCTGGTGCTGTTCGCCGAGGCCGACTGGCGCCTGATGCTGCCGCTGCTGGTCTGGATCTCCGGCTACATCGCCGCGCTGTTCTACTTCGTGCCACGGGTCAAGGAGCGCTCGGTGATCTCGTCCGACGCCCGCTCCAAGCTGATGGGGCGTATCGTCGACGGCTATACCAACATCGCGACGCTGAAGCTGTTCGCCCACACCGACTACGAGCAGCAATACGCACGTGAAGCAATCCGCGAGCAAACCGAGAAAACCCAGCTGGCCTCGCGGGTAATTACCAGCATGGACGTGGTCATCACCACCCTCAACGGCCTGCTGGTGGTCGCCACCACAGGCTTGGCGCTGTGGCTGTGGAGCCAGTCGCTGATCACCGTTGGTGCTATCGCCCTGGCCACCGGCCTGGTAATCCGCATCGTCAACATGTCGGGATGGATCATGTGGGTGGTCAACGGCATCTTCGAAAACATCGGCATGGTCCAGGACGGCCTGCAGACCATCGCCCAGCCGGTTACCGTCACCGACCAGCCCAACGCGCCGGCGCTCAAGGTCAGCCGCGGCGCGGTGCATTTCGATGATGTCGACTTCCACTATGGCAAGGCTGCCAATGTGATCGAAGGCCTCGACCTGAACATTCGCCCGGGCGAAAAAATCGGCCTGATCGGCCCGTCCGGCGCGGGCAAGTCGACTTTGGTCAACCTGCTGCTGCGCCTGTATGACGTGCAGGGCGGGCGCATCCTCATCGATGGCCAGAACATTGCCGAAGTCAGCCAGGCCAGCCTACGCGCACAGATCGGCATGATCACCCAGGACACCTCGTTGCTGCACCGCTCGATCCGCGACAACCTGCTGTATGGCCGCCCCGACGCCAGCGAGGCGGAGTTGCACGAAGCGGTTCGCCGCGCCCGCGCCGACGAGTTCATCCCGCAACTGTCGGACGCCCAAGGGCGCACCGGCTTCGATGCCCATGTGGGTGAGCGCGGGGTCAAGTTGTCGGGCGGCCAACGCCAGCGCATCGCCATTGCCCGGGTGCTGTTGAAGAATGCGCCGATCCTGATCATGGACGAAGCCACTTCAGCGCTGGACTCGGAGGTGGAGGCAGCCATCCAGGAAAGCCTGGAGACGCTGATGCAAGGCAAGACCGTGATCGCCATTGCCCACCGGCTGTCGACCATTGCCCGGATGGACCGGCTGGTGGTGCTGGACAAGGGCCGGATTGTCGAAAGTGGCAGCCATGCGCAGTTGCTGGAGCAACAAGGGTTGTATGCCCGGTTGTGGCATCACCAGACCGGGGGCTTTGTCGGGGTCGACTGATCTACGCTACGGCGCGCTTCTTGAGCGGCCTTGAGTCGCGAAAGGGCTGCGCAGCAGCCCGAGGTTTTCAGCTTCGCAGCAATAATTGCCGGGGCCGCTTTGCGGCCCTTTCGCGGCACAAGGCCGCTCCTACAGGGATCGCGCTGCAGCCGAAGACGCATCAGGCCCGGCGGTAGGGCAACATCCCCCTCGCCTCCTCGGCATACCCCTTGACCCCTTCGCGCTCCTGCAGCAGAAAATCCTCCACCGCCCGCCGCAACCCTGGGTGCAGCAGGTAATGCCAGGACCGCGTCAACACAGGCTCAAACCCGCGTATCAGCTTGTGCTCGCCCTGCGCCCCGGCATCGAAACGCTGGTAACCCTCGGCAATGGCAAAATCCATGCCCTGGTAGAAACACGTTTCGAAATGCAGCCGGTCGAACTCATCCAGGCACCCCCAGTAACGGCCAAACAGGCTGTCACCCCCCACCAGGCTCAAGGCCATCGCTACATCGCGCCCACCCTGACGGGCCATCACCACACGCAACGCCTCGGGCATGCGTTCGGCCAGCAGGCTGAAAAACTCGCGGGTCAGGTAAGGCGCGCGTCGGCGCACCGCATAGGTGTTGGCGTAACACTGAAAGACGAAATCCCACTGTGCCTCGTCCAGTTCATCACCGCGGTACCAACGGAATTCGATGCCCTGCCCCGCCACCTGCTCACGCTCCTTGCGCATCTGCTTGCGCTTGCGCGAGCTCAGGCTGTCGAGAAAATCCTGGAAGTCCCGATAGCCCCGGTTTTGCCAGTGGAACTGACAGCCCAGGCGCTCCATCCACCCTGGCAGGCCCGCCAACTGCGCGTCCAGCGCCGGGTCGGTGAAGTTGATGTGCGCACTGGAAAGTCCGCCCTTGCCCAGATACTCCGGCAGGGCCTGCAGCATCAGCAAACCGTCAGCCGGGTCAGCCGTCAGCAGGCGTGGGCCGCTGACCGGGCTGAACGGCACAGCGCCGAGCAGCTTGGGGTAGTAGGCAATACCGGCCCGCTCACAAGCATCGGCCCAGCCGTGATCGAACACATACTCGCCAAACGAGTGCCACTTGCGGTACGCCGGCAGCAGCGCCCGTACCTGCCCGTCACGCTCCAGCACCAGGTGCTCGGCGGCCCAGCCGGTGCTGCGCTGCACACTGCCGCTGTCTTCCATCGCGCTGAGGAAAGCATGGCGCAGGAACGGTTGGCCGGCCGGCACCAGGGCATCCCAGGTGGCCGCCGGAAGATCACGCAAATGGGCAAGGCTATACAGGCTGGTCACGGTTTCGGCTCGCTGTCTGAAGGCGTTCAGTATCCCCAAGGAACGCTCCGCACTCAAATGACGAAAGCCGGGCTGATCCTTTTACTCTCAATTACTTAACAACAGTGCCACTAATTAGACATTAATCTGTCATTGGCCCCCGCAATACTTGCGCCTGTTTTCCGGAACCCCAGAACCTGTCTATTCAGGCCCTTTCCGAAGACATGCCAACGCAGGGGCAGGCGCTTGAGCCTCCCCCATTTTTTTCAGTAGGGAGAACCTTATGCGTCTTGTTTCTACACTTACCGGAGTGAGCCTCACCGGCATGATGCTGGCTCTGAGCGCCCCGGCCAGTGCTGCTGTCGACGCCAAGCTGCTCGAAATGCTCCGCGCCAACGGCTCGATCAACCAGGCGCAGTACAACGAACTGCAGGGCGACCTGGCAAAAGAAACCAAGGAAAAGGCCGACCAGAAAGCTCAGTCCGAACGCATGAGCTCGTTTGAACAAAAAGTGGCATGGGCCGCCAAGACCCAGATCAAGGGTGACGTGCGCCTGCGTTACGAAGACGTCAACGTCGATGACCCGAACAGCAGCAGCGGCAACCAGGACCGCCAGCGAGTGCGTGCCCGTGTCGGCTTCTACAGCGAGATCAACCCGCAGGTCGACGCCGGCGTTCGCATAGCCACCGGCAGCAGCGCCGACCGGCGCTCGACCAACCAGAGCCTCGACAACTACTTTGACAAGAAGTCGCTGTGGGTCGACCTCGCCTACCTCGACTGGCACCCTACTGCAGTCCCGAACCTGCACCTTATTGGCGGCAAGATGCCACAGCCTTGGGTAAGCATGGGGGATATTATCTGGGATAGCGACATCAACCCGGAAGGTGTGGCTGCCACTTACAAAGCGGACCTGGGCGGCGCCGAAGTCTTTGCCAGCGCCGGTCAGTACACCCTGAAGGACAACGTCGATGGTGATGGTGTCCAGTACAAGCACGATGCGCAGGTCTACCACGGTCAGTTGGGCGCCAAGTTCGCGCCGGCTGATGTGCTCAAGCTCACCGTGGGTGCGAGCATCTATGGTTATGACAACGACAAGGAAGCAGCCATCCTGCAGTCGTTTGGCAACACCACCAACGAGTTCAATCTGGTGGAAGGTTTTGGCCAGATCGATTTCACCGGCTTGGCCATTCCATTGTCGGCCTATGGTCAGTACGTGAAGAATACCGAGAGCACCGATGGCGAAGATCAAGCCTGGCTGGCTGGTTTGAAAACCAAGGTGGGAGCCTGGAGCCTGGACTACAACTACCGCGATGTGCAGCGTAACGCGGTGGTCAGCCTGTTCACCGATTCGGACTTTGGCAACGGCTTCACAGGTTCCCGTGGCCATAAGTTCAAGGTGGGTTACGAAATCGACAAGAACTTCTCCCTGGGTGCTGCCTACCTGATGGCCAAGACAGATCTGTCGCAGCTACCGAACAGCAATGCTGACGTAGACACCCTGCAGGTGGACCTGGAAGCCAAATTCTAAGCGTCACTCTCTCTGCTTCACGCTGAAGCGGGAAACGCCGACCCCATCCGGCGTTCCCCGCTTTTTTTGCCTGTGAAATTGTAAGGGGCTGCTTTGCAGCCCATTCGCAGCACAAGGCTGCTCCTACAGGGGGACGCGATCCCTTGTAGGAGCAGCCTTGTGCTGCGAATGGGCCGCAAAGCGGCCCCGGCTATCTCGGATCAGATCAAGCAATCAGCGCTTGCGCAGAATCACGCTACCAATCGAATACCCCGCACCAAACGAACTCAACACGCCCAGCGAGCCCTTGGCCAGGTCATCCTGGTACAGGTGGAAGGCAATCACCGACCCCGCCGAGCTGGTGTTGGCATAACGGTCGAGAATGACCGGTGCATCTTCCTCGGCCACTTCACGCCCCAGCAGCTTCTTGACGATCAGGTGGTTCATGCTGAGGTTCGCCTGGTGCAGCCAGAAGCGCTTGACGTCGCTCGGTTGCAGGCCGTTTTCCTGCAAGTGCTCACCGATCAGCTCGGCCACTTTCGGGCACACCTCGCGGAACACCTTGCGGCCTTCCTGGATGAACAGTTTGTCTGCCGCACCTTCGCCTTCTTCCGCCGCACGGTTGAGGAAGCCGAAGTTGTTGCGGATGTTGTTGGAGAACTCGGTCCATAACTTGCTGCTGACAATGTCGAACTGGTGCGCCGAGGTGGCCTGGTCGGCACCCTCGATCAGCACCGCCGTGGCGGCATCACCGAAAATGAAGTGGCTGTCACGGTCACGGAAGTTCAGGTGGCCAGTGCACACCTCCGGGTTGACCATCAGCACCGCGCGCGCCTGGCCCAGGGCCACGCTGTTGGCGGCGGTCTGGATGCCGAAGGTGGCCGACGAGCAGGCCACGTTCATGTCGAAGGCAAAGCCCTGGATGCCCAGCGCCTGTTGTACTTCGATAGCAATGGCCGGGTATGGGCGCTGCAAGTTGGAGCAGGCGACGATCACCCCGTCGACATCGGCAGCCGTGCGGCCGGCGCGCTCCAGGGCCTGGCGAGCGGCAGCCACGGCCATTTCGCAGAGCACCGACGGTTCGTCGTTGGAACGCTCTGGCAGGCTTGGCTTCATGCGCTGCGGGTCGAGGATGCCGGCCTTGTCCATGACGAAGCGGCTCTTGATGCCCGAGGCCTTTTCGATGAATGCCGCGTCGGACACCGGCGCCGCTTCGACTTCACCGCGCTCGATGGCGGCGGCGTTGTCCTGGTTGAACTGCTGCGACCAGGCGTTGAAAGAGGCCACCAGTTCTTCGTTGGAAATGCTCTGGGCCGGGGTGTACAGGCCGGTGCCGCTGATCACGACGTTATGCACGGTCGTTCCTCTGGTCAAAGGCCATCGCCACGGGGCGCTGGCTGGAAATATGGCAGGTTAATGGCACTTTAGTGCCAATTTAGGGGCGTAGGCTTGTCCCTGTGGGAGCGGGCGTGCCCGCGAAGGGCCGCAAAGCGGCCCCAAATTGCACCAATATTGCCACAACTGTAGAAGTTTAGCCTTCCACCTGACTCCACTGTTTGCTCAGTCGCTTGTCGGAAATCGGCACCTTGGTGCCCAACTGCTGGGCAAACAACGACACCCGATATTCCTCCAGCCACCAACGGTACAAAGCCAGTTGCTCATCACGCTTGCCCTCTTGGGCATGCTTGTCGGCACGGGCCTTGTACTGCGCCCACAGGTTGGCCAGTTCGCCGGACCAGACCCGGTCCTTCTGCACTTGCGAACCCAGCTTCTCCAGGCGCAGTTCCACCGCCTTGAGGTAGCGTGGCAGCTCCTTGAACCACGCCGCAGGCGTTTCGCGCACAAAGCCCGGGTACACCAGGTTGCTTAGCTGCTGCTTGATGTCGTTCAGCGCCACCGCCTGGCTCAGGTCGATCTTGCCCTTGAAGCGCTTCTGCAGGCCATGCCAGAGTTTCAGCACCTCCAACGTTAGCCGCGCCAGGCGCTCGGCATGCTCGGCCCAGCTGCCGCGCTTGCGTTCAGCCAGCCCGGCCAAGGCCGCGCCATCACGGGGCAGCGGTTGTTCGCCTTCGAGGATGCAGCTGTCCAGGCTGGCCAGCAGAATGTCTTCGACCAGCGCCTCGACCCGCCCCATTTCACGGTACAGCAGGCCCAGCTCGGTCAGCCCCGGCAGCTTGCCGCGCAGGAACTTGGCCGGCTCGGCCAGTTGCTGCAGCAACAGCCGTTGCAACGCGCGGCGGTGCTGGAACTCGGCTTCGGCCTGGGTCGAGAAGCGCCCTTCGCGCACGGTGCCGTTGTCTTCGACCAGCGCCGGGTACACGGTCATCGACAGCCCGGCAATCTTCTGCTGGGCGGTCTGTTTCACTTCGCTGAAAGCTTTGGCCTGCACCGGTTGTTCGCTTTTGGCATCACGCGGCACCGCCAGTGCTGCCTGGCTGGCAGCGGCAAAGCGTGCAGTCAGCTCGGCCAGGTCGCGGCCTTCGCCAAGGAACTTGCCCTGGCCATCAACCACCTCGATGTTCATTCGCAGGTGGCCTTCGACCAGCTTGACCGATTCGTCCCAGGCCTCATCGGACACCCGCGCACCGGTCATGCGCAACAGCTCCTGGCCCAGGGCCTGCGGCAGCGCCCCTTGGCCGAACGTCATGCGCGCCAGGGAGGCCTTGACGAAGTCCGGCACCGGCACGAAGTTCTTGCGCAGGGCCTTTGGCAGGTTGCGCACCAGCGCCACGCACTTGGCTTCCAGCAGGCCTGGCACCAGCCATTCCAGGCGTTCGCCGGGCAGGCTTGGCAACAGCGGTGCCGGCACCCGCACAGTCACGCCGTCACGCGGGTGGCCGGGCTCGAAATGGTAGCTCAGCGGCAGGCGCAGCTCGCCCACCTGCATGCTGTCGGGGTACTGTGCTGCGGTCACCTCGCTGGCCTCGCGGGCCAGCACGTCTTCCTCGCGCATGATCAGCAGGTTGGCGTCCTTCTGGCTGCCCATGCGGTACCAGCTGTCGAAGGTCGCGGTCTGGTGGATTTCCGCCGGCAGGCGCGCTTCGTAGAAGGCGTACAGCGTTTCTTCGTCGGCCAGGATGTCGCGCCGGCGGGCCTTTGCCTCCAGCTCGTCAAGCTCCTCAAGCAGGCGTTTGTTGGCTGCCAGGCACTTGGCTCGCGACTGGATTTCGCCCCCCACCAGGCCTTCGCGGATAAACAACTCGCGCGAAGTAACCGGGTCGATCGGGCCGTAGTGCACCGGGCGGCGGCCAACCAGAATCAGCCCGTACAGGGTGATCTGCTCATAGGCCACCACCTGCCCGCGCTTTTTCTCCCAGTGCGGTTCGAAGTGGTTCTTCTTGACCAGGTGGCCGGCCAGCGGCTCGATCCAGTCCGGCTCGATCTTGGCCACCATGCGCGCATACAGCTTGGTGGTCTCGACCAGTTCGGCGGCCATTACCCACTGCGGGCGCTTGCGCCCCAAGCCCGACGACGGGTGTACCCAGAAGCGCCGTTGGCGGGCCCCCTGGTAGTCGCCCTCTTCGGTCTTCTGGCCGATCTGGCTCAGCAGGCCACTGAGGATGGCCTTGTGCATCTTCAGGTAGTCGGACGGTTCCTTGTTCACCGTCAACTGCAGCTCACGGCAGATCAGTGCCAGCTGGCGGTGGGCATCGCGCCATTCACGCAGGCGCAGGTAATTGAGGAAGTTCTTGCGGCACCAGTTGCGCAGCGGGTTGGCCGTCAGCGCCTGGCGCTGCTCTTCGAAACCACGCCACAGGTTGACCAGCGCGGCGAAGTCGGAGTCCACATCCTTCCACTGTGCGTGGGCCTGGTCGGCGGCCTGCTGGCGCTCCGGCGGGCGTTCGCGTGGGTCTTGCACCGACAGCGCACTGGTGACAATAAGCACTTCCTGCAAGCTGCCCAGGCGTGCGCCTTCAAGCAGCATGCGGCCCAGCCGTGGGTCGACCGGCAGGCGCGCCAGCTGGCGGCCGATCGGGGTCAGCTGGTTCTCGCGGTTGACCGCCGACAGCTCTTGCAACAGATTGAAGCCATCGCTGATGGCCTTGCCATCCGGCGGCTCGATGAACGGGAAGGCATCGATCGCGCCCAGGCGCAGGTGCAGCATCTGCAGGATTACCGCCGCCAGGTTGGTGCGCAGGATCTCTGGGTCGGTGAACGCGGGCCGGCTGTTGAAATCTTCTTCGCTGTAAAGCCGTACGCAGATGCCTGGCTCTACCCGGCCGCAGCGGCCTTTACGCTGGTTGGCACTGGCCTGCGACACCGCCTCGATGGGCAGGCGCTGCACCTTGGCGCGGTAGCTGTAGCGGCTGATGCGCGCCGTGCCGGTGTCGATCACATAGCGAATGCCAGGCACGGTCAGCGAGGTTTCGGCAACGTTGGTGGCCAGCACCACGCGGCGCCCGGTGTGCGGCTGGAAGATGCGCTGCTGCTCGGCTGGCGACAGGCGCGCGTACAGCGGCAAAATCTCGGTGTGGCGCAGTTGCGCCTTGCGCAGGATTTCGGCGGCATCGCGGATTTCCCGCTCGCCCGGCAGGAAGATCAGGACATCGCCCGGCCCCTTGCCCTCGCTGCGCTCATGGTGCGCCAGCTCATCCAGGGTAGCGAGGATGGCCTGGTCGACGGTGAGGTCGTCCTCGATCTGGTTGCCTTCCTCGTCCTGCTCGCTGGTCAGCGGGCGGTACCAGGTCTCCACCGGGTAAGTGCGCCCGGACACCTCGATGATTGGCGCGTTATCGAAGTGCCTGGAGAAACGCTCCAGGTCGATGGTCGCCGAGGTGATGATCAGCTTCAGGTCTGGCCGGCGATGCAGCAGGGTCTTCAGGTAGCCGAGCAGGAAGTCGATGTTCAGGCTGCGTTCGTGGGCTTCGTCGACAATGATGGTGTCGTAGCGCTCCAGAAGGCGGTCGTGCTGGGTTTCGGCCAGCAGGATGCCGTCGGTCATCAGCTTGACCAAGGTATTGGAATCGCTCTGGTCTTCGAACCGCACCTGGTAGCCGACCAGCCCGCCCAGCGGCGTGCCCAGCTCTTCGGCGACCCGCGCCGCCACGCTACGCGCGGCGATCCGGCGCGGCTGGGTGTGGGCGATCAGGCCATGGCTGCCACGGCCCAGCTCCAGGCAGATCTTCGGCAGCTGGGTGGTCTTGCCCGAACCGGTTTCGCCGGCGATCACCAGCACCTGGTTTTCGGCCAGGGCCTTCTTGATTTCATCACGCTTGGCGGCGATCGGCAGGTTGTCGTCGTAGCGCACGGTCGGCACGCTCTGCTGGCGCGCGGTGACCTGGGCGCAGGACGCCTGAACCTTTTCCACCCACTGCGCGAGCTTCGCCTCGTCGGGGCGCTTGCGCAGTTCGTGCAGTTGCCGGCGCAGACGATGGCGGTCGGCGATCATGGCGTGGTCGAGGTTTTGCAGCAGTTTGTCGATGGCGTGGTCAGTCATGGGGCTTTTTAGTGATGCAGGTGAGCCTGCTTTTTCATGATCGGCATTCGAAGGATGCGCGATTGTCGCAGATTTGGGCCTACTTTGCTGTCCAGGCTGGCACGGTCCCTGTAGGAGCGGCCTTGTGCCGCGATGGGCTGCGGCAGCAGCCCCAGGATTTGCGCCCCAGCACACATTGCCGGGGCCGCTTTACGGCCCAATCGCGGCACAAGGCCGCTCCTACAGGGATCGCATAGCGGCTGAAAGTTTAGCAAGGGCATATGTAAAGGTTGCCATTCACTGCTTTAATCAACCTTACGCCGCATGTGAGTATCAAAGGCATGACTCCCGTCCAGCCCATCGCCCCACCGTCGTCCCGCCCTTCGCTACCGAAGGCCCGGAGCCGTGCCGGGGAAAATCCGCTGGTTCACATCATCCTCGCCTTCTGGGCTTTGTGGCACTGCCGCCACGCGCGCCCACCGGACACCTCGCTCACGCCATTGTGACCAAACCCGGCCTCCTTCTGGCCGTTTGACTCAACTGGGCCGCCTGCTTGTGCGGTGGCCCTGTGCGCCCGTGAGCGAATCAATCATGCACTTTGCACCCGTAGAGCAGGCTTCCCGTTTCCTGGCCGAAAACCCCGATATCGAGCTGTTCGAGCTCTTTATCCTCGACGCCAACGGCGTACCGCGCGGCAAGCTGTTGCACCGCGAGGAACTGCTGGCCGTTTACCAGACCGGCCGGCCGCTGCCCAGCACCATCCTCGGCCTGACCCTGAACGGTGACGACGTGGAAAACTCGGGCCTGGTGTGGGACGTGGGCGACATCGACTGCCGCGCCTACCCGCTTGAAGACAGCCTGGTGCGCTTGCCCTGGCGCCGGGTGCCAACCGCTGCCGTGCAGGTCAGCATGCACCCGAGCGAAGGCCTGCCGGCCAGCATCGCCGACCCGCGTCATGTGCTGCTGCGCACCATCGAAGCGTTGAAAGCCGACGGCTACCACCCGGTAATGGCCTGCGAGCTGGAATTCTACCTGCTCGACCAGCAACGCGATGCCCAGGGCCGCCCGCAACCGGCGCTGGACAACGACGGTGGCCGCCCGCGCGCTACTCAGGTCTATGGCCTGCGTGAGCTGGAGCAGATAGAACCGTTTCTTGCCGACCTGTACGCCGCCTGCAAGGCCCAAGGCATTCCGGCACGTACCGCCATTTCGGAATACGCCCCAGGCCAGGTGGAAATCACCCTGGAGCACGGCGATGCACTGCAGGCGATGGACCAGGCCGTGCGCTACAAGCGCCTGGTGAAAGGCGTGGCCCATGCCCACGGCATGCAGGCCTGCTTCATGGCAAAGCCGTTTGCCAACCTGGCCGGTACCGGCATGCACATGCACCTGAGCCTGGCCGACAACGCGGGCAACAACCTGTTCGCCAGTGAAGACAAAGCCGGCACCCCGCTGCTGCGCCAGGCTGTGGCCGGCATGCTGCGCCACCTGCGCGACTCGCTGCTGCTGTTCTGCCCCAACGCCAACTCGTTCCGCCGCTTCCAGGCCAACAGCTATGCGCCGCTGGCGCCGACCTGGGGCGTGGACAACCGCACCGTGAGCCTGCGTGTGCCAGGCGGCCCGGCCAACAGCCGGCATGTGGAACACCGCATTTGCGGCGCCGATGCCAACCCCTACCTGGCCGCAGCGGCAATTCTCGCCGCCAGCCACCGGGGCATCCGCGAACAGCTGGACCCAGGCGCACCGGTGGAGGGCAATGGCTATGCCCAGGCCACCGAACACCTGCCCACCGACTGGCTGACTGCCCTCGATGCCCTGCAACATTCCCATTGGGCCCGCGAAGCATTGGGCGAAGACTTCCTTGGCGTGTACCTGAAGGTCAAACGCGCCGAGTACCGCCAGTTCATGGCCGAAGTCAGCGAGCAGGACTGGCGCTGGTACCTGCACCAGGCCTGAGCCTCTACATAACAAGGAATACCCATGAACGCAGCATTGAACAAAGGCTCGGCGCAACGTGCGCCGTCCTACTACAGCGCCACCCTCAACGACCACACCGAGTACCCGCAGCTCAAGGGCACGGTGCAGGTGGACGTGGCCATCATCGGTGGCGGCTTCACCGGCGTCGCCACGGCGGTGGAGCTGGCCGAGCGTGGCCTGAAGGTGGCCATCGTCGAAACCAACCGTATCGGCTGGGGCGCCAGCGGGCGCAATGGCGGCCAGGTCACCGGCAGCCTGTCGGGCGACGAGGCCATGCGCACGCAGATGCGTAGCCACCTGGGCGCCGAAGTCGACGATTTCATCTGGCACCTGCGCTGGCGCGGGCACCAGGTGATCGAACAGCGCGTGGCGCGCTATGGCATCGACTGCGACCTCAAGCACGGCCACCTGCATGCAGCGATGAAGCCCTCGCACATGAACGAGCTGCGCGCATTCGAGGCCGAGGCCCAGCGCCGGGGCATGGGCGAGCAGGTGCAATTGCTCGACCGCGCTGCAGTGGCCGAGCACCTGCAGAGCCCGCTGTACCTGGGCGCGTTGAAAAACCTGCGCAACCTGCACCTGCACCCGCTCAACCTGTGCCTGGGTGAGGCCCGCGCTGCCCACAGCCTGGGTGCATTGGTCTTCGAAAACTCCGAGGTGCTGGACATCGTCCACGGCCCGCGCCCGGCGGTGGTTACCGCCCACGGCCGGGTCGAGGCACGCCAGGTGATGCTGGCCGGCGATGTGTACCACAAACTGGAAAAGCGCCAGCTCAAGGGCAAGATATTCCCGGCCATGGGCGGCATCGTCACCACCGCGCCGCTGGGTGAGCTGGCCGAGCAGATCAACCCGCAGGACCTGGCGGTGTACGACTGCCGCTTCGTGCTCGACTATTACCGCCTGACCGCCGACAAGCGCCTGCTGTTCGGGGGCGGCGCCAACTACTCGGGGAAAGATTCACGCGACATCGAAGGCGAACTGCGCCCGTGCATCGAACGCACGTTCCCGGCCCTCAAAGGCGTGCCCATCGAGTTCCAATGGAGCTGCGCCATGGGGATCGTGGTCAACCGGATCCCGCAGCTGGGCAAGCTGTCGGACAACGTATGGTACTGCCAGGGTTATTCAGGGCACGGCATTGCCACCAGCCACATCATGGGCGAGATCATGGCCGAAGCGTTGACCGGGACACTGGAGAAGTTCGACACCTTCGCCCAGTGCAAGCATGTGCGGGTGCCGATGGGGGATTTGCTGGGCAACCCGCTGCTGGCGGCGGGAATGTGGTACTACCAGATGCTGGAAAAACTGCGCTGAGCCCGAAAGCGGTGCAACCTCTGTAGGAGCGGCCTTGTGCCGCGAAAGGGCCGCACAGCGGCCCCAGGTTTTCAGTGGTGTTGCTGAAATTGCCGGGGCCGGTTCGCGGCCCTTTCGCAGCACAAGGCTGCTCCTACAAGGGCCGCGCTGGCGGGGCGTCAGGCGATCTTCTTCAAGCCCTGCTTCTTGAGCTCTTCATCGCGCAGCTCGCGGCGCAGGATCTTGCCCACGTTGGTGGTCGGCAGCGAATCGCGGAACTCGATCAGGCGCGGTACCTTGTAGCCGGTAACGTTGGCACGCATGTGCTCCATCACCTGCTCTTTGGTCACGGTCATGCCCGGCTTGACCACGATGAACACCTTGATCACTTCACCCGATTTCTCGTCCGGCACACCAATGGCTGCGCACTGCAGCACACCTGGCAAGGCCGCCAACACGTCTTCCAGCTCGTTGGGGTACACGTTGAAGCCCGAGACCAGGATCATGTCCTTCTTGCGGTCAACGATGCGCATGTAACCGTCGGCCTGGATCAGGGCGATATCGCCGGTCTTCAACCAGCCTTCGCTGTCGAGGATCTCGGCGGTGGCGTCTTCGCGCTGCCAGTAGCCCTTCATCACCTGCGGGCCCTTGACGCACAACTCGCCCACCTCGCCCAGCGGTAGCTCGTTGCCGGCGTCGTCGATGATCTTGCACAAGGTCGATGGCACCGGAATGCCAATGGTACCCACCTGGTTCGCTTCTGCCGGGTTCACCGCTGCCACCGGACTGGTTTCGGTCATACCGTACCCTTCGCATATGGCGCAGCCGGTAACGGCCTTCCAGCGCTCGGCCACGCTCAATTGCAGGGCCATGCCGCCCGACAGGGTGATTTTCAACGACGAGAAGTCCAGCGCACGGAACGCCTCGTTGTTGCACAGGGCAACGAACAGGGTGTTGAGGCCGACAAAGCCGCTGAACTTCCACTTGCCCAGTTCCTTGACCATGGCCGGCAGGTCACGCGGGTTGCTGATAAGCACGTTATGGTTGCCGATCAGCATCATGGCCATGCAATGGAAGGTGAAGGCGTAGATGTGGTACAGCGGCAGCGGGGTGATGAGGATTTCGCAGCCTTCATGCAGGTTCGAGCCCATCAGTGCACGGCACTGCAGCATGTTGGCCACCAGGTTGCGGTGGGTCAGCATGGCGCCCTTGGCCACGCCGGTGGTGCCACCGGTGTACTGCAGCACGGCCACGTCGTTGGCCTGCGGGTTGGCCTCGGTCACCGGCTGGCCCTTGCCCAGGGCCAGGGCGTCGTTGAAGCGCACGGCCTGCGGCAGGCTGTAGGCCGGCACCATCTTCTTCACGTACTTGATCACGCTATTGATCAGCAGGCGTTTTAGCGGCGGCAGCAGGTCGGCCACTTCGGTGACGATGACGTGCCTGACCTGTGTCTTGGGTATTACCTTCTCGGCCAGGTGGGCCATGTTCGCCAGGCACACCAGGGCCTTGGCGCCGGAGTCGTTGAACTGGTGTTCCATCTCCCGCGCGGTATACAGCGGGTTGGTGTTGACCACGATCAACCCGGCACGCATGGCACCGAAGACCGCGACCGGGTATTGCAGGACATTGGGCAGTTGCACGGCAATGCGGTCACCGGGCTTGAGGTCGGTATGCTGCTGCAGCCAGGCGGCAAACGCCCCCGACAGCGCATACAGCTCGCCATAAGTGATAGTCTTGCCCAGGTTGCTAAAGGCCGGTTTGTCGGCAAAGCGTTGGCAGGATTGCTTGAGTACTGCCTGGATATTGGGGAATTCGTCAGGATTGATTTCCGCCGTAATCCCGGCTGGGTACTTATCCTTCCAAAAATTTTCGATCATGGAAGCCCACTCCTTCAGCAACAGCGAAGTTCGATTGGCGCGTCGATGCGCTTATTATTGATATGAGACGGCGGTTCGTTGCAAACCGGATCGTCTGAAAGCGGGCCGAGAGTAACAGCTTTGCCTGGGGTCGCCTAGAGGCCAAAACAGGCCTTGCAGTCACAAAAATGACTCAATGAACAATACAGGTCATTTTTAGAGTTTTTAACCAAAATGTCGCAGATCAGGCTGTAATCATCCTGTTAGAGCGGTTTTGAAGCATTCGCGGGCAAGCCCGCGAAGCCATCCCGGTATCACGCTATATCGCGCAACTCCCGCCGCAGGATCTTGCCAACCGGCGTCATCGGCAACGAATCACGCAGCACGATGTGCTTGGGTACCTTGTAGCCGGTGAAGTTGGCTTTGCAGTAGGCCTTGAGCTCATCCACGCTCACCCCGCCCTCGCGCGGCACCACAAACAGCTTCACCGCCTCGCCTGAGCGCTCGTCCGGCACGCCGATGGCTGCACAGTTGGCAACCTTGGGGTGGCCCATCACCACGTCCTCGATCTCGTTGGGGTACACGTTGAAGCCCGAGACGATAATCATGTCCTTCTTGCGGTCGACGATGCGGGTGAAACCGTCCGGGTCGATCACCGCGATATCCCCGGTCTTGAACCAGCCGTCCGCATCCAGTGCTTGAGCAGTGGCCTCAGGCTGCTGCCAGTAACCCTTCATCACCTGCGGGCCCTTGATGCACAACTCGCCCCGCTCGCCCAGCGGCAATTCGTTGCCGTCATCGTCGATAACCTTGAACGCGGTACCCGCCACCGGGATGCCCACGGTGCCCAGGCGCGCCAGCTGGCCATAGGGGTTGGTGCTGGCCACCGGCGAGGTTTCTGTCAGGCCGTAGCCTTCGACAATGCGGCACCCGGTAAGGGCCTCCCAGCGTTCGGCAGTGGCCTTGACCAGCGCCGTGCCGCCGGAGTTGGTGACCTTCAGCGCCGAGAAATCCAGCTGGCGGAAACCGGGGTGGTCCATCAGCGCGACAAACAGGGTGTTCAGCCCCAACAGCGCCGAGAAACGCCACTTGCCCAGCTCCTTGATGAAGCCGGGGATGTCACGTGGGTTGGTGATCAGGACGTTGTGGTTGCCGGTGACCATCATGCACATGCAGTTCGCGGTGAAGGCATAGATGTGGTACAGCGGCAGCGGCGCGATCATCACCTCCTGGCCGTCCTTGAGCAGCTTCTGCCCGTCGGGGCCGTGCTGCGAGAAGCAGGCTAGCACCTGCAACATGTTGGCCACCAGGTTGCCGTGGGTGAGCATGGCGCCCTTGGCCAGGCCAGTGGTGCCACCTGTGTACTGCAGCACGGCAATGCCGTCCAGGCTCAACGGCACCGGTTTGGGCGACTGCTCGCGACCCTGGCGCAGCACCTGCTTGAACGCTATCGCCTGAGGCAGCTGGTAGGCCGGTACCATCTTCTTCAGCTTGTCGACCACGGTGTTGATCAGCCAGCCCTTGGCGGCGGGCAACAGGTCGCCCATCTTCGCCTCGATCAGGTACTCGATGCCGGTATCGGGCAGCACCTCCTGCACACGCTTGCCGAACATGTTCAGGTACACCAGCGCACGTGCGCCACTGTCCTTGAACTGGTGGCGCATTTCGCGCTCGGTGTACAGCGGGTTGGTGTTGACCACGATCAAGCCGGCGCGCATGGCACCAAAGACGGCGATCGGGTATTGCAGCACGTTGGGCATCTGCACCGCGATGCGGTCGCCCGGCTTGAGGTCGGTGTGCTGCTGCAACCAGGCAGCAAAGGCTGCCGAATGTCGCTCCAGCTCCGCGTAGGTCAGGGTCACGCCCAGGTTGCTGAACGCCGGGCGGTCGGCAAAGCGCTTGCAGGAGCGCTCGAACACCTCGACGACCGAGGTGTAGGCATTGATGTCGATGGTGGAAGGCACGCCCGCCGGGCGCTTGTCATTCCAGAAGTCGGCTTGCATTTATTATTGTTCCTCTGCCTGGACCTGCACTGCGTCCTTTAGTCCTTTACCTGATCGCCTGCTGGCGAAAAGGCGTTGATCCGACGTTAGCAGGTAAGCCCAAGGCGGCATATACGCCAAGTGCCGCCATTAACATTGTGAATCTTATTTGTGCCCTTCCTGCAATCCGGCCGGTTGTGCATACACTGTTCGGGTACCTGTGCGCACAAGGACCCGCCATGCCCCACGACGCCTTCTGGCTACCCGCCAGCGAGCACTGCAGCCTGTACGTGCACCAATGGCTGCCGGCCACACCGGTAAAAGCCGTGGTGCTGCTGGCCCACGGCATGGCCGAGCATGCCGGGCGCTACCTGCGTCTGGGGCATGCCCTGAGCGAGGCCGGCTTTGCCCTGTTCGCTGCCGACCAGCGCGGCCACGGGCGCACCGCCGAGCTGGGCAGCCTCGGCCTGTTCGCCCGCCATCATGGCTGGAATGCCGTAGTCAACGACCTTGGGCTGCTGGCCCAGCACATCGGCCAGCAGTACCCGGGCACACCGCTGTTTCTGTTCGGCCACAGCATGGGCAGCTACATCGCCCAGGCTTACCTGCTGCACCACAGCGCCAGCCTGCACGGGGCGATTCTCAGTGGCTCCAACTACCAACCGGCGGCGCTGTACCGCGTGGCGCGGCTGATTGCCAGGCTGGAGGCCTGGCGCCAGGGGCCGCAGGGCAAGAGTGCGCTGATCGAATGGTTGTCGTTCGGTTCGTTCAACAAAGCGTTCAAGCCCAACCGCACGGCGTTCGACTGGCTTAGCCGCGACCCGGCCGAGGTCGACCTGTACGTCAGCGACCCGTTGTGCGGCTTTCGCTGCAGCAACCAGCTGTGGCTCGACCTGCTGCAAGGCTTGGCGCAAATCAGCCAGCCGAGTAACCTCGCGCAGATCGATCCGAACCTGCCCATGCTGGTAATCGGTGGTGAATGTGATCCGGTCAGTGCCGGCAAGCGTCTCACCCATCTGGCCGACGCTCTGCGCGCGACCGGCAATCGACATGTACAGCTGCGCGTCTACCCTGAGGCGCGGCACGAAGTACTCAATGAAACCAACCGTGACGAGGTCACCGCCGATATTCTCGGCTGGCTTGAACAGGCGCTGGCCCTTGGCCGCCCTGCGCGCAGTGAATGATAGCCGCCCTCGCCCAACGCTTAAGGAAGCACCGATGTCCCAGGTCACCAACACGCCTTACGAAGCCCTCGAAGTTGGCCAGACGGCCGAGTACACGAAGTCCGTTGAAGAACGCGACATCCAGCTGTTCGCTGCAATGTCTGGTGACCACAACCCGGTTCACCTGGATGCCGAGTTTGCCGCCAAGAGCATGTTCCGCGAGCGTATTGCCCATGGCATGTTCAGCGGCGCGCTGATCAGTGCTGCAGTGGCCTGCACCCTGCCTGGCCCTGGCACCATCTACCTGGGCCAGCAGATGAGCTTCCAGAAGCCAGTGAAAATTGGCGACACCCTGACCGTGCGCCTGGAGATTCTCGAGAAGCTGCCCAAGTTCAAGGTGCGCATCGCCACCAATGTGTACAACCAGAACGATGAGCTGGTAGTGGAGGGTGAGGCCGAGATCCTGGCGCCGCGCAAGCAACAGACAGTCGAGCTGGTGTCGCCGCCGAATTTCGTGGCTAGCTGAAAACCGAATTAGCCAGTTCCGGCCCTATCGCCGGCAAGCCAGCTCCCACAGGATCACCACAGGCCTGAACATTGTGGTGATCCTGTGGGAGCTGGCTTGCCGGCGATAGGGCCGGTACCGCCACCCTCATTCAAGCGCCTGTAACCGCTGTTCGATATGCCGCCGCTCCGGCGCCTGCCGGGTCAGCGCCAGCGCCTGCCGCCACGCCGCACGCGCCTCCTCCACCTGCCCCAGCTGATAATGCAGCTCGGCCCGCGCCGCATGCGCCAGGTGATAGTCCAGCAGCTCACCGCGCGCCAGAATCCCTTCGACCTCCCGCAGGCCAACTTCCGGCCCGTCCCGCTTCGCCAGCGCCACCGCCCGGTTCAGCTCCACCACCGCTGACGGCCAGTGCCGCTGCAACACGTCGTACAGCCCGACAATCTCCGTCCAGTCAGTCTCTTGTGCCGTAGCTGCTTCAGCGTGCACCGCAGCGATCGCCGCCTGTACGGTGTAGGCGCCAAATGCCCGGCTTTGCAGGGCCTGGCGCACCAGCTCGCAGCCCTCGTCAATGCGTTGCCGGTCCCACAGGCTGCGGTCCTGCTGTTCCAGCACCACCAGGTTGCCCTGGGCATCGGTTCGCGCCTGCTGCCGGGACGCCTGCAGCAGCATCAATGCCAGCAGGCCGATCGCCTCCGCATCAGGCAACAATTGCACCAGCAGCCGCGCCAGGCGAATGGCTTCATCGCTCAGTTCCTGCAGCAGCAGTGACTCGCCCGAGGACGCCGAATAGCCTTCGTTGAATACCAGGTAGATCACCCGCAACACGCTCTCCAGGCGCTCGGGCAGCTCGTTCAGTTCCGGCACCTGGTACGGGATGCCGGCGTCGCGGATCTTGGCTTTGGCGCGGACAATGCGCTGGGCGATGGTGGCGGGGCTTTGCAGGAAGGCGCGAGCAATCTGCTCGGTGGTCAGGTCGCAGACTTCGCGCAGGGTCAGCGGCACCTGGGCATCGGCCGACAGCGCCGGGTGGCAGCAGGTGAAGATCAGCCGCAAGCGGTCATCCGCCAACAACTCTTCTTCACTGGGGTCGTGTGCCTGGCCGTCGAGCAGCATGCTCAGGTCTGCCTGAGAGCGGTCGAAACGGGCCCGTCGGCGCAGCGCATCGATGGCCTTGAAACGCCCGGTGGAAACCAGCCACGCCCGGGGCCTATCGGGGATACCATCGCGCTGCCAGCGCTCGACGGCGATGAAGAAGGCATCATGCATGGCCTCCTCGGCCAGGTCGAAATCACCCAGCAGGCGGATCAACGTCGCCAGGATGCGTCGCGAATCCCGCCGGTACACGGCCTCGACTTCGGCACGCACCTGCGCCAGTGCCGTCATCAGTCGGGCATCCGCTGGGTCACCACCTCCACCAGGCGGTCCAGGCTTTCTCCCCAGCCCTGGTAGAAGCCCATTTCCTCATGGGCCAGGCAGTCAGCGGCATTCCAGTGCCAGGCGCGGGCGGTATAGCGGGTCTTGCCCTGCTCCTCGTCAAAGCTGATGACGGCGGTCATGAAGGCCTTGTCCGACGGCACCCAACCGGGGCCAAAGGCATCGGTGAACACCAGCCGGCGCGGCGCGACAATTTCCAGAAACACGCCCTGGGTCGGGTATTCGCTACCATCCGGCGCCCGCATCAGGGTGCGGAATACACCCCCAACCCACAACTGCATCTCGCACTCCGGGGTGGTCATGCCGTGCGGCCCCCACCACTGCATCAGCCACTGGGGTTCGGTCCAGGCGCGAAATACCTTGGCCGGCGGTGCGTCGATCAGGCGGCTGATGGACAACTCGTGTTGTGCTTGCGCGGGGTGTGCAAGGCTCATGCTGATGGTTCTCCGTAGCTGTCAGGGTTGCAGTTCGCGCACCGGTCGCACCTCGACACTGCCGACCCGTGCCGCCGGGATGCCCTTGGCGATGTTCAGCGCTTCGTTCAGGTCGCGGGCCTCCACCAGGTAAAAGCCGGCGAGTTGCTCCTTGGTTTCGGCAAACGGGCCGTCGGTCAGGCTCATGTGCCCGTTACGCACGCGCACCGTGGTGGCGGTTTGCACAGGCTTGAGCGCCTCGGCCGCCAGCATTCGCCCAGAGCCCTGTACGGCTTCGGCGTAGGCCATGCATTCGGCGTCTTCCGGGCTGTCGGGCAGGCTATGCAGCAGCCCCTCGTCACAATAGACCAGGCACAGGTATTTCATGGTCGCCTCCAGGGCATCGGCAAAGTGCGTTTGGCGATAACGGCTCAGGGCTTGAGATCGAACAGGGCTTTTTGCGTTTCCATGTCGAAAGGCGCCGACCAGTGCTCGTGGATCACCTGCCACTGGTCACCTTTCCGACGATAGCCCACGGTGGCGCGCATGAAGCCGCACTGGCTTTCGTCGTCGCCCGGGCCGCAGCGGTTCAGCCAGTGGGCCAGGGCCAGGTCGCCTGCGGCATGTACGGTGAGTTCGGCCAGTTCGAAGACCATGGGGCCGGTGCACATGCCCATGCACATTTCCCAGTGCGCCGTGTAGGCGGCCTTGCCTTTGAATTGCAGGGCCTGGATCGCATCGAAGGCAACGATGTCATCGGCATAGGGGGCGGTGATGTTGGGGATGTCACGATCGCGCACGGCCTGCATCCAGCGCTCGATCAGTTGGCGGATCTCGGTTTCGGCTGCGGTGCTCATCGGGGTGCCTCCGACAGTACGTAAGGTTTTGACACGCAGTGCGGCGTGCCTTCACCTATGGTCGAACGGAGAACGGAGGAATCGACAGGCCTTGGTAACTATTCTGTTCAGTGACGGCAGGATATTACCTATGCGCTGCGTCAGAGCAGCGTGGCTCAGGCCATCGCGGCTTGTTCAAATACCTCATCAGCCCACTGATTCAGGCTTTTACCGGCAGCACGGGCAGCGACACTCGCCGCAGCATGAACCTCAGGCCGAATTCTCAGCATGACCTTACCCGAAGCAGGCTTCTCCGGAGTAATGCCCTGCTCTGCACAATCGGCCAGGTAATCCTCCAGTGCATCGCGGAACGCTTCATGCAATTCGGGCACCGACCTTGCGTGAAAACTGATGATGTCTCGCATACCGAGCACACGGCCGACGAAAATGTCATCACGCTCGTCGTACTCGATACGAGCGGCGTAGCCTTTGTAGCGCATGCAACTCATGTCCTGACCCCTGCCCGTAATAGAAATTCGCGAGCTTCTTCAATCTGATACCGCTTGGCTTCTTTACCTGGATGAGGCCGGTGACACCTCCAGCAGTGCTCACCAAGCAGCAGCTTGACCCTTGAGCCTTGCCGCTCCTGCACCTGGCCACCGAGATGGAGTATCAATGCCTCAATTTCGGAAAAAGCCAACGACGCCGTGGTCGGCGCTCGGAAAATTGCGTCGAGAATTTTGCGGTATCGAGTGTTCATCGAAAAATGCTATCAAATTAAGATAGCACTTTTTCCTCGATATTCATTCAGGATTTTACATTGCCGAGCTGTAAGACCGCTGATGGCCCTCTAGCCTGGGGAAGCAAGAGAGCCATCAATCTTTGACAAGGCCCGATCAACCCTGCTGACAACCCTCACCCATGGCGCGGTACTGGATGGTGTGCACCTGGCCCTGGTGGTCTTCGTAGGTCATGGTCGCAGGCACCACTTCGCAGACATTGGGGATGGTCGAGAGGTTGATCACCCGTTTGATGTCCAGGTTCATGGTGTAGTCGTACTGCTGGGCCACAGGCTGGCTGGAGACAGGTTGGGCCTCGTCGGCAAGGGCGAACGAGGACATACCGACCAATGCAAGAATCAGTAATGGTTTCATGTGGGTTTGCCTTTTGAGCATTCAAGCTGATCGATTGACTTCTAATGCCGTCAATGGCGCGGAGAAGTTGCCATCTACGGTGAAGATGGCACGAAGTACCGATCCCGCTTCGTACTGCCAGGGGGGATGAGTAAAATTCTACTCCCGGTTCGCAATAGTTGAACCCTGAAAGTCGGATATTCACCCTTGCCGTATTTGCAACAATCTGCGTCAAATTGGCCGCAAAATCTCACGCCAGAGCCTTGGCGAGCTTTAAGGGCAGGACCCGCCATCTCATTAAAAAATATTCACTGCTCGACACTCTCGGCCACAGAACGCCGGCTGCTAGACCACTTTTACCGCCAACACGGCTCGCGCATGCGTGCTGCGGGCGACGCTGAACTGTGGGTGGCAAGGGCCCCGGGCATCGTTGCAGGCTTGAGCCTGAGTGGGGTGGGTGAAGGCTTTTGGTTGACGGGACTGTTCGTCGACCCGCAGCAGCGCGGCCAAGGGGTGGCCGGGCAATTGATCGAGGCGGCGCTGGAACAGGAAAAGGGACCCACCTGGCTGTTCTGCCACCCGGACCTGGTGCCGTTCTATGAGCGCCTGGGTTTCCACATGGCCGTGCAACTACCCGAAACCCTGGCCAGCCGCCTGCAGCGCTACCAGCGCAGCAAACGCCTGCTAGCCCTGCAGCGGGATCAGTCGTCGCTGAGCTCAAGCCCGGGGAACAGCACCTCGGTGTAGCCGAACTTGGCAAAGTCCTGGATACGCGACGGGTACAGCCGGCCGATCAGGTGGTCGCACTCATGCTGCACCACCCGCGCATGGAAGCCGTCGGCAAAGCGGTTGATCGGGCTGCCCTGGGGGTCGACCCCTTCGTAGCAGATATGCTTGAAGCGTGGCACCACACCCCGCAGGCCCGGTACCGACAGGCAACCTTCCCAGCCGTCCTCCACTTCAGTGGACATCGGCGTGATGACCGGGTTGATCAAAATGGTCTGCGGCACCGCTTCGGCATCCGGGTAGCGCTCGCTGCGCTCGAAGCCGAAAATCACCAACTGCAGGTCGATACCAATCTGTGGCGCGGCCAGGCCTACGCCGCCCACATGGCGCATGGTTTCGAACATGTCGTCGATCAGTTGCTGCAGTTCGGCAGTGCCGAGCATGTGCTCGGGTACTGGCGGGGCGATACGCAGCAGGCGTTCGTCGCCCATCTTTAAAATGTCACGGATCATCTGGGGTTCGGCTCGGAAGGTTGGTGCTGGCTCGGTTGCGGGTGTTCATGGCCCAGCACGGTGATGGTTTCCGGGGCCTTGTGCCCTTCGAAATCCTTCTCGCCAGGGTTCTTGCCCTCGCTCGACATGTGCTCGATCACCGCATTCATCTCCGCGCCCAGCAGCAACACGGCGGCGGAAATATAGAAATACAGCAACAGCACGATGATTGCACCAATACTGCCGTACATGGCGTTGTAGTCGGCGAAGGTTTTCACGTAATAGGCAAAGCCCAGTGACGCCACGATCCACACCACCACCGCCAGCACCGAGCCGGGGGTGATGAAGCGAAACTTCTGTTTTACGTCAGGCATCACGTAGTAGATAAGGGCCACCGCCACCATCAGCAATATGATGATCACCGGCCAGCGCAGAATGGTCCAAAGCGTGACAATGAACTCCTGCATGCCGATCTGGGCGGCGATCCATTCCATCACCTGCGGGCCCAGCACCATCAGCGCTGCGGCCGCCAACAGCATGCCAGCCAGGCCGATGGTGTAGAAAATGGAAAGCGGGATACGCTTCCACACCGGGCGGCCTTCGGGCACATCGTAAGCAGCGTTCATCGCGCTCATCATCAGGCGCACGCCAGCCGACGCGGTCCACAAGGCAATCACGATACCCACCGACAACAGCCCGCCCTTGGACTGCTGCAACTGATCGATCACCGGGTTGACCTGTTCCAGTGCCTGAGGCGGCAGCACCAGTTCCGATTGCAGGCGCAGCCACGAAAAGAAGTCCGGCAAATGCAGGAAACCAATCAGGGCAATGAGGAACAGCAGAAAAGGGAACAGCGAGAACAGCGCCTGGTAAGCCAGCGCGGAGGCGTAGGTGGACATCTCGTCATCAAGAAATTCCTTGATGGTACGAACCAGCACGCGGTGCAAGGGCAGGCCCTGCAGGGCGGAAAAAATCATAGCGTCTCCTTTCGCCGCTCGATCGATTCAACAGACAAGTCTAATAGACCATACCGCTGCTGTGCTGCTCCCGGCCAATGCATCAAAAATTGTGTAAGCCTGTATCAGCCTCTTCGCGAGCACGCCCGCTCCCACAGATACGTACATGTGGGAGCGGGCGGGCCCGCGAAGAGGGCGGTTCAGGTGGCATCAAATCAAGGCTTCTTCACTGCATCCTTTACATCGCCCTTGACCTGCTGCGCCTCGCCTTTAAGCTCCTGCGCCTTACCTTCGGCGCGCAGCTTGTCGTTGTCGGTCACCTTGCCAACACCCTGTTTCACGTTGCCGATTGCTTCGTTGGCCAGACCTTTCGCTTTGTCTTTAGTACCGCTCATGGCAAAACTCCTGCAAATGGAGACACGTGAACCGTGTCGACAGAAGGTGGACCCACCACCCTCGCCGGGAGTTTCAACGGATTTTCCAGCCACAAGCCGAGCGGTAAAACTGCGGGCGAATACCGCACCAAATCACCCCGGCGCACCTACGCAGCTGGCACAGCTGCCCTAGAATCCCCGCAAACGTCCGCCCAGAGCAGGCTGACACTCGATAAAAACAATGTTTTCCGGATACCCGCACCCATGCGTCTGATGCCTGCGCTGGTGGCCTTGCTGCCACTGCTCCCCCTGCCCGCCCTGGCCGCCGCACCGGCCAACCCCGAAACCCTGCGTGTCGAGCGCTACGCTGACGACGACCAGCCCGGCTCGCTGCGCTGGGCCATCGAAACCAGTAACCAGAACCCCGGCCACTACAGCATCGACATCGCCGCCGTCGGCAAGCCGCCCTACGTTATCCGCCCCAGCCGTGCGCTGCCGGAAATCAAGGGCCCGGTGCGCATCACCGGCCTGCCTTGGGCACGCGATGGCCAATACATCGCCATCGACGGTTCGGCCTACATCAAGGACCAGGGGGTACGCACCTGCCCCGGCGCCCTGCCCGGCCAGTTCGGCACCAACGTGCGCACCACCACCAACCCCGGGCTGGTACTACGCGACACCCAGGGCGTGCACCTGAGCGGCCTGGAAGTGCGCAACTTCTGCATCGGTATCCTGGTCAACCGCGCCAGTGGCAACGTGATCGAAGACAACCGCATCGTCGCCAACAAAGGCGGCGCGGGCATCATGCTGACCGGTGACGACGGCGCGGGTAACCCCACCGCTACCACCACGAACAACAACAAGGTGCTGCGCAACCAGCTGATCGACAATGGCGATGGCCTGGAACTGACCCGCGGCGCGGCATTCAACCTGGTGGCCGACAACCTGTTCCGCTCCACTGCAGCCAACCCCGAACCCTCGCAGGGTATCGAGATTCTGTTGGGCAATGACAACAGCGTGGTGCGTAACCGCTTCGAAAACTATTCCGACGGCCTGCAGATCAACTGGGGCAAGCGCAACTACCTGGCGGCCAACACCTTCAGCGGCAACTCGATCGGCGTCAGCGTCACCGGCGAGGGCAACATCCTCGACGGCAACCTGATCCACGGCAACCGCATCGGCGTTGCACTGCGCCCGGAACCGGATGCTACCGCCACGCGCCTGAGCGGCAACCGCATCTGGGGTAACAGCCAGGATATCCGCCGCTGTGAAGCGGGCGGTTCGTGCGTGCCGGGCCAACGCACCGGCGCCATCGTGTTTGGCGTGCCTGCGCAGGCCCATGCGCTGTATGTAGGTTCGCGCGGGGTGGGCGCCGACTTGCCGAAGAAAGACCAGGCGATCATCTGCGACGCCAAAGGCGAGCCCAAACCTTGCCAGCCGCTGCCCAATCATAACCAGCAGGCGCCACGGCTGCTTGCGCTGGAAGGCAATGTGTTGCGCGGTGAAGTGCAGGGGCCGGTGTCGAGCCTGCTGCGTGTGGAGTTCTTTGGCAATGCCGAGCCCGATGGCACCGAGGCGGAGCAGTACCTCGGGGAGGTGCTGGTGAACAGCGACAAACAGGGGCAAGCGCGGTTCGCACAAGTGCTGGAGAACATCGGCGGGTTGCGCAGCTTTACCGCGACCGTGACCACTGCCGATGGGGCAACCTCCCAGTTGAGCCTGCCGGTTCGGCGCTAACAACACCGACCCTCATCGGTTAATACGGCCGTTGTAGGAGCGGCCTTGTGCCGCGAAGGGGCTGCAAAGCAGCCCCAAGGTTCTAGCAACAAAGCCGATATTGCCGGGGCCGCTTCGCGGCCCTTTCGCGGCACAAGGCCGCTCCTACACTGACCGCGTCAGCCCCAACGCAAAGGTCTTCATCAAACCTTGCCCCGCCCCGTGCCACCCCTCACAATGCAGGCCTTCATAGCGTCAACCCGCAGGAACCTGCATGAAACTCGACAAACCCGCCGCCATCGCCCGGCGCAACGAAGCATTGGCCAAGCCGGTGCTGAACAGCAGCAACACCCTGTTCGCCATCCTGGACAACAAACGCAACCTGTGGTGGTTCGAAGTGCCCGTGAAGCTGCTGGGCAAGGGCCAGGCCGACTGGGTCAACCTGCTGCTGCACACGCCAGAAAGCGATGAGCTGCAGCACCTGAAAGTGCCCACCAACTTCCTCAAGGCTCATCTGGAGCAGATGGAAGTGCGCAAGCCCGGCAAGCGCCGCTCCACCATCAGCCTGGCCCTCAGCGCCGACCGCGACTCGCTGCTGCGCGACACCCGTCCGGGTGGCGAGCAGCTGGACTTCCGCAACTTCGTACAGGCGTAAGGCGGTCAGGCCTTTTCGATACGATCGTCATGGATGACGATCAGGCCCTGCTTGAACAACGCGCCAATGGCCTTCTTGAAGTTGCCCTTGCTGACGTTGAACAGCTTGCTGATCAGGGCCGGGTCGCTCTTGTCGCACACGCCCAACACCCCACCTTCAGCCTCCAGGCGCGCCATGATCTGCTCTTGCAGGCTGTCGGCCAGGGCCGCACCCACCGGTTGCAGGCTCAGGGCAATCTTGCCGTCGTGGCGCACTTCCTTGATGAAGCCCTTCTCGTGCATGCCCGAACGCAGGAACTTGAACACCTCGTTCTTGTGGATCAGGCCCCAGTGGCGGTTGTTGATGATGGCCTTGAAGCCCATCGGTGTTTCGCCGGCCACCAGCAACTCGACCGGTTGCCCGACTTTGTAGTCGGCCGGGGTGACGTCGAGGTAACGGTCCAGGCGTGACGTGGCGGTGATGCGGCGGGTGCGCTTGTCGAGGTAGACGTGTACCACGCAGTAATCGCCGATTTTCAGCTGCCGTGCCTCTTCCGAGTACGGCATCAGCAGGTCCTTGGGCAGGCCCCAGTCCAGGAAGATGCCGGCACCGTTGATATCCTTGACCTTGAGGCTGGCAAACTCACCCACCTGCACCTTGGGCTTCTCGGTGGTGGCGATCAGCTGGTCTTCGCTGTCCAGGTAGATGAATACGTTAAGCCAGTCATCCACCTCGGTTTCGGCGTTTTTCGGGATGTAGCGCCCCGGCAGCAGGATCTCGCCATCGGCGCCGCCGTCCAGGTACAGGCCGAAGTCCACGTGCTTCACGATTTGCAAACTGTTGTAACGCCCAAGCAGAGCCATTTCCGATGATCCTCAAGACAAGGCGGCTATTCTACACCTGAAGCCACCGGATGGCCGACCACTGATACGGTGGAACCGCCAGCCCGCCCTTGCGTCTACCATCTGGCCAGACTGAGGAAGGAACAGCACATGCCGCTACGCCTGCCCAAAGCCCTGCTGATCGCCATCGCCTTAACCCTGGCCCTGGCCGCCTGCAGCCGCATCGACCTGGCCTACCGCAACCTGGACCGCCTGGTGCCGTGGTCGCTGGGAGATTACCTGGACATGAACAGCGAGCAAAAAGCCTTGCTCGACGACCGCTTGCGCGAACATCTGGCCTGGCATTGCAAGACCCAGCTGCCAGGCTACATCGACTGGCTGGACCGGGTACGCGGCATGGTCGCCGATGGCCAGGTGACCGACCAGGCCCTGCAGCAACGCACCCGCGAGGCCCGTGAGGCGATTGGCCGGGTGGCAGAGGAAATCACCCCGTCGGCCACCGAGCTGTTGCGCGGCATGAGCGACAGCCAGGTGGCGGAAATGCGCGAGGCGTTCCGCGAGGACATCAACGAACGGCAGAAAAAGTACGTGGATACCCCGCTGCCCAAGCAGATCGCCCGCCGTAGCGAGCGCATGGAGAAACGCCTGACCCCGTGGTTTGGCGAATTGACGGCAGCGCAGAAGCAGCGGGTGCAGGCCTGGTCCGCAGCACTGGGCGACCAGAACCGCGAATGGATCGCCAACCGCGCCCACTGGCAGCAGCAATTGTTGCTGGCGATGAACCAGCGCAACGACGCCAGCTTCGAGCCACGCCTGGCGACGCTACTGCAACGCAAGGAAAGTTTGTGGACGCCTGAATACCGCTCGGCATTTCAAAACACCGAACAACAGGCGCGCAGTTTGCTGGTGGACCTGGTGCAGCAGAGTACGCCGCAGCAGCGGCGGTTCTTGCAAGAAAAGCTGGGTAAGGTGCGGACTGATTTCAGTGAATTGAAGTGTTTGAAGGGTTGAAGTCACTGGTTGCCTGTCCTGGCCAAGCAATTACCGGGCCTTGCGCCGGTACGGAAACACATCAATCACCTTCCCCTCGCGAATGGCTGCCTGCAGCCCCTTCCAGTAATCCGCGTCATACAACTCCCCATGCAAGCGGCTGAACAACCGTCGCTGGCCAAGATCGGCAAACAGGAACGGCGGAAACTCTTCGGGGAACACGTCGTGGGGCCCGATCGAGTACCACGGCTCGCCCGACATCTCATCCTCCGGGTAACGCGGTGGCGGGATGTGCCGGAAGTTCACCTCGGTCAGGAAGCTGATCTCGTCATAGTCGTAAAACACCACCCGGCCATGGCGGGTAACGCCAAAGTTCTTCAGCAACATGTCGCCGGGGAAAATGTTTGCCGCCGCCAACTGCTTGATGGCCAGGCCGTAATCCTCCAGCGCCTCCAGCACCTGGCCTTCGCTGGCATGCTCCAGGTACAGGTTCAACGGCGTCATGCGCCGCTCTGTCCAGCAGTGGCGAATCAGTACAGTGTCACCCTCCAGTATTACCGTCGACGGCGCCACCTCCAGCAGCTCGGCCAGGCACTCCGGCGCGAACTTGCCCTGTGGGAAGCGAAAATCGGCAAACTCCTGGGTATCGGCCAGGCGCCCCACACGGTCGACGCTTTTTACCAGCCGGTACTTGTCGATCACGGTTGCGCGGTCGACGGTTTTTGATGGCGAGAAGCGGTCCTTGATGATCTTGAACACGGTGTTGAAGCCCGGCAGGGTGAACACGCTCATGACCATGCCGCGCACCCCGGGCGCCATGACGAAGCGGTCTTCGCTGCCGGCCAGGTGGTTGATCAGCGCCCGGTAGAACTCCGACTTGCCGTGCTTGTAGAAACCGATGGAGGTGTACAGCTCGGCAATATGCTTGCCCGGCAAGATGCGCTTGAGGAAGTTGACGAACTCTGCCGGCACCGGCACATCGACCATGAAATAGGAGCGGGTAAAGGAAAAGATGATCGACACCTCGGCCTCGTCGGTGATCAGCCCATCGGCCTCGATACCATGCCCCTCACGGTGCAGCAGCGGTATCACCAGCGGCCACTGCTCATCGCTGTTGTACAACCGGCCGACCAGGTAGGCACCCTTGTTGCGGTACAGCACCGGCGAAAACAGCTCCACCGCCAGCGTCGGGTCTTTGCAAACCCAATCCGGCAGGCACTCGCGCAGTTGCTCCTCAAGGCGTGACACGTCGCTTTCAAGGTCGCCATAGGCGAATGCATAGTCGGAAAGAATCGCCCGCAGCAGGCCCTGCAGATTGCCATCGGGGCGGTAGGTACAGGTTTGTGTGGCACGCTGGTGGCTGCGGATAGACGGCCGGGTGGTGTGGATGAACATGCAGCCGTCGCTGATCTGGTCATGGCTGAATAGGCTGCAGAACAACGAGTTGTACCAGGTCTCGGACAATTCATCGTCCAGGCGCGGGTCGATCAGGCGTATGTAGGCACTTTTCACCAGAGGCCACTGCTCGACCTCCAGCAGCACTTCGTCATCGAACGCATCACGCAACCAGCCGTTGACCTCGCCGACCTTCTGTTCGTAAAGGTTGATCCGAGCGGCGGCTGCCCGCTGGCTGTCTTGCCAACGCGCCTGCTCGAAGCGCTCGCGGGCGCCGAGGGTGATGCGGCGGAAATGCTCGCGGTAGTCGTCGAAGCCATCGAGGATCATCCGGGCGATCTCGCCGGCAGGCCAGTGCTGGGTCATGCGGTGGGCCTCGGTGCAAAGATTGAGTACTGAGCTTAGCCGCCCTTGTGATCATGGGTTAATGCCACACCTCGAAGGCCTGCATGGCCTTTGTAGGAGCAGCCTTGTGCTGCGAAGAGGCCGGTACAAGCACAGGTATTTTTCGCCTGTACCGGCCTCTTCGCAGCACAAGGCTGCTCCTACAAGGGCCGTGCAGAGCGCAATGGATTGCACCGCAAGAAAGCACAAGAATCCCCCCGCCCCCTGGCGTACACTCGCGCCCTGCCCTGTACCCGGAGACCGCCGTGAGCCCCATCGCCCTAGCCCGCCTGCTGACACTTGCTGCCGTCTGGGGGGCGAGCTTTTTGTTCATGCGCATCATCGCCCCCGAGCTGGGCACAGTGCCGACCGCATTCTTCCGTGTATCCATTGCCTGCCTGGGCCTGATCGGCATCGTCGCGGTCGCCCGCGTGCGTTGGGACTTCCAGGGCAAGCTCGGTGCCTGCCTGGTGCTGGGCATGATCAACTCCGGTATCCCGGCCACCTTCTATTCCGTTGCCGCTCAGGTATTGCCAGCCGGCTACTCGGCGATCTTCAACGCCACCACACCACTGATGGGCGTGCTGATCGGCATGCTGTTCTTCCGCGAGCCCATGACCCTGCCCAAGATGTGCGGCATCTTCCTTGGCCTGTTTGGCGTCGGCATCCTCAGCGGCGCCGGCCCGGTGGCGCTGGACATGGCCCTGGTGCAGGGCGCCCTCGCCTGCCTGGCGGCCACCACCTGCTACGGCTTTGCCGGCTTCCTTGCCCGCCGCTGGGTCAGCGGCCTGGACAGCCGCCTTTCGGCACTGGGCAGCATGCTCGGCGCCACCTTGCTGCTAAGCCCGCTGTTCGCCTGGAGCGCGCTCAGCCAGCCACCTGCCAGCTGGGGCGGCTGGCAGGTGTGGCTATCGCTGTTGGGCCTGGGCCTGTTGTGCACGGCGTTCGCTTATATCCTGTACTTCCGCCTGCTGGAAGAAATCGGCCCGGTAAAGGCCAGCACCGTGACCTTCCTGATCCCGGTGTTCGGTGTATTGTGGGGGGCGTGGCTGCTGGACGAGTCGCTGTCCATGGGGCACCTGTACGGCGGCTTACTGATTGGCATGGCACTGTGGCTGGTGTTGCGCCCGACGCGCAACTGAAGCGGGGCACACGATGAACAGCGTATACAAGAAGGTCTTGTTCCGCCTGGAACAGGACGAAAACGGCTACCCACCCGCCTCAGTCGAGGGCCTGTGGGCCAAGGCTGTGGAAGGCGGCTATACGGTCGACAACATCCCCTTCCATGTCTACGGCATTGCCCCGGGTGATGTGATTGCCACCCGTGAAGAAAACGGCGAAACCTGGTTCGATGCACTGCGCAGCAGCAGCGGCAGCTCGGTGTTCCGGGTGCTGGTAAAGCCCCCGGAAACCCTGGACCAGGTACGTGCGGCCTTGCAGGACTTCGGCTGCAACTGCGAAACCGAGCAGGCCGTGAAGATGCTGGCTGTCGAGGTCCCGACGCAACGTTCACTCGACACCCTGCTCTACTACCTGCTCACCCAGCGCGAAGCCGGCCTGCTGGACTTCGAGGAAGGCGTATTGCGCCACGCCATCCCCGAAGAGTTCCGCTAGGACTTACGCCTCGGCCAGGCGCGCGACGGGCTTGCGAAACACGAACAGCAGGCCCACCACGATCAACCCCATGCCCAGCAGGCTGAGCGGTGCCAGTCGGTTGCCGAAGATCAGGAAGTCCATCACTGCGGTCACCGCCGGCACCAGGTAGAACAGGCTGGTGACATTGACCAGGTTACCCTTGGCGATCAGCCGATACAGCAGCAACGTCGCCAGCAATGAAACCACCAGGCCCATCCACAGCAACGCGCCGACAAAGCCGCCGGTCCACTCGACATGCAGCGGTTGCAACGGTGCGAACAGCGCGCACATGGCAAAGCCGGCCAGGTACTGCAACGGCAGCGTGCCCATAGGGTTATCGGTGATGCGCTTCTGCAGGATCGAGCCCAGGGTCATGCTGGCCAACGCCAACAGGGCAAACAGCATCCCTGCCAGCGACACCCCGCCCAGGTTGATGCCCTGGTACACCACCATGATCAAGCCGCCCAGCCCCAGACCCAGGCCGAACAGACGGCTCCAGGAGCGTTGGCGCTCCATCAGCACCACGGTAAGGATCGGTTGTACCCCCATGACCGTGGCCATGACGCCAGGGGTGACATGGGTGTTGAGCGCCAGCAAGTAGAAGATCTGGTAGGCGCCGAGCAGCACGCACCCGGTACCCAAGGCGCGCAGAATCGCCCCACGGCTGCGCGGCCAGCGCAGCCCCAGCAGCGGGCCGATCAGCAGCAGGCCGGCCAAGGCCAGCGCCGAGCGCAACAGCAGGAAGGCGAACGGGCTGGCATGCGCCAGGCCCAGCTTGGAGACGATCGCCCCGCTGCTCCACAGCAGGACGAACAGGCTGGTAGTGGCCACCGAGGCCACGGATGCTTTGGTAAAGACAGACATGTATTGCCACCTGATAGTAGGCAGGAAAGCCAAACGGACGGCGTGCGCTTCAGCGAGGGAAGTAGCCGACCGTGTTCAGTAGGTTGCGTGTGCGAAGGGGTTCGGCAAGCAGCCGATCAGCCCAGCACAACCACGCAAGGAGGCGGAGCTACGCCGCCTACGACGCCACTGACAGGTGGTGGGTTGTGACTGATCATGACCGGCTGCTGGCTGCCACGCACGACCATGCCCGCGACTGGCGCGATGGCAAAGCATGTGGTGGAAGGGCTGGCTGGCATGAACAGGTCTTCGGGAAGAGAACAGTGGGTTGGACTATAGCCCGGCGCCACATGGCTGGCAACTACCAGGCCGGCACACTCCTGTGCAGGGGCAGCCTTGTGCTGCGAAGAGGCCATCACTCCCTGCACATATGTATGAGGCAGCACTGGCCCTTTCGCAGCACAAGGCTGCTCCTACACAGGCCACATCCGATTGGCCACTGGTTAATTTTCCATCGCTCCGGCTCGTCTGAATGCGAAACGCAGCACGCATTCACCCGTTCCGAGGATCACCCATGAACGCAAAAGCCTGGCTCTACCGGCCAGCCCAGATCACTTGCCTGCTGCTGGTCAGCGCCTACGCCCACGCCGCCAAGCCCGGCGATGTTTTCAAGGACTGCAAGAACTGCCCGGAAATGGTCGTGCTGCCCGCTGGCAGCTACGTGATGGGCGCCCCCGACGACGAAGTCGGCCGCCAGCCCGACGAAGGCCCGTTGCACACCGTGACATTCGCCAAGCCGTTTGCCATGAGCCGTTACCAGGTTACCGCCGCCGAGCTGGACGCCTACATCAAGGCCACCGGCACCGTCATCAAGAGCGGCGACGACCGCCCCGGCCGCTGGTGCGAGGCCAGCAAGCCGACCTACAAGCAAGGGCCCCGCCAGCCGGCTGTGTGCGTGGACTACGACGAAGTACAGGCCTACACCCAGTGGCTGGCCAAGACCACCGGCAAGCCCTACCGCATGGTCAGCGAGGCCGAGCGCGAATACGCCGCCCGCGGCGGCTCCACCGGTCCGTTCCCCTTCCCCTTCGACGAGCCGGGCAAGTACGAAATCAGCAAGCACGCCAACACCTACGGCCCTCGCGATGGCTACACCTACACAGCCCCAGTGGGCAGCTACCCGGCCAATGCCTTTGGCATGTACGACATGCACGGCAACGTCTACGAATGGGTTGCCGACTGCTACCACGAAAGCTATGAAGGCGCCCCCGCCGACGGCAGCGCCTGGGTTCAGGACCCGAAATGTATCCGCGCGCACATGCGTGGCAACGACTGGGGCGAGCCGCCAATTTTCTCCCGCTCGGCCAACCGCAATGACCGCCTCAAGACAACCCGCGGCGACTTTCTCGGTTTTCGCGTAGCACGTGAACTGTGAAGTTGTGACGCGGTTAACGCAGCACTGGTGAAAAAAATAGCCAATAAGAATCGTTCCGGTTTTTCACAGGTGCTGCGTCACATAGCTGACATTAAAAAACCCTTCTGCCAACGAGACCGCAATAGATGTCCAAGTCCTTGCCCGGCCCGCTCAACCCGCTTGCAAAAGCGTTACTGATCCGTCATTCCCTTCGGCCCCGGCACGTGTTGTCGCGCGTAGGCCTGGGGCTGGCGTTGTCCACTGCGATGGTTGCCCAGGTGCAGGCGCAGGAATGGGCGCTGGATATTCCGGCACAGTCGATGAACTCGGCGTTGCAGGCGCTGGCCAAGGAGACGGATACGCAGTTGCTGTACAGCCCGGAGGACATCGGTGGCTTGCAGTCCTCGGCACTTAAGGGCCGTCACGACCTCGCGACATCGCTGCGCATCCTGCTGGGCGGCAGTGGGCTGCGTTATCAGATCGACGGCAATACGGTGACGGTAACGGCGGGCTCTGCCGCAAAGGACGGCCAGGTCGAGCTTTCGGCGACTAACGTCAATAGCGTCGGCCTAGACGCAACCACCGAAGGCACAGGCTCTTACACGACGGGCGTGACAAGCACGGCCACGAAAATGAACCTGTCGCTTCGTGAAACACCGCAATCGATCACCGTTGTCACCCGTCAGCGCATGGATGACCAGCATCTGGGCGCTATTACCGACGTACTGAAACAGACGCCAGGTATCACCATTTCCCAAGACGGCGGGGAACGTTTCAACGTCTATTCGCGTGGCAGCGCCATCGACACCTACCAGTTCGATGGCGTCAATACCAGCCAAGAGAACCAGACGCGCAACATGCCCAGCACACTGTTGGACATGGCGTTGTACGACCGGGTAGAGATCGTCCGCGGCGCCACAGGCCTCATGACAGGGGCAGGCGAACCCGGCGGAGTCATCAACCTGATCCGCAAAAAACCAACCCATGAGTTCAAGTCTTATATCAAGGGCAGCGTAGGCTCCTGGGACAATTACCGCAGCGAAGCCGATGTCTCTGGCCCGTTGACTGAAACTGGCAATGTGCGAGGGCGCATGGTTGCGGCCAAGCAAGACAACCACACATTCATGGACTGGTACGACCAGAAACGCGAAATCTTTTATGGCGTCGTCGAGGCCGATGTGACCGACACGACCCTGGTACGTTTTGGCGTCGACTACCAGAAATACCGCTCAACTGGCTCGCCTGGCGTTCCTTTGCTGTTCACCAATGGCAAGCAGACCGATTTCTCCCGCTCCACCAGTTCTGGCGCACGGTGGATGTACGATGATTTCGAGACCATGAACTACACCGCTACCCTGGAGCAGCAGTTGGTGAACGACTGGAAGCTGCGGGTAGTGGCCAACTACATGGATGTGGACCGAGACGCAGACTTGGGATGGTATCGGAGCACGTCGGGTGTCACTTACCTGAACGAAGCAACCGGTTCGGCAAGCGCCGAGCGGGCCAAGATTTCTGCCGACCAAACGCAAAAAGGCCTGGACGTCAATCTCGCTGGCACCTACGACCTGTTCGGCCGCAGCCATGATCTGGTACTGGGCTACAACTACTCTGAATACGAGAATGACCACCGCTCCCAGACGGGCGGGATCGCCACCTTCAACTTCTACACTTGGGACAACTACCTGGCACGCGACGGCTACCGTCCATCCTTGATTTTCAACATCAAGACACGCCAGAGCGGCTACTACGTGGCCAACCGTTTCAACGTCACCGATGATCTGCACCTGCTGCTTGGTGCCCGAGTTTCGCAGTACACCTACGACTCCGACCTGACATCCCTGATCGCCAACACCAATACGGTCAGCAAGATGCGTGAAACCGGCCAGGTAACGCCGTACGCAGGTTTGATCTATGACCTGACGCCTGAACAATCCGTGTACTTCAGCTACACCGACATCTTCAAGCCGCAAACTTCGATGGACAAGGATGGCAAAGTCCTCGAGCCGGTTGTCGGCAAGAACTACGAAGCTGGCTGGAAAGGCGAGTTCTTCCAGGGCCGGCTTAACACCAGCGCTGCTGTATTCATGGTCGAGCGCGACAATTTTGCCGAACTCGATCCTGGCCAGCTCACTCCAACCGGCTCATCGGCCTATCGCGCAGTCGACGGGGCCAAGACCAAGGGCTTCGATCTTGAAGTCACGGGTGAGATCGCACCGGGCTGGAACGTACAGACAGGTTATAGCCATGCCAAAACCAAGGATGCCGATGGGGAGCGCCTGACCACGCAATTGCCCATGGACACCTTCCGCCTGTGGACCACCTATCACCTCAAAGGCGATTGGGACAAGTTAACGATAGGCGGTGGCGTGAACTGGGATTCGAGCAAATCGCTGACCTTTACCAACATCAACAACGCAAAGGCCAAGGATGACGATTATGCCGTCGTCAACCTCATGGCTCGCTACCAGGTCACCGAACACCTGGCGGCTACTGTCAACGTCAACAACCTGTTTGACGAAAAATACTACTCCGGCATGGCCGGCAGCTACGGTCACTACGGTGCACCACGTAATGCAACACTCGATGTCCGCTACGATTTCTGATCCTGCAAGCCAGTGTGAACAGCGCCCTTCTTCGTGAAGGGCGTTTTTTTTACCCGGTACCGGCAATCAGTATCCGCCAAGGGGCAACAAGCCTGCCCTACCAGGATAGCGGCAGGGCTGCACCCGCAGCCGAAGCAAAAAAAACCTGCGGAATCATCCTTGACGAATGACACCGCAGGTTGCTGAGCCCAGGCAAAGCCCGTGGTTCAGGGGCATGCTCCCTCAGTCACTTACCTTGTCTACCTCTTGCACCATTGTCACCAGGCCATCAATCACTTCCGGGTGTTTGAGGATGTCGTAATGCCCGGCGTTGATAGCCACATTAACGGTACTACGGCGGGTCCAGTACGGGCTGACGGTGTCGCCCGCCCACCAGCATGAGGCCTGTGCCGAGGTGCTCGGCAAACCGCTGATCTGTGAGGACAGCGCCTTTAATCGCATGGCAACGACGAAAGTATGGGCCAACTCGCCGCTGCTGATATCGGCATAGGCCGATTGCTCGCAATGATCGGCGCGCCATTGTTGGACCATTTGTTCCAGGGCAGCCGCCTCGGTATCGACAGGCACCCCCCCCGCGGGCAGTTGCTCCTTCGCAATGCCCAGGACCACGCTCAGGAAACCACGCAAATCATTACCCCAGTCGCCTTCAGCCGGTACTACCTCTGGCTTGGGCATGAAGCTGTCAACCAGGCCTAGCGCCGCTACTTGCTGCCCTTGGTTTTCCAGTTCACGAGCAACCATCACCGCCAGTGATCCACCCAGCGACCAACCCATCAGTCGATAAGGGCCCTCAGGTTGTTTCTGGCGGATGTACTGGGCGTAGTCAATAGCCATCGACTCCAGGGAGTCGTCTTCCCAATCACGATCCAGGAACATGCGGCACTGCAAGCCGTAGACACTGCAATGGCCATCCAGGCGACGCGCCAGCGGCTCGTAGTCAAATACCGTGCCGAAGCCTGCGTGCAGGCAGAACAACGGTGTGGCATCGGCCACTCGGCTGTTGAGCAGCAAGAGCGGGTCAAGGTCATTTCCTGCGATAGTGAAGCCCGAAAGTTCGCCAATAGTCGGCTTGGCCATGACATCGCGCAACTTCAACTCGATGGGCAGATCTTCGTGCGCGCGTACCTTGGACAGCATCTTCAGCACCCGCAACGAGTCACCACCAAGCTCGAAGAAGTTGTCGTCGACCCCGACTTGATCAACCTCCAACACCTCCTGCCAGATACGCGCCAGTACACGCTCGATATCATTGCGTGGTGCCACACGCTTGCGCTGCCCGGTAGCTTCGGGGGCGGGCAGTGCGTTACGGTCGATCTTGCCGTTTGGTGTAAGTGGCATCGACGCAAGCAGGACAACATGTGCTGGCACCATGTAATCGGGCAGCTCGGCACGCATCGCATCACGCAACTGCGCCGACATTACCATCGCGTTTGCTGACACCACATAGCCCACCAGTTGCTTGCCGTTGGCGACCTCGCGGGCCACGACCACCGCATCCTTGACATCAGGAAGGTTGCGCAGACGGGTTTCAATCTCTCCCGGCTCGATACGGAACCCACGGACCTTCAACTGGTTGTCCAGCCTACCGATGAAGTCAATGACCCCATTGGCACGACGGCGTACCCGATCTCCCGTGCGATACAGACGTGAGCCTGGGTTGAACGGGTCTGCGACAAAGCGTTCAGCCGTCAGCGCCGGGCGTTGGTGATAGCCTCGCGCCACCCCCTCGCCACCGATGTAGAGCTCGCCGGCGACGCCGTCAGGCAACGGGTTCAGGTCCTGGTCGAGTACATGCAGGGTACGCAGACCGACCCGTTCACCGATCGGTGCATAGACCGCTTCGCACGACTGCTGCGCCGATACCTTCCACAACAGGGGCGTGACGACCGTTTCTGTCGGCCCGTAGCCATTGGTCAGGTATTGAGGACGCAACGTACGCTTGACCAGCTCGAACAGCGCATCAGGCACGGCATCACCGCCAAAGCAGTAGATTCGCACCGGTGGTGCAGCCTGCGTCGATGCTTCGGCGAATTCTGCCAACTGCTGCAGATAAGCTGGCGGGAAGCAGGCAATATCGATGCGCTGCGCATGCAACACCTGCCAGGTTTCTTCGGCCGTCCACAAACGGTTGTCGCGTACCACGAGGCTGCCACCACTCGACAAGGTCGAGAGCCAGCGTTCCTGAGCACCGTCGAATGCAAACGACATGAACAGCAGCTCGCGGGTCGCTGTATCCATCTCATACAACTGGGCGATAGCCTGGCAATGCATGCGTATCTGCCCATGGCTCACGGCCACACCCTTTGGCTTGCCGGTAGAGCCGGAGGTATAGATCAGGTAAGCCAGGTTGTCATCCTGCACCTGCACCTGCGGCGCGCTGTCAGGTAGTTCAAGACCTGTCAGCAGGTCGAGCTCAACACAGCTGCGAACCTGGGCAAAGCGCTCACGCAAGCCACTGCTGGTGACTAGCAGATGCATGGCGGAGTCTTCGACAATCCACTGCAGACGGTCCTGCGGATAGTCTATATCCAGCGGCACGTAGGCGGCGCCGGTCTTCATCACTGCGAGGAATGCCACGATCACGTCCACTGACCGTTCCAGGGCGATCCCGACCGTGACTTCAGGGCGTGCCCCCAGGCTTGTCAGATGATGCGCCAATCGGTTGGCACGATGATCCAGCTCGGCGTAGGTCAATACCTGCTCACCGCAACTCACGGCCAATGCGTGTGGACGTTCGAAGGCATGCCGCGCGACTTGCCCGGCAAGGTGCAGCATGCTGCTTTCGCCGGCCGGCAGCCGATTACGCGCGACCGTCTGCTGCACCTGGGCCGAAGTGAGCATGCCAAGGCTGCCGATGGCGGCCCGGGGATTATCCAGCATGGCCGTGAGCAAAGACTCGAAGCTACCGCGTATGGCATCGGTGGCCGCTTGGGTGAAGCGGCTTCGCAGGTAGAGGAACTCGACCGACAAGGTCTCGCTCAGGTGTACGGCCAGGTCCATGGCGAAGTTGGTCACATCACGGTTGCTGACTTCACCGAACCGCAGGGTGCTATCGGCGCTTTCGCGCAAACGCTCATCCACGGGGTAGTTTTCAAAGACCACGATACTGTCGAACAACGCCTGCCCCGGTTGCCCGGCCCAGCGTTGTACGTCCGCCAGCGCTGCATGTTCATGGTCGCGCAACTCCAAATTGTAGGCCTGCAATTGTTGCAACCAGTCAGACACCACTACGTCCGGTTGTGGAGCCTGGACCACGGGCAGGGTATTGATGAACAGGCCCAGCATTTCATCCGAACCCGCCAGTCCCGCCGGCCGCCCCGCAACCGTTGCGCCGAAGCAGACGCTGGACTGGCCGGTATAGCGTTGCAGCAACAACAGCCAGGCGGCCTGAATGAGGGTGTTCGGGGTTACCCGCAAACGCTGTGCCTGCTGGCGCAGGCGCGAGGTCTTCGCGGCATCCCAGTGCAGGTACAACGCATCGTGACCCTCAAGTTTGCTGTCGGCATACGGGGCAACCGTCCCTGCCAACAGGGTCGGGCTTTCGAGTTCGCGAAGCTTGCCCGACCAGAACGCCTGCAATGCAGCCTGCGGCTGGCGGGCGAGCCAGCGAATGTACTCTGCAAAGCGCGTGACCGGCACACTCGACCCTTGACCGTGGTAACACTGCAGAACTTCACCCAGTAGGCGCGAGTTGCTCCAGCCGTCCATGAGGATATGGTGTCGCGTCCAGATCAGATGCAAACGCTCATCGTCGAGCCTGACCAGTGTCAGTCTCATCAATGGCGCACTCATCAGATCGAAACCTTGCGCCGTTTCATCCGCTGCCAAGGCTTGCAGATCGTCAGTGCTCACCTCACGCCCACGCCAGTCCAGGACCCGCGTTGGCAATTCGGCCTGGCGGTGCACCACCTGAAGTGGCTCGGCCAGCATGGGTGAAAGCCAGAACCCGGTGCGCAAAATGTCATGACGCACGATCACCTGATTCCAGGCCGTAATGAAACGATCAATCTCGAGCCCGGCCACTTCCACCGAGGTCTGATTGATGTACAGCCCGCTCTCCGATCCCTGCAGGGTATAGAACAACATCCCTTGCTGCATCGGCGACAACGGATAGATATCAGCGACCTGTTGAACAGGTACTGGCAAGCTGTCCAGTTGAGATTGGTTCAGGCCAGCGAGCGGGAAGTCCGAAGGTGTGACACCGGTGTGCTGTTGAAGGCAGCAATGCTCGATCAATGCGTTGAGTTCGGTCACATAGTCATCGGCCAAGCGCTGCAGTGTGGCCGGCGCGAACCGATCCCGGCTGAAGCTCCAGTTCAACTTGAGCTCACCGCCGTATACCTGGCCATTTATCGTTAGCATGCTTGCCAGTGGCGCGGACTTATCCTGAGGTGCCCCTGGGTATTCCTTGGCCGGCACGAATAGAGCAGAGGATGCATCAAAGCTACCATCGAACTGGCCAAGGTAATTGAACACGACTTCGCCATGCGGTAGCTGCACCAACGTATTGCGTGCCTGCTCATCGCCCAGGTAACGCAGCAGCCCATAACCCATGCCCTTGTCCGGCACCGCCCGAAGTTGCTCCTTGATCGCCTTGATCGAATCCCCCATGCCACGCTGTGGGTGCAGGTTTACCGGGTACATGCTGGTGAACCAACCCACCGTCCGGCTGAGGTCGATACCCTCGAACAAGTCTTCACGACCATGACCTTCCATGCGAACCAGCAGCTGCGGATGTGCAGTCCAGCGGCAAACCACTCGGGCCAATGCAGTCAGCAACAGGTCGTTGATCTGGGTGCGGTATGCCGCAGGAGCAACCTGAAGCAGTTGACGTGTGCGCTCACGGTCCAGACAGCTGCTGACCGAGGCAGCGTGTTTTTGCAGATTGCCGCCTTGCGGGTTGTCGCACGGCAGCGCATCGCTCGTACCTTGCAACTGCGCCTGCCAGTAGTCCATTTGCGCCACTAGCTGCGGGCTCGCCGCGTAGTCCCGCAATTGCTGCCCCCAGGCTTTGAACGAACTGGTCTTCTCCGGCAGGTTCAGCGGTTGACCGTCCCGCAGCGCCAGGTAAACCTGTTGCAGATCTGCTAGCAGTACGCGCCACGAGACACCGTCAACGACCAGGTGGTGGATCACCAGCAGCAGGCGTTGCCCACCGTCGGCCAGGTCGATGAGCACTGCGCGCAAGAGTGGCCCCTGCTCAAGGTTCAAGCTGCGCTGCGCCTGCTCGGTCACCAGCGACAATTGGCTGGCATCCGTTACCGAACGCGTCCACAGCAATGCTTGGGGAGCCTCCTTGAACGCCGCATGCCAGCCGCTTTCGCTTTGGTCGAAACTCAAGCGCAATGCATCGTGATGCTCCACCAGCGCGGACAATGCGGCACCCAAGGTTTCGCTATGCAGTATTTCACTCGGCTGCAACAGTACGGACTGGTTCCAGTGCTGACGCTGAGGGATGTCTTCGGCGAAGAACCATTGTTGGATCGGAGTCAATGGCATGCTGCCAGAAACCTTCCCTTGATCGACAGCACTACGCACGTTGCGTCGCGCGATCGCCGCCAACCTTTGGACCGTCTGGTTTTCGAACAACTCTTTGGGTGTGAACTGAATGTCCTGCAGACGTGCACGGCTTACCACCTGCAACGAAATGATGGAATCGCCACCTAGCTCGAAGAAGTTGTCGGTCAGCCCGACCTTTTCCAGCTTCAGCACATCCGCCCAGATCGCCGCAATCTGCTGTTCCAGCTCGCTTTGCGGTGCAACGTATTCACCCTGCAACTGGCTGGCGTCCGGCTGCGGCAGGGCCTTGCGGTCCAGCTTGCCGTTCGGTGTCACTGGCAGCTTGTCGAGCAGCAACAAGTGAGCCGGCACCATGTAATCCGGCAAACCGGCCTTGAGCGCTTCGCGCAGGCTGTCGCGCAGCGCGCTTTCATCTTGCGTGTTGTCGACAGGCACCACATAGCCCACCAGCTGCTTGCCGCTCGGCCCGTCCTGCGCCAGCACCACCGCTTCCTGCACGCTTGGCAGTTCAAGCAGGCGCGCTTCGATCTCGCCCAGTTCAATACGCAGGCCGCGGATTTTCACCTGGTGGTCGATACGCCCGGCATAGTCGATCACGCCATCGCCGCGGTAGCGCGCCAGGTCGCCGGTGCGGTACAGGCGCCCGCCGTTAGCACTGAACGGGTCCGGCACGAAGCGTTCGGCGGTCAGCGATGGGCGCTGGTGGTAGCCGCGAGCCAGGCCGACCCCGCCCAGGTACAGCTCGCCCGCACTGCCGCGCACGGCTGGCTGCAGGCTGCCTTCCAGGATGTGGGTCTTGAGATTATCGATCGGCTGGCCGATCGGCACGCTGATGCTTTCGTCCGGCTGGCAGGTCCAGTGGGTCACGTCGATGGCCGCTTCGGTCGGGCCGTACAGGTTGTACAGGCCCGCTGCCGGCAGGCGTTGCAGGGTTTGACGCGCCAGCTCGGCCGGCAGCGCTTCACCGCTGCACACCACGCGCTTGAGGGTGGTGCAGCTTTCGACCGCTTCGTGGGTCATGAACGCCTGCAACATCGAGGGCACGAAGTGCAGGGTGCTGATGCCATGGTGGTTGATGGTTTCCACCAGCAGTTGCGGGTCACGGTGCGCCCCTGGCTGAGCCACCACCAAGCGCGCGCCGGTCATCAGCGGCCAGAAGAATTCCCACACCGACACGTCAAAGCTGAACGGGGTTTTCTGCAGCACGCTGTCGCTGGCGTCCAGGCCGTAGGCTTTCTGCATCCACCACAGGCGGTTGACCAGCGCCTGGTGGCTGTTGCCGGCGCCTTTCGGGCGACCGGTGGAGCCGGAGGTGTAGATCACGTAGGCGAGGTTCAGCGGCGCCACATCGACGGCCGGGTTTGCGTCGCTGAAGCCGCTGAGGTCTTCGACATCCAGGTCCAGGCTGCGCAGGCCGGCCGGAATCGGCAGGTTGTCACGCAGGTGCGACTGGGTCACCAGCAAGGCGATACCGCTGTCTTCAAACATGTAGGCCAGGCGGTCCTGCGGGTATTCCGGATCCAGCGGCACGTAGGCGCCGCCTGCCTTCACAATCCCCAGCAAGCCAATGACCATCTCCAGGCTGCGCTCCATGGCGATGCCCACCAGCGCATCCGGGCCAACGCCCAGTTCGCGCAGCTTGTGCGCCAGTTGGTTGGCGCGGCGGTTGAGCTCAGCGTAGCTCAGAGCCTGCTCGCCAAACACCAGTGCCGGAGCGTCCGGGGTGGCGAATACCTG
>NZ_JAWRYH010000109.1:0-367 GCF_046534675.1 Pseudomonas sp. SIMBA_067 | reverse complement strand
GTAGCGTTAGATTCCTGCCCTTTGAGCATACCACGACGACGGCTAAGGTCACCGATGACATCACCCGTGTTCTCTTCTGGCGTTTCAACTTCAACCTTCATGATAGGTTCAAGCAGAACAGGTGTCGCTTGTTTAAAGCCTTGTTTGAAGGCAAGAGACGCGGCCAGTTTAAACGCCAGTTCTGAGGAGTCGACATCGTGGTAAGAACCGAAGTGCAGACGCACGCCCAGATCCACAACCGGGTAACCAGCCAGAGGGCCTGATTTCAGCTGCTCCTGGATACCTTTGTCAACCGCAGGGATGTATTCACCAGGAATCACACCACCTTTGATGTCGTTGACAAATTCGTAGCCTTTCGGGTTCGAAC
>NZ_JAWRYH010000972.1:0-251 GCF_046534675.1 Pseudomonas sp. SIMBA_067 | reverse complement strand
AGCAACTTAAAACGCTAAACGGTTAACTCATCTGAACAGTTTATAGAGTTAAACTCTAATACATACGTATTTTTCTTCTAGGTATTCATCTAAACCTTGGTGACCACCCTCTCTTCCAAGGCCTGATTGTTTTACCCCACCGAACGGTGCTACAGGGTTTGATATAACCCCCTCATTTACACCTATCATGCCAAACTCTAACCCTTCGCTTATACGATAGATTTGTTTAATGTTTTGGCTATAAAAATACG
>NZ_JAWRYH010000971.1:0-251 GCF_046534675.1 Pseudomonas sp. SIMBA_067 | reverse complement strand
CCCCAACTAATGCCGCTAGTGGGATCATTTCAATTAAGCTTGAGGCAAAGATAATAAACGCAAGTAACATCAACGCAGCACTGATACCAGATAAACGCGAACGGACACCCGAATTAATGTGGATCATAGATTGGCCAATCATGGCACAGCCACCCATTGCACCAAAGAAACCACATGTGACGTTTGCAGCACCTTGGCCAATACATTCTTTATTAGAGTGGCCACGTGTTTCTGTAATTTCGTCAATCAAG
>NZ_JAWRYH010000970.1:0-251 GCF_046534675.1 Pseudomonas sp. SIMBA_067 | reverse complement strand
AATCATGTCATGAATTGGATTTAAGCCTAAACCCCATTCATTGCGCATTGTGGTGGCTACACCTTCTAGTTGCTCATATGAATCAATCACATCAGGTAATGTACTTGGTAGTGAAAATGGCGTAATAGGTTTAATCGAGTCTGGATAAAAGTTTAAAAGCTCTTGCCAGCGCTCAGCCTGATCTAAAACATCACCATTTATACGATCTAAAATTTTCTGTGGTGTGCTTGCACGCTTACGATATTCCACAC
>NZ_JAWRYH010000969.1:0-251 GCF_046534675.1 Pseudomonas sp. SIMBA_067 | reverse complement strand
ATACCATCGACCGTTTGCGCATCGCTACCCGTCTGAACGACCAGCGCCCGGCAGAACTTCCCCCTCTTAACGTACTGATTCAAATTAACATTAGTGATGAAAACAGTAAGTCCGGGAGTCAACTGGCTGAACTGGACGAGCTGGCAGCTGCGGTCGCTGAACTACCGCGTTTACGTCTGCGCGGGCTGATGGCAATCCCTGCGCCTGAGTCAGAATATGTAAGGCAGTTTGAAGTTGCACGCCAAATGGCT
>NZ_JAWRYH010000968.1:0-251 GCF_046534675.1 Pseudomonas sp. SIMBA_067 | reverse complement strand
GGGTAGATTAACTTCATGTCATGCTTAATTACTTCATCAATAATATTAATCTTAGGATTCTCTCTCCAAGAATGTAGTATTTTTTCAATTTTACTTCCCTTAACTGAAAAGTTGTTGCGGTGGTTATCCATAGCCAGAATATTATCGACTAAGTAAGCGTCAGAGAATGCTTTATCAAGTCCCTCAATTGCTGATTTTGCACAGCTTGCCAAAGTTGCTCTAAATTTCACTTCACCAAACCATAATGCAAC
>NZ_JAWRYH010000108.1:0-367 GCF_046534675.1 Pseudomonas sp. SIMBA_067 | reverse complement strand
TGGCAGCGGCCTGACTCGTCCACCAGACTGGTCAGCCCACGATGTCCACACTCCAGTGCCTGTACACGGAATTCTTCACCGCTTAACCCTTCGCGCTCCAGCACCACCTCCAGTAGCAGTTGCAAATTGGTGCCGGTGATCACTTCACAGCCCGGTTTTTGCATCGCCAGCGTTGAAGCTACGCGAAACGGCGTGCCGCCCCGCAAATCCGTCAGAAAAACAATGCCGTCTTCACAATCCAGTTGGGCGATGGCCTCTTCAAGCTGCGATGTAAGCAGCGCGGTGCTTGAGGTTTCCGGAAAATCGATGGCGATAAACTGCGATTGCTCACCGAGAATTTGCTTCATTGCTTTTTCCATGCCGCTGG
>NZ_JAWRYH010000967.1:0-251 GCF_046534675.1 Pseudomonas sp. SIMBA_067 | reverse complement strand
GGGACGCTTCGCCGCTGTAGTTCTGCCAGTTGGTATTGGTCATGAAACTGACCGCGGTATTGAAGGCCAGCGTCCACTCCTGCCCCGGCAATTTCTGCGGGTTCAGTGGGAGGTAGTCCTGGAACAGCAGGATCGCGAACAGCAACACAAAACCGGCCAGGTTGAACGCGATCAGCGCCAGCGTGTACTTCTGCCAGCTTTGCTCCTGGTGCTCGTCGACGCCCGACAGGCGATAGCAGGCTTTTTCCACC
>NZ_JAWRYH010000966.1:0-251 GCF_046534675.1 Pseudomonas sp. SIMBA_067 | reverse complement strand
ACTTCAAGCTTATGTGTTTGAGGGTAACGTATTTATTAAAAACGTAAAATCAGGCGTAATTAAACAAATTACGCAAAGCTCTGCTACTGAGTCAAAACCACAGTTTTTAAACGATGGTAACTTAGCGTATCGTCAGGGTAATATTTTCTTTAAAGTAGATTTAACCACAGGTTTAACCCGCGAAATAGCCAATTTAAAACTGGCTGACAAACCACAAGGCGTAAAAGAACCATCAACTTATATTGCCAAAG
>NZ_JAWRYH010000965.1:0-251 GCF_046534675.1 Pseudomonas sp. SIMBA_067 | reverse complement strand
GCGATGAGTTCGTAAAGGAACATTTAGAATTACTTAAAGCACAAGAAGGCGATTTATCGGAAGTACCTCAAAAGCAAAGGCGCAAGGCAGCGTTAGCATTAACAGAATATGCTCAACAGTGTAGTAGTCGCAATGACGCCATAAGAGCTGCCTATGCATCCGGTGGATATACGTTGAAAGAGGTTGGCGATTATTTTCAACTGCATTATTCTCGAGTAAGTAAGATAGTGGCAAAAAGAAAGACCTGACCC
>NZ_JAWRYH010000964.1:0-251 GCF_046534675.1 Pseudomonas sp. SIMBA_067 | reverse complement strand
CTCGGCGCCTTGATTCTGTCTCGAGCCTGCCCGGACGATTCTCCGCCTGCTGATGAAGTGCTAAGCGTGTGTCGTGAGCAGATCTTGGACAAATTGGCGCCATAAGGGCGATAAAAAGCAGGTGCAGCAAGGCGGCCAGCCTGTCCGATATTACGAGCTGAACTTGAAGCTTGTCCCGAAATGACAGGAGTTCCGAGCCCCCATCTAGCATTCAAGGGACAGCTAACTCGTTGAACAGCCACTGCTTGAAC
>NZ_JAWRYH010000963.1:0-251 GCF_046534675.1 Pseudomonas sp. SIMBA_067 | reverse complement strand
CATAACTGGACATCTCTTTGCCCAGGCGCAATGCCTGGCCGGACCACAGGTTGCTGAAACCCGCTTCATCCTTGGCCTTGAGCGGCATCAAGGCGCCGCCGGCCCTGGGGAATGCCGGAGCCGTCGGGTTGATCGCCCCCAGCTCGCGCATCACCCGGTTGACGATGCCGCGCGCCGGGCGGCCGGTGAACAGGTTGGTCAGCGCCGTTTCACTGGCTTGGGCATTGCGCAGTGCATGGTGATGGGACGCG
>NZ_JAWRYH010000962.1:0-251 GCF_046534675.1 Pseudomonas sp. SIMBA_067 | reverse complement strand
GGCGCAGTTGGCGCGCTTTTACACGATGTAATCATTACGATTGGTTTATTCTCGGTGCTTGGTTTAGAGTTTGACTTAACTATTTTGGCAGCAATACTTGCCGTGATAGGTTACTCACTAAACGATACCATTGTTGTATCAGACCGTATTCGTGAAACCTTCCGCAAAGTGCGCATTGACGACACGATTGAAATTATTGATATCTCGCTTACGCAAACACTTAACCGTACCTTAGTAACCTCAATCACTAC
>NZ_JAWRYH010000961.1:0-251 GCF_046534675.1 Pseudomonas sp. SIMBA_067 | reverse complement strand
ACGACTGCGGCAGGATCACCTTGAAGAAGGTGGTCGAGCGTTTCAGGTTCAGCGCCCGCGCAGCTTCGTACTGCCCAGGCGCGACGGCCATCAGGCTGCCGCGGAAGATCTCGGCCTGGTAGGCGGCGGTGTTCAGGGTGAACGCCAGCAAGGTGCAGAACCAGGCCTCGCGGAAGAACCACCACAGGCCGACGTCCTGCCAAAACCCCTTGAGCGAACCGAGGCCGTAATAAAGCAGGAACAACTGAGCC
>NZ_JAWRYH010000960.1:0-251 GCF_046534675.1 Pseudomonas sp. SIMBA_067 | reverse complement strand
ATGAGTGCGTTACATTATTGCCCTCACCTAGATAGGCAAGCTTTAACTGGCTAACATCACCATGTACTTCTTGTAGCGTTAAAAAATCAGCTAATGCTTGGCATGGGTGATATAAATCACACAAACTGTTAATCACAGGAACGGATGAATACTCACCGAGTGTCGTTAACGTACTGTGCTGATTAACCCGCGCAACAATCCCGTCTGCCCAAGTCGAAATATTTAAGGCAAAATCTTTTATTGATTCGCGG
>NZ_JAWRYH010000959.1:0-251 GCF_046534675.1 Pseudomonas sp. SIMBA_067 | reverse complement strand
CGCAGATCCTGCAGCGCTGGGACAGTATTGGCCTGTACGGAAAGTTGCGCGAAATTGGCAAGGATCGTCCGAAATTCGTCCTGCACGACGGCCCTCCTTATGCCAACGGCACGATTCACATCGGTCATGCGCTGAACAAGATTCTCAAGGACATGATCATCCGCTCGAAAACCCTTTCGGGTTTCGACGCGCCTTATGTCCCGGGTTGGGACTGCCACGGCCTGCCGATCGAGCACAAAGTCGAAGTGACC
>NZ_JAWRYH010000107.1:0-367 GCF_046534675.1 Pseudomonas sp. SIMBA_067 | reverse complement strand
ATCAAACAAATTAATACAAAACCGTACAAGTAATAATAAACTGTTGAAATTAAAATGTTATTTATTGCTCATTAGCTAACGGCTGCTTCCATTCAAGTAGTCAGTAGTTACTACTTAATACATTGCATTTAAGGTAAATTTGAAAACAAACTCAATTGGCTATTTTATAATTTTTAATTGCTTAAAAATGCCAACAATTAACAACGCACTTTTTATTTAAGGTAAACCAGATGATCAAAACACCTTGTTTTACTCAATTTAATTTGATTAGTATCATGTTTCTACTTTTATTAGCCGGTTGCTCAGAAAGTGAAGTCAGCACGCAAAAACAAAACGAACCACGTGCGGTTAAACTAATAACCATAGG
>NZ_JAWRYH010000958.1:0-251 GCF_046534675.1 Pseudomonas sp. SIMBA_067 | reverse complement strand
ACGGCAGGTCCTGGTGCGCCTGGGCGCCCAGGGCGGTGTCTTTGACCCGGCCAAGTAGCTGGCTCACATCCATGAGCGGGTCGATATCGGTATGCAGCACCTGGGTGTTGATGAAGCAACCGATCAAGCCTTCTACTTCAGTACGGTGGCGGTTGGCGACCGGAACGCCGACGCGGATGGCGCGCTGGCCACTGTAGCGTTGCAGCAGCAGCTTGAACGATGCCAGCAGCACCATGAACAGGGTAACCCCC
>NZ_JAWRYH010000957.1:0-251 GCF_046534675.1 Pseudomonas sp. SIMBA_067 | reverse complement strand
CTGCTGCGCGCGATGTCGTACATGGTGCCCAACCGCGATCGCATCAAACAATTCGCGGTAAACGAACCGTCTGAAGTGCCGGCGCCGTGGCTCTCCGATATCTCGATCCAACGGCGTCCCGGTGAAACCGACGAAGACGCGAACCGGAAGATCGTCGAGGTGATTCGCACGCTGATGCGGATGGACCCCGACGATCTGACGATCGGGGAAGTGCGCGACTCGGTGCTGGCAGGCCTGGTTGCTGAACTCTC
>NZ_JAWRYH010000956.1:0-251 GCF_046534675.1 Pseudomonas sp. SIMBA_067 | reverse complement strand
CTGGGCACCATGATGCTGGAGAGCGGCGAAGTGGATGGCCTGGTTTCAGGTGCGGTTCACACCACCGCCAACACCATTCGTCCGCCTCTGCAGCTGATCAAAACAGCGCCTAACAGCTCACTGGTTTCATCGGTGTTCTTTATGCTGCTGCCGGAGCAGGTGCTGGTTTACGGTGACTGCGCGATTAACCCGGATCCCACCGCTGAGCAACTGGCTGAGATCGCTATTCAGTCAGCCGACTCTGCTAAAGC
>NZ_JAWRYH010000955.1:0-251 GCF_046534675.1 Pseudomonas sp. SIMBA_067 | reverse complement strand
CCACGGCATCCACCACATCCTGCACGGTGCGCACGGCGCGGAAGGTTTCCGGTTTAATTTTACGGCCGGTACGTTTTTGCAGATGAACCACCATATCGACGGCATCAATGCTGTCGAGTTCGAGATCTTCATACAGACGTGCCTCGGGATGGATATCCTCAGGCGCAATTTCAAACAGGCTGGTCAGCAGCGAAGCCACTTCCTGATAGATCTGTTCTTTGTTCATCATAAGGTTGTCTCCGCTTTCAGCC
>NZ_JAWRYH010000954.1:0-251 GCF_046534675.1 Pseudomonas sp. SIMBA_067 | reverse complement strand
GGCCGCGCCCTGCGGCGTACGGGCCACGATGTCCAGCACGTACGAGCGCTGGCGCACGTCCGCCACCTGCACGGTCATGTCGAATTCGTCGTCGGGTCGCAGCGAGCCGATGAAATCGAACGACAGCGCCCGGCTCGGCGTGCCGAAGCCGAGCGCGCGCTTAGCACGCTGTGGCGTATCGGCGAGCAACGCTCCGTAGAACAGTTCGGCTGCGCAGATCACGTAATCGGCGAAGGTCGCGGTATACACCA
>NZ_JAWRYH010000953.1:0-251 GCF_046534675.1 Pseudomonas sp. SIMBA_067 | reverse complement strand
AGCGCAACATGCGGCCCGAACTGGCGGGCCAGCAGCTCACGGCAATCGTTGGGGTACAGGCGCCGGCCACCGCAGGGATCGAGCAGGTGGTCGGCACCCGGTACACGCAGCAGGAAATGGCCAGGAAAGCCCACACCTTCCAGCGGAATGGACAGGCGCCCGGCCAGTTCCAGGGCGAGTATGGCCAGGGTCAGCGGTTGGCCACGGCGGCGTTGCAGCACTTTGTCCATCATCGCCGCCTGCGGGCGCAG
>NZ_JAWRYH010000952.1:0-251 GCF_046534675.1 Pseudomonas sp. SIMBA_067 | reverse complement strand
GTTGCAGGGCTTGGTAACAAAGCTATATATTTTTCATGGTTGAGTACATATTGCTTGTAATTAATTCGATTGCCATCAGCATCTAGATAATTTGGTTCAACAAACTCTTTTTTTACCCTTTCGCCTTTAGATTGAACATGCCTTATTTCCAAAATATCTTCAGGTAAATCTAATAACTCTTTAATTGATTGCCCCAATAGAACTCTATTTTTAGGAGCTCTTTGCTGTAACTTTGCTGCAATATCAACATA
>NZ_JAWRYH010000951.1:0-251 GCF_046534675.1 Pseudomonas sp. SIMBA_067 | reverse complement strand
GATGGCCTGCATGCTGATGCCCAGGCTGGCTGCCTTGGCCCGGTCGATGCGCACCTTCACCACCGGGTTGTTGTAGTCCAGGTCACTGTCCACCACGGCGAACAAACCACTGTCGCGGGCACGCTGCTTGAGGGCTTCCATGGTCTGGTACAGCTCGGGGTAGTCATGGGCACTGCGCAGCACCATCTGCACCGGCAAGCCTCCGCTGGAACCCGGTAGCGAGGCCACCTGGAAGGCGAAAATGCTGCTGC
>NZ_JAWRYH010000950.1:0-251 GCF_046534675.1 Pseudomonas sp. SIMBA_067 | reverse complement strand
CGATGGGGCCGCTTCGCAGCCCGTTCCGACCGGTCCGGCGCCCCGGCAAGGCCGCTCCTACACAAAGGCGGGCTGTATCAGTTGTGGCAGTGATCAGTACACATCCCGCCGATAGCGCCCCTCTTCGATCAATTGCTCGACCAACGCTTCTCCGAGAATGCCCTTCAGCGCGGCATCAACACCGGCAGCCATCCCTTGCAGGCTGCCACAGACATACACACAGGCCCCGTCCGCGACCCAGCGCTTGACCG
>NZ_JAWRYH010000949.1:0-251 GCF_046534675.1 Pseudomonas sp. SIMBA_067 | reverse complement strand
CGCCTGGTCAAGGGTGAAACCCTGGCCCGTCTGGCCCGGGGTTTTGACTTGGGTGAATACCTGCGTCTGGGTTCTGGTGAGCTTAAAAGCGGCGGTTTCCGCCGTGAATCGATCCTGGCCGATGCCCTGGAGGCGCTGATTGGCGCCATCTACCTGGACGCGGACATGCAGACCGCTCGTGAGCGTGTGCTGGCCTGGCTGGCCGATGAGTTCGAAAGCCTGACCCTGGTCGACACCAACAAGGACCCCAA
>NZ_JAWRYH010000948.1:0-251 GCF_046534675.1 Pseudomonas sp. SIMBA_067 | reverse complement strand
AGCGAGTATTCATCCTGCTGGTATTCAGCGCCCAGTACAGGGTGCTGGTTTTCGGTGCGGTAGTAGGTTTTGCTGCTCGACACACTCAGGCAGATAACCGGCGGTTTTTTGAAGTGCTGCTGGTAGGTTGGCGAATTTACGAAACACTTGAACAGGTTGCCGTGCAGCGTGCCAAAGTGCTCGGGCGTGCTGAAGGTTGCCCGATGCTTGTTGTGCTCCAGCAACAGGACACTGAAGTCGTAGTCGCGAAC
>NZ_JAWRYH010000947.1:0-251 GCF_046534675.1 Pseudomonas sp. SIMBA_067 | reverse complement strand
CCCGCTCCCACAGGGAAAGCGCCGGCCTTAAGGCCTGTGCCGTACTTGTGGGAGCGGGCGAGCCCGCGAAGAGGCCGGCACATCACCCAAATACTTCTGCCATATCCAGAAATGATCAGCCACTCGGCAGTGGCAGTTGAACCGCTACCGTTCAAGGAGCGTTTCAATTTCAAGGAAGCTTGCGATGCCGTTAGCTGAATCCCACCGGCTCCGCCAAGGGCGCTTTTCCGAGCCAGGCAGGCTCTACATGC
>NZ_JAWRYH010000946.1:0-251 GCF_046534675.1 Pseudomonas sp. SIMBA_067 | reverse complement strand
CCGTCAGCGCGCTCGAAGAGCAGGCTGTCAAGATCGACCAGAAGGAACTGCAACACCTGCCGGTCGAGCTGATCCAGCGTGGCAAGTACCAGCCGCGTCGCGACATGGACCCGGTGGCGCTGGAAGAACTCGCGCACTCGATTCGCACCCATGGCGTGATGCAGCCGATCGTGGTTCGCCCGGTGGGCGACAACCGCTACGAGATCATCGCCGGTGAGCGCCGCTGGCGCGCTACCCAGCAGGCTGGCCTG
>NZ_JAWRYH010000945.1:0-252 GCF_046534675.1 Pseudomonas sp. SIMBA_067 | reverse complement strand
CTAGCACGATTGCTTCGAGTGACGGTGTCAGAATCGGGCCGCCCGCAGAGAGTGAATAAGCGGTCGAGCCGGTGGGTGTCGAAATAATCAGCCCATCCGAGCGCTGGGAGAAGGCGAACACTTCATCGATGTAGACTTCAAATTCGATCATGTGCGCGACTTTGCCGGGATGCAGCACCACTTCGTTGATAGCGGAGCCAATGCGCGGCGAGCAGTCAGACTTACACACCTGCGCTTCCAGCAGGAAGCGGC
>NZ_JAWRYH010000944.1:0-252 GCF_046534675.1 Pseudomonas sp. SIMBA_067 | reverse complement strand
AAGGATGTGTGGCGCGTTTGTACAGGGCATACCTGGGTGCCCCGCCCCTTGAGGCTCGGTAACGTGCTTGCTCTGGACATTACCGGTGGCGGCGATGGCTCGTTGGCGATTTACTGCGCCCAGCACGACACCACGTACATCGACGGAGTGCCTGCTTCGCTTGATCAGGCCGAGCGTCTGACTGAAAAGATGCAGATGCTGGAGGAGAAAGCTCAGCAGCTGAAGACAGCCCTGAATGGAAACAAGCTCATT
>NZ_JAWRYH010000106.1:0-368 GCF_046534675.1 Pseudomonas sp. SIMBA_067 | reverse complement strand
CATGATTTTCAGCGTGGTGGCTGTGCTGGTACTGGACCTGGCGGCGACTTATGTGTTTCTCAATGCCATATCCTGCCCCCGATTGTGGGGCACGCCATACGCGTAATCGGGCCAGCCGCTACATGAAACCTGGCGGGGAAGATGACCAGCGGCGTGCGCCAGCCTGAACATCCCGATTGAGTGCGGTCCAACGTAAGCAAGCCTTGGCTTCGCTTGTCGGAGGTGCGCACATGAAACGCAAGACTGCATGGGTTGTGGTGTTGTCCGGTTCGCTGCTGCTCAGTGGCTGCTGGCCATACTGGCATGACGGGCGGCATCATCGCCATTATTACGACGGTGATCATGGTGGGCAGGAGTATCGTCGCTAC
>NZ_JAWRYH010000943.1:0-252 GCF_046534675.1 Pseudomonas sp. SIMBA_067 | reverse complement strand
AGACACACCACACATGATTTTACGTTGTGATTTAATATCTTTTTCAGTGAGTATCTGGGTAGTACCGCGTCGAGTAATTACTACAACAGCATCCCAAGCAACGCCTAAGATTCGGTTAGCTGGTTGGTCGCCATATTTAGTGGCAAAGTAGGGTGATTTAGATTCACTGCGGCTAACCTCGCCAGTAATTCGGTCAACAATATCGGGCAATTGGTAGTGAATGCGTAAAGTTTGGTCTTTGCGTTTAACTTG
>NZ_JAWRYH010000942.1:0-252 GCF_046534675.1 Pseudomonas sp. SIMBA_067 | reverse complement strand
ACTTCCCTGACTGGCTGACGGTTTTCCTGGCGCAGGGTATCGGTGCCGGTATCAATACCGTGCTGCCGATCATTCCGCAGATTGGCCTGATGTTCCTGTTCCTCGCTTTCCTTGAAGACTCCGGCTACATGGCGCGCGCCGCTTTTGTGATGGATCGTCTGATGCAGTCACTGGGCCTGCCGGGAAAATCCTTTGTGCCGCTGATTGTCGGCTTTGGCTGTAATGTCCCGTCGGTCATGGGGACACGGACGC
>NZ_JAWRYH010000941.1:0-252 GCF_046534675.1 Pseudomonas sp. SIMBA_067 | reverse complement strand
CTAAAAACGCATCAAATTAAAAATGACTTACCTTATCAAGACAGTGTAGTTGGAAGTAGCTTTACGCTTCGCCCGCAGTTAATACCGCTTGATGTAAAAATTATTTTACTTGTCTCACGTGAGCTTTATTACACCATCGGTGAATATGACGAGGAATTTGCAGAGTTATTTAGAGTACTTGCCGATTTTGATTATTACTTACCAAGTAGCGATAAGCTGCAGTATCAGTTTATTACTAAAGTCAGTGATTAC
>NZ_JAWRYH010000940.1:0-252 GCF_046534675.1 Pseudomonas sp. SIMBA_067 | reverse complement strand
ACCGCCTGTCCGACGTGCTCATCGTCGAGGATGTGGTCAAGCGGGACAATCGCGGGAGGGCACTGGTAGAAGGTACGAAAGTGCGGGACGACGTCTTGCTGGTGGACAAGGACACGCTGTTCCCGCTGCAGGGGGCGCTCGGCTACGAGATTACGCAGAGCCTGTTTGTCGGCAAGAACACGCTGCTGGTCGAGGGGCCGTCAGACATCCTCTACCTGCAGGCACCCTCTATGGCCGTCCAGCAACGGGGTG
>NZ_JAWRYH010000939.1:0-252 GCF_046534675.1 Pseudomonas sp. SIMBA_067 | reverse complement strand
AGTGCATGTCAATGTGCGGGTAATCTGCGCTACGCAGAAAAACCTGATTGAGCTGGTGCAGCGCGGGGAGTTCCGCGAGGATCTCTTTTACCGGCTCAATGTGCTGACGCTGCAACTGCCGCCTCTGCGCGATCGTCCGCAGGATATTCTGCCGCTGACCGAGATGTTTGTTGCCCGCTTTGCGGATGAGCAGGGGATGGCGCGTCCGCGACTCTCGCCGCAACTTAACGCTTTTCTGACTCGCTACGCCTG
>NZ_JAWRYH010000938.1:0-252 GCF_046534675.1 Pseudomonas sp. SIMBA_067 | reverse complement strand
GCTGCTGGCGGCGGCAAGCTTTCCCAAGTCGTTGTTTGACCATTTTGTTGCGCAACTGGAGAGCTTCCTTTTTTACTACATCTTCACTAAGACTCCTACCAAGGATCTGGAGCGCAGCTTCTCTCATTGGGCCGACGAACTGCGCGCGATTGCGGGTACAGCTGATGCGGCAAAGCAGAAGGCTCAGCTCAATGTCTTCATCGCCGAGCGTTTCGAGACCAATATGGTAGGTAAATCCCAGGAATTGGCGGA
>NZ_JAWRYH010000937.1:0-252 GCF_046534675.1 Pseudomonas sp. SIMBA_067 | reverse complement strand
TCCAGCAGCAAGGTCTGCGGCAGCGGATTGTTGTCGCCGTAGTAGATCGTCCGCACCGCCGGCTCCTCGGTGGAAACAGCCAGTTTGCCGTTCGCCACGTACCACTCATTTCGGCGCCGAAGGGCGTCGTAGCACTGACGCACCACATCCTGCCAGTCGACTTCGTAAAAGCTCAGCATGGAGTGCCTCCGTACAGGTCGACCTGTTGCCAGACAAGGGTCAAGCTGATCTGTTGTTCCTCGGCCAGCATCA
>NZ_JAWRYH010000105.1:0-368 GCF_046534675.1 Pseudomonas sp. SIMBA_067 | reverse complement strand
CCGGGCGGCGCTTAATGCCGGGCTGCATGTGGTGTGCGAGAAGCCCCTCTGTTTTACGGTCGAAGAGGCGGATGAGCTGGAGCAGCTGAGCCGGGAGAAGCAGAAGGTTGTTGGCGTCACCTACGGTTACGCCGGGCATCAGCTGGTTCATCAGGCCAGGGAAATGATCGCCGAAGGGGCTTTGGGTGAGATCCGCATCGTTAACATGCAGTTTGCTCACGGCTTCCATAATGAGGCGGTGGAGTTGCAGAGTGAAAGCACCCGCTGGCGGGTCGATCCGCGCTTTGTCGGCCCGAGTTACGTGTTAGGCGACCTGGCGACGCATCCGTTATTTATTGCAGAAACGATGTTGCCACAGCTGAAAGTGA
>NZ_JAWRYH010000936.1:0-252 GCF_046534675.1 Pseudomonas sp. SIMBA_067 | reverse complement strand
AGACCGCGTATGCCGTTACCTACCCTGAAAGAGCAATTCGCTGCGCTGATTGCCGCACCGTCGGTCAGTTGCACCCAGGCGTCTCTCGACCAGACCAACCGCCCGGTGATCGATTTGCTCGCCGGCTGGCTGGGCGACCTGGGTTTTGCCATCGACATCCAGCAAGTCAGCCCCGGTAAATTCAACCTGCTCGCCAGTTTCGGCAGCGGCCCGGGTGGCCTGGTGCTGGCGGGGCATAGCGACACCGTTCCT
>NZ_JAWRYH010000935.1:0-252 GCF_046534675.1 Pseudomonas sp. SIMBA_067 | reverse complement strand
GGGTTTGACGTGGGGGTGATGATTGCGACGGGTTACGCGCATCACGCCCCACAACATGGCACTGGCGACAGCCAGCCAACCGCAGATCAACAGGAAAATCGTTGTTGCAAGGCTCATTCGGGCCTCCTTTCGCCCCTTGGGGCACACACACACTTCTTTATGGACAGTCTAGCTACCGGGCGGTTGCCTGCTATTGACCAATGGTCGAGTCTGTCCAACTTGTTTGCTCTATCCCCGGCGTTTTACTGAGAC
>NZ_JAWRYH010000934.1:0-252 GCF_046534675.1 Pseudomonas sp. SIMBA_067 | reverse complement strand
GGTAAAAGGCAACGCCGGGGCGGTTGGCGCGACGGGCTCCGCTGCCGCGTTGTCGGGTTGTGCAGCAGGAGCCCAGCTGTGGACGGAGAACAGTCTGCTCGACTCATCGCGCTGCGTGTGTCCGATCAACCGTTCCCGTGGCACAAGGGCCAGCACCCCATCGTGGGCGTTGGCTCTTGTGCGAGTTGGCGCGGGCATGCGCTCCGCCACGCCGCGCGACCCGTCTGCCGGTTCAGGTCGCGTCCCCTCGAC
>NZ_JAWRYH010000933.1:0-252 GCF_046534675.1 Pseudomonas sp. SIMBA_067 | reverse complement strand
GGCTGCCCCAGCGGGTATAACGTACTGCCAGTGTGGCGGCTGCGGTGAAGCAGACCAAGGTGATGAACGAGGCAATTGCAAGCCAGCTCAGACTCTCTTGCAGGGCCTGGTGCCAGTTCATTTCCATGATGGGTATCCATGCTGAGTATTTCCGCGAGGGTAGCACTACCCCGCGATTAATCAGGCATAGATGACGCAGATTTCATTGTCGGGTGCCCGGCAGCGCGATAGAGAGTGCAAGCCGGAAAAGAC
>NZ_JAWRYH010000932.1:0-252 GCF_046534675.1 Pseudomonas sp. SIMBA_067 | reverse complement strand
AGGACAATTTCAGCGTATGCCAAATATCTTTTCCCTTTCGCGGCAGCCTTTATCCCATTCATAAGTTTCAAGTTATTCATCTGCCCCTTAATTCGCTGTCTAAGGTTCAACGCGCGGCCCACATAGAAAACGTCACTTAAACCACCATACACTCTATAGTAGATATACACACCACCTTTTTTTGGCACAACATCCAGATCTGGAACATAGGGATAGGAACGTAAAAACTGAGGTTCATGCCAGAATAGACTC
>NZ_JAWRYH010000931.1:0-252 GCF_046534675.1 Pseudomonas sp. SIMBA_067 | reverse complement strand
CAGCCAGGCAACCAGCGCCGCAGGCACCGGCGCATAAACCATGAAATAGGCGCGGGCAAAACCAAACACAATGCTGGCGTCATTCACATCGGTCAGACAGGTGTCGATCCATAGTTCGCCTGTTTCACTGCGCTGGATCGGCAGCAGACAGGGCAAGATGCCCTCCGGCAGATGCAGGCGCGCCACCAGCCAGGCGGTTTTGTTACGATAGAAGAGTTCACTGTTGACCTCGAGCCAGCCCTGGTTCAGCCG
>NZ_JAWRYH010000930.1:0-252 GCF_046534675.1 Pseudomonas sp. SIMBA_067 | reverse complement strand
CAGCTGACCAAACCGGCGCAGCTGTTCGTGGAGTTCTGCCGTGAAGAACTGGCCAAATTCTGATGCGCGCCGCTGGGCTGGCCCGTGCCTGAGGGTCAAGGGTTGAGCTGATAGCCGCGCCCCTGCAAGCAACCACTGTACGCGCTGGCATGGGCCGAGCTCTGCGCCTGGTCCTGCGTGCGCCGATCCTCTCGACGGTCCTGGCGCTGGCGCATGCCACCGACCGCAGCCCCGGCGGCGGCGGTTTCACCG
>NZ_JAWRYH010000929.1:0-252 GCF_046534675.1 Pseudomonas sp. SIMBA_067 | reverse complement strand
GTTTGTAATGACGCATCGCCAGCATACGTTTCAGTGCGCGCAGTACCGGTTTGGTATCACCGGCGGTCAGCAGATTCGCCAGATACTGTACCGGAATACGCAAGCTTTCGACGTCTGGCAGAATGCCGTTGCTACCCAGCTCACCCGCGTCTGCTGCAGACTGAATCGGAGACAGAGGCGGCACGTACCAGACCATCGGCAGTGTGCGATATTCTGGATGCAGCGGCAGCGCCAGTTTCCATTCCATTGCCA
>NZ_JAWRYH010000928.1:0-252 GCF_046534675.1 Pseudomonas sp. SIMBA_067 | reverse complement strand
CAACAGATCAGAACTGCTCAGCCTCCAGCAGATACAGCGCCTTGCTCCCCGCCTTGACCGAGGCCACCAATGACTGCACCCGCGGCAACAGACGCGCAAAGTAGAACCGCGCCGTCCCCAGTTTGCCGGAGTAGAAGGCTTCATCCCCCTCGCCAGCCTTGGCCGCCCGCACCATCAACGCCCACATGTAGCCATAGGCGACGTAACCAAACGCCTGCAGGTACTCGACCGAAGCGGCGCCAATTTCATTGG
>NZ_JAWRYH010000927.1:0-252 GCF_046534675.1 Pseudomonas sp. SIMBA_067 | reverse complement strand
AATACGGCATCGTCACCCGCAAGGACGAGCCGCTGACCCCGTCGGCCCGGGAGTTCGTCGACATTCTGCTCGACTTCGCGCAGCAACGGCGTGACGCGCCAGGGGCGCCAAGCGATTGATAAATCACCCCTGACAGGCGGTATCGATAACCCAGAGTTATCGCGTGATCGGATCATCTCATTGGGAATGTTGCGCAAGGCTTCTTACAGTGGTCGCAGATTCGCCCGGCATCGAACGGGCGTCGCCATAACA
>NZ_JAWRYH010000926.1:0-252 GCF_046534675.1 Pseudomonas sp. SIMBA_067 | reverse complement strand
CCCTATGTATCCGAGCCCGGTCATGCTTCGGCATTGGATGGCGGCAAGGCGGATATTGGGATGCGGCGAGCTGGTTTGTCGGACCAGGCGTTGGCCACCGCTCACGTTCTCGGATCACATAACCTATTGACGAGGAATGGCGACAGCGCCTCGCGTGATGCCCGGCAAGGAAAAACGGCAACCAAAGAAAAAAGCGCCCGAGGGCGCTTTTGTCATGGCCGGCGGAAACCCGGTCAGCCGCGGCCGACGAAC
>NZ_JAWRYH010000925.1:0-252 GCF_046534675.1 Pseudomonas sp. SIMBA_067 | reverse complement strand
CCACGTGCCTGCGTTTCTGCTAGAGCCTCACAGGAGGTCGATAGGCGGTTCGAACCTGTTAATAGGTACGATGTAGACACGAAAATGCCATTCCCACTCTCCGAAACCTCTACAGACCGCGTTACTAAGTACCAAACCTAGGGACTATAAATCCTCTTGTAGTGGCTTTGTAGCCCTGTTTATCGGTGTCCTATACGCACCAACTGGTCGCCGCCGGACCTGCCACACCGCACACGCATCTGCGCCAGATGG
>NZ_JAWRYH010000924.1:0-252 GCF_046534675.1 Pseudomonas sp. SIMBA_067 | reverse complement strand
CGCTCAAGCTGTGCTTGCTCCCGAAAAGGTCGCCTTGATACTTATTTGTGAACCTGTCTTTAGTGGTTTTTTTGGTTATTTTCTCGCTGGAGATCGTCTGCCCCCCGAGAGGCTTGCAGGGGCGGCGTTAATCCTTCTGGGCATTGCAGTCACGGAGCTTCGAATCGCGCGTATCTTGCTTGCCCCCCAACGTAGATCTTGAACTTGCCTGAGGGACTCGCGCTGTCAAACGAGCCCCATTGATGTGGAAGC
>NZ_JAWRYH010000923.1:0-252 GCF_046534675.1 Pseudomonas sp. SIMBA_067 | reverse complement strand
CTCTCCTATTTTGTTTGATACCAAGGATGTCTTCTCAACGATCTGCGCAGAACCTGACTGGGTTGCTATGTGGGAGATCTTGGCTGAGCAACTTGCGGCCACCAGAGAACACGCAATCGCTGAATTCGAGCTGCCAGAGGACGCGCCTGAGGATGACTCGGATCTGATTGCCAGACTTTTTCTCTGGGCATTTGAGCTTTCTGCAATTGAATTAACACAACTCGCACGTGCCGGCGCCCTGCAACTGACGAC
>NZ_JAWRYH010000922.1:0-252 GCF_046534675.1 Pseudomonas sp. SIMBA_067 | reverse complement strand
CTCCTGCTCGAACAGCATGCCCGACTCAAAGGCATTGAGATTCAGCATCCGCTGACAGAAGCCGTGAATGGTGAAAATGGCGGCTTCATCCATCTGCCGCTCGGCAGCCAGCAGCTGCGCGGCGGCCTGACTCAGATCCGGCATCTGCTCCAGCAGTAACTGGTGCATCGGATTGCTGCTTTTGCCGCGGATACAGGCCAGACGTAGCTGATGAATATTCTCGCGGATGCGCCCGCGCAATTCGGCGGTCGC
>NZ_JAWRYH010000921.1:0-252 GCF_046534675.1 Pseudomonas sp. SIMBA_067 | reverse complement strand
CTCATCAACCTGGTTGACCCGCTGGGCCAGAAAAGCCTCATCCGCATAACCGTGATCGAACATATATTTTGCCATCGCCGAGGCCCAGACCAGGTCAGTACCCGGTCGGATGCGCAGATAGCAGTCAGCACGTTCCGCCATTTCATGACGGCGCGGATCAACGACCAGCAGTTTCTGACCGCGATGTTTGTGGCTCTGTTTGATGTGTGAAGCAATCACCGGATGGTTCTCGGCCAGGTTGCTGCCGACCAG
>NZ_JAWRYH010000920.1:0-252 GCF_046534675.1 Pseudomonas sp. SIMBA_067 | reverse complement strand
CGCGCCGCCACAGCAGCCGGCGATAGTGCCAGGCGGCCAGTGCGGCGCCATCCTGAGCCAGTGCAGTCACTTGGCGTCGACCCAGTACTGGCCGTCCAGGCCGACCTTGAGCAGTTGGTTGATCTCGGCCAGGGTCGCCTGCGGGTCGAGGCCCTCGAAGCGCTCGGGGTGTACCCAGCGGGCCATGGCTTCGATGGCGAGGATGTTGAACGGCGAATTGTAGAAGTCATGCCACAGGCCATGCGCCTGGCC
>NZ_JAWRYH010000919.1:0-252 GCF_046534675.1 Pseudomonas sp. SIMBA_067 | reverse complement strand
CGGGATCACTCGCTTGTAAACCCGTGGCTTTCCTGGTAAAGTAAGTCACGGGTTACTCACCCAATTTCTTTTCGAAAGGAAACAGACATGCCATTGCTGCAAGCAGAAGCCGACAAGCTGAGTAACAACCAGCTTGTCGCAGGCGTTATCGAAGAAATCATCGAAAAGGATGAGCTCTTCGCGTTGCTGCCGTTCGTCGGCATCAACGGCAAAGCCTACGTGTATGACCGCGAAAACACGCTGCCGGACGCC
>NZ_JAWRYH010000918.1:0-252 GCF_046534675.1 Pseudomonas sp. SIMBA_067 | reverse complement strand
AGCGTTGCCATCACCACGCCATCGTCATCAGCCAGGAGTAGCGCATATCCGCTGGCGTTACCTGCCACGCTGGCCTGCGCCTGGGCGGCTTTCAGCTCAGCCTGAGCGGTGGCCGCAGCGGCCCGAATCTGGTCGTATGCCGACGCAGAAACTGCCCCGGTTGCCACCAGAGTGCGGTAACGCGCCTGATCGGCGCTGGCCTGTCTGACGCGTGCCTGCGCGGCGGCAACGGCCTGCTGCTGAGCCTGGGCC
>NZ_JAWRYH010000917.1:0-252 GCF_046534675.1 Pseudomonas sp. SIMBA_067 | reverse complement strand
CCAGGCCGCGTTGCTACGCTTCCGGCCGATCCTGATGACCACCCTGGCTGCGCTGTTCGGTGCGGTGCCGCTGATGCTCGCAACCGGCTCCGGTGCCGAACTGCGCCAGCCGCTGGGCCTGGTGATGGTGGGCGGGCTGCTGGTCAGCCAGGTGCTGACACTGTTCACCACGCCGGTCATCTACCTTTATTTTGATCGGCTTGCGCGTCGTTTTGGTCGGCAGGACGTTGCGGAGGAGCCGGCATGAGCGGC
>NZ_JAWRYH010000916.1:0-252 GCF_046534675.1 Pseudomonas sp. SIMBA_067 | reverse complement strand
CTATTGCCCGTACGAGATGCTGTTCACATACCAGGTCGCTTCACCGGTAGGCGTATGCACCAACACCTCATCGCCCTCCTCCTTTTTGAGCAAGGCACGGGCCATGGGCGAATCGATCGAGATGTAGTCGTTACGCCCGTAGATTTCGTCATAACCGACAATGCGAAACTTCATGGTCTCGCCATCATCATTCTCGATCTCGACCCAGGCGCCGAAAAACACCTTGCCTTCCTGCTGCGGCGAATAAGCCAC
>NZ_JAWRYH010000915.1:0-252 GCF_046534675.1 Pseudomonas sp. SIMBA_067 | reverse complement strand
GCTACAACAACAGCGACTTTTTCTGTCATTGGGTTATCAAACTCAATTGGTGGCTTAACTAAGCTTAAGTATTCACCAAAAGACACTTGTTTAAATGTTTTACCATCTTCCTCAGCGCCAACTAGATTAATTAATTGTTGACGAATTTGTTGATTAGTTTTGAGAGAATCAACCCATTTATTATCCAGCGCGTATTTACCCGCATCACCATTGGCAGCCTGCATTTTGGCTAAATAAGTATCCATTGTTTCA
>NZ_JAWRYH010000104.1:0-369 GCF_046534675.1 Pseudomonas sp. SIMBA_067 | reverse complement strand
ATCAAGGTCATCGACCTGATCTGCCCGTTCGCGAAGGGCGGCAAGGTCGGTCTGTTCGGTGGTGCAGGCGTGGGCAAGACCGTCAACATGATGGAGCTCATCAACAACATCGCGAAGGAGCACGGCGGTTACTCCGTGTTCGCGGGCGTGGGCGAGCGTACCCGTGAAGGGAACGACTTCTACCACGAAATGAAGGACTCGAACGTTCTCGACAAGGTCGCGCTGGTGTACGGCCAGATGAACGAGCCGCCGGGAAACCGTCTGCGCGTTGCTCTGACCGGTCTGACCATGGCTGAGAAATTCCGTGACGAAGGTCGTGACGTTCTGCTGTTCGTTGACAACATCTATCGTTACACCCTGGCCGGTACC
>NZ_JAWRYH010000914.1:0-252 GCF_046534675.1 Pseudomonas sp. SIMBA_067 | reverse complement strand
CCACGCAGGAAGCCTTTGTCCAGGGCTGGCGAAGCGCCGAACAGGTACATCAGCAGCCAGCTGTAGCGGCGGAAATTGCGGATCAGGGCGATGTAAGCCGACGACTGGTAGTCGCGGTTGTCTTCAGTGCTGCCTTCGGCTTCGCGCAGCAGCGGCCACAGGGCTTCGGGCAGTGAGAAATTGTAATGAATACCGGCGATGCACTGCATGGTGCGACCGTAGCGCAGGGCCAGGCCTTTGCGGTACACGTGC
>NZ_JAWRYH010000913.1:0-252 GCF_046534675.1 Pseudomonas sp. SIMBA_067 | reverse complement strand
CATGCGAGAGGACGGCGAGCAGGTGCTGACCCTCGATCACTTCACCGATTGCCTGCTGGATGAACTGGCCACGGGCACAACGCCGTCCGGCAGCCTCAAGGACAACGAACTGGACCTGATCCGCACTGCCCTGGGCCGCCACCAGGGCAATGTCTCGGCCGCCGCCGAGGCCCTGGGTATCAGCCGCGCGACGCTGTACCGCAAGCTCAAGCAGCTGCGTAGCTGACATGGGCGGCCTGTTCGCAAGGCTGG
>NZ_JAWRYH010000912.1:0-252 GCF_046534675.1 Pseudomonas sp. SIMBA_067 | reverse complement strand
CCAGTTACGCTGTTTACGCGCGCTGGCGCGGGTCAGAAACAGATAGAGAATAGAGATGAAGAAGCCGGAGAAAGCGATCAGCACCGGAATCGCTTCCAGCGCATATTCAATACTCTTATGAGGCGTGCCAGTGGTGCTGAGATCAAGCGTCAGCGAGGCACCCAGCGCAGCATATAAAAAGAGAAACAGAATCAGAAAAGTCAGACTACGTTTCCAGTCGCCATCAGCCTCTGCACCTTTTTGCTGGATGGC
>NZ_JAWRYH010000911.1:0-252 GCF_046534675.1 Pseudomonas sp. SIMBA_067 | reverse complement strand
CCCGTTCATTTTGTCTATTTTTTGCACAAACATGAAATATCAGACAATTCCGTGACTTAAGAAAATTTATACAAATCAGCAATATACCCCTTAAGGAGTATATAAAGGTGAATTTGATTTACATCAATAAGCGGGGTTGCTGAATCGTTAAGGTAGGCGGTAATAGAAAAGAAATCGAGGCAAAAATGAGCAAAGTCAGACTCGCAATTATCGGTAACGGTATGGTCGGCCATCGCTTTATCGAAGATCTTC
>NZ_JAWRYH010000910.1:0-252 GCF_046534675.1 Pseudomonas sp. SIMBA_067 | reverse complement strand
CCATCTTGGCCGTCATCACCATCTAGTGAGCAACCAGTTAATAGTGATAGCAAAGAAAGGGCTATTATTGATTTGTTTAACATTATTGTTTTCCTTAGTGTTGTATTCGTTAAATATCAACACACAGGGATGACAACAGTATGGCATTTTTATTTATAGAATATTTAGGCAATAAAAAAGCGAGTATAAAACTCGCTTTAAATATTTAATAAGTAATAGTCGTTACTATTTTTTAACTGGGCGTTTCCAACC
>NZ_JAWRYH010000909.1:0-253 GCF_046534675.1 Pseudomonas sp. SIMBA_067 | reverse complement strand
GCGCTATTTCAAGACCACGTCCGACGGCAAGAACAGCAGCGCCGCCGGCCGTGCCGAGGGCTACAAGTTCGGCGGCTATACCAAAAACGGCAGCGGTGAAATCGACAACAACACCTGGAGTGCGGCGTTCATCTACTCCCTGGGCCCGCACGCGATCACCGCGGGTTACCAGCAGGTGTCAGACGACAGCAACTTCGCCCAACTCAACCAGGGTGGCCTGGTGAACAAAGGCGAGGGTGGTTCCAGTCTGTAC
>NZ_JAWRYH010000908.1:0-253 GCF_046534675.1 Pseudomonas sp. SIMBA_067 | reverse complement strand
CACTTTAGGGCACCTTATGCCTTATTAAGTATCAATTTTGCACAACCAATTAAACCTGGTGATACTTTTAATGCCCAAGTGAGACTGAATAATTATAGAACTATTAAAAATTTTACTGTTTTTGATAATCAGCTTTATGCTTTTACACAAAAGATAGCCTTTAAAGGTACTGTGCTCAATAAGCAGCTTAATATTAAAAGCTCTCAAAAAAATAATACCGTGTCAGCTTATAGAGCCTATGTAAAAAAGCTGG
>NZ_JAWRYH010000907.1:0-253 GCF_046534675.1 Pseudomonas sp. SIMBA_067 | reverse complement strand
ATTTATTTTTCTTTACAAGACAAGCCATAAATAAATAACACCACGGCAAAATTGCCGAGTGACAGTCTGTTCGCTTGGTAGTTGACTAAAGAATAAGACGGCACCTCAATTATTGTGGGAGCGGTAAAAAGAAACTGTCAGCGTGGCAACCTCCAACGGTAGGTTCAACTAACATAAGGAATAAAAACTGCACGCCTGGATTGTAGGCAAAATCATAATCGGACTTAAAACCTACACTAGTTAAATATCCTAC
>NZ_JAWRYH010000014.1:0-147852 GCF_046534675.1 Pseudomonas sp. SIMBA_067 | reverse complement strand
TCGGGTCGTGGTACCGTTGTTACTGGCCGTATCGAGCGTGGTATCGTCCGCGTTCAGGATCCGCTGGAAATCGTTGGTCTGCGTGACACCACCACCACCACCTGCACCGGTGTTGAGATGTTCCGCAAGCTGCTGGACGAAGGTCGTGCTGGCGAGAACTGCGGCGTTCTGCTGCGTGGTACCAAGCGTGACGACGTTGAGCGTGGCCAGGTTCTGGTCAAGCCAGGTTCGGTCAAGCCGCACACCAAGTTCACCGCAGAAGTCTACGTCCTGTCGAAGGAAGAAGGCGGCCGTCACACTCCGTTCTTCAAAGGCTACCGTCCTCAGTTCTACTTCCGTACCACTGACGTGACCGGTAACTGCGAACTGCCGGAAGGCGTTGAAATGGTAATGCCAGGTGACAACATTCAGATGACTGTTACCCTGATCAAGACCATCGCAATGGAAGACGGTCTGCGCTTCGCTATCCGTGAAGGCGGTCGTACCGTCGGCGCCGGCGTCGTAGCCAAAATCATCGAGTAATCACTCGACCGATTGAAAAAGGCCTCCGCTCAGCGGGGGCTTTTTTTATTGGGTTGACACTAAATTGGGGCGTCTATAGAATCACGCCTCCTTTTAGCGGGCGTAGTGCGTCCGTTGGGAACAGCCTGGAGTCTGAAATCCAATGCAAAATCAGCAAATCCGTATCAGGTTGAAGGCTTTCGACCATCGCCTGATCGACCAATCCACCCAGGAAATCGTGGAAACCGCGAAACGTACTGGTGCACAAGTGCGTGGTCCGATTCCACTGCCTACCCGCAAAGAGCGTTTCACCGTTCTGGTCTCCCCGCACGTCAACAAAGACGCGCGTGACCAGTACGAGATTCGCACTCATAAGCGTGTTCTGGACATCGTCCAGCCAACGGATAAAACCGTTGACGCGCTGATGAAGCTTGATCTGGCGGCAGGTGTGGAAGTTCAGATCAGCCTCGGCTAAGACTTCGGTCTAGTCGTGTAACGCTCTGAAATGGGCGGCCATAGCGGGTGAAAGCCCCGTACACTCATGAGGTTTACAACATGACTATTGGTGTAATCGGTCGCAAATGCGGTATGACCCGCATTTTCACCGAAGAAGGTGTCTCCATTCCGGTCACGGTCATTGAGATCGAACCGAATCGCGTCACCCAGTTCAAAACTGAGGAAACCGATGGCTACCGTGCAGTGCAAGTCACTGTCGGCGAGCGTCGTGCTTCGCGTGTGACTGCCGCTCAGGCAGGCCATTTCGCCAAGGCTAACGTTGCCGCTGGTCGCGGTGTTTGGGAGTTCCGTCTTGAAGAAGGCGATTTCCAGGCTGGCGATCTGATCAAAGCTGAACTCTTCACTGCAGGCCAGCTGGTAGACGTTACTGGTCAGTCCAAAGGTAAAGGCTTCGCCGGTACCATCAAGCGCTGGAACTTCCGTGGTCAGGACAACACCCACGGTAACTCCGTGTCGCACCGTGTGCCTGGTTCCATCGGCCAGTGCCAGACTCCTGGTCGTGTGTTCAAGGGCAAGAAAATGTCCGGTCACATGGGCGCCGAGCGCGTGACTGTTCAGTCCCTGGAAGTAGTTCGCGTAGACGCTGAACGCAACCTGCTGCTCGTCAAGGGTGCCGTTCCTGGCGCTACTGGCGGCGACGTGGTTGTACGTCCAGCTGTCAAGGCTCGCGGTTAAGGGGAAACTGACATGCAACTCAATGTAAATGACGCTCAGGCGATCGAAGTTTCCGAACTGACTTTCGGTGGCGAATTCAACGAGACGCTGGTTCACCAAGCAGTCGTGGCCTACATGGCCGGCGGCCGTCAGGGCACCAAGCAGCAAAAGACCCGTTCCGACGTGGCTGGTGGCGGTAAGCGCCCATGGCGTCAGAAGGGTACTGGCCGTGCTCGTGCTGGTACCACTCGTGGTCCGATCTGGCGTGGCGGTGGTGTAACCTTCGCAGCTCGCCCTCAAGATCACTCGCAGAAGCTCAACAAGAAGATGTATCGCGCAGCTCTGCGCTCCATCCTCGCTGAGCTGGTGCGTAGCGACCGTCTGGTCGTGGTTCAGGACTTCGCTGTTGAAGCACCGAAAACCAAAGATCTGCTGAACAAGCTGAACGGCATGGGTCTGAGCGACGTACTGATCGTCTCCGACGCTGTTGATCAGAACCTGTACCTGGCTGCTCGCAACCTGCCGCACGTCGATGTACGTGACGTACAGGGTTCCGACCCGGTCAGTCTGATCGCATACGAGAAAGTGTTGATCACTGTCTCGGCCGTGAAGAAATTCGAGGAGCTGCTGGGATGAACCAGGAACGCGTATTTAAAGTCCTCCTTGGCCCGCACGTTTCCGAGAAGGCTACCGTTCTGGCTGAGAAAAAAGGCCAGTTCGTATTCAAGGTTGCTACCGATGCAACCAAGCTGGAAATCAAGAAAGCTGTCGAAGGCCTGTTCAACGTAAAAGTTGAAAACGTGTCGACTGTTAACGTTCTGGGTAAAACCAAGCGTACCGCACGTGGTCTGGGCAAGCGCAATGACTGGAAGAAGGCGATCGTCTCCCTTCAGCCAGGCCAAGATCTCGATTTCAGCAGCAGTGCTGAGTAAGGAAGGGGTGCATCATGGCAATCGTTAAATGCAAACCGACTTCCCCTGGCCGCCGTTTCGTGGTCAAGGTGGTCAACAAGGAGCTGCACAAAGGCGCTCCTCACGCACCGCTGCTCGAGAAGAAATCGAAGTCTGGTGGTCGTAACAACAATGGCCGTATTACCACTCGTCACGTTGGTGGTGGTCATAAGCAGCATTACCGTCTGGTCGACTTCCGTCGCAACGACAAAGATGGCATCCCAGCCACTGTCGAGCGTATCGAATACGATCCAAACCGTACTGCTCACATCGCCCTGCTGTGCTACGCAGACGGTGAGCGTCGCTACATCATCGCCCCTAAAGGCGTGAGCGCTGGCGACCAGCTGATCGCAGGTGCCCTGGCCCCAATCAAGGCCGGTAACTCCCTGCAGCTGCGCAACATCCCAGTAGGTAGCACCATTCACGGCGTCGAACTGAAGCCGGGTAAAGGTGCTCAGATCGCTCGTTCCGCTGGTGCTTCGGCTCAGCTGATCGCTCGTGACGGCGTATACGTGACTCTGCGTCTGCGTTCCGGTGAAATGCGTAAAGTACTGGCTGAGTGCCGTGCGACCCTGGGCGAAGTCTCGAACTCCGAGCACAGCCTGCGTTCGCTGGGTAAAGCAGGTGCCAAACGCTGGCGCGGCGTTCGCCCAACCGTTCGTGGCGTTGCCATGAACCCGGTTGACCACCCACATGGTGGTGGTGAAGGTCGTACCTCCGGTGGTCGTCATCCGGTATCGCCATGGGGCTTCCCAACCAAGGGTGCTAAAACCCGTGGTAATAAGCGTACCGACAACATGATCGTCCGTCGTCGCAAGTAACTAGAGGGATACGACAGTGCCACGTTCTCTGAAAAAAGGTCCTTTTATCGATCTTCACCTGTTGAAGAAGGTCGAAGTGGCGGTGGAGAAGAACGATCGCAAGCCAGTTAAAACCTGGTCGCGTCGCTCGATGATCCTGCCACAAATGGTCGGTCTGACCATCGCGGTTCACAACGGTCGCCAGCATGTTCCAGTTCTCGTGAACGAAGACATGGTCGGCCACAAACTGGGCGAGTTCGCCGGTACCCGCACCTATCGCGGGCACGTGGCTGACAAGAAAGCCAAGCGTTAAGGGGTAAGGAAATGGAAGTAGCCGCTAAGTTGTCGGGCGCTCGCATCTCCGCCCAGAAAGCCCGCTTGGTCGCCGACCAGATCCGCGGGAAGAAGGTGGGCGAAGCGCTCAACCTGTTGGCCTTCAGCAGCAAAAAAGCCGCTGAAATCATGAAGAAAGTCCTCGAGTCGGCCGTAGCCAACGCCGAACACAACGAAGGCGCAGACGTTGATGACCTGAAGGTCTCCACCGTCTTCGTCAACGAAGGGCGTTCGCTGAAGCGTATCATGCCACGTGCCAAAGGCCGTGCTGATCGCATCGTCAAGCGGTCTTGCCATATCACTGTCAAGGTTGCGGACAAGTAACGGAGTCGATCAGATGGGTCAGAAAGTACATCCCACTGGCATTCGCCTGGGAATCGTCAAGGAGCACACCTCCGTCTGGTACGCAGACGGTGCTACTTACGCAGATTACCTCTTGAAGGATCTGAAAACGCGTGAGTACCTCCAAGACAAACTAAAAAGCGCGTCCGTAAGCCGTATCGATATTCATCGTCCGGCTCAAACTGCACGCATCACCATCCACACTGCTCGTCCCGGTATCGTTATCGGCAAGAAAGGTGAAGATGTTGAGAAGCTGCGTCAGGACCTGACCAAGCAGATGGGTGTGCCTGTGCACATCAACATCGAAGAGATCCGCAAGCCGGAACTCGACGCTATGCTGGTTGCGCAGAGCGTAGCTCAGCAGCTGGAGCGCCGCGTAATGTTCCGTCGCGCCATGAAGCGCGCCGTACAGAACGCCATGCGTATTGGTGCCAAGGGCATCAAGATCCAGGTGAGCGGTCGTCTCGGCGGTGCCGAGATTGCTCGTACCGAGTGGTATCGCGAAGGTCGTGTGCCTCTGCACACCCTGCGTGCCGATATCGACTACAACACCTACGAAGCTCACACCACTTACGGTGTGATCGGTGTGAAGGTTTGGATCTTCAAAGGCGAAGTTATTGGTGGTCGCCAAGAAGAACTGAAACCACAAGCACCAGCGCCTCGTAAAAAAGCTGCTAAGTAAGGGGTACGCCAAATGTTGCAACCAAAGCGTACAAAATTCCGCAAGCAGATGACCGGCCACAACCGTGGTCTGGCACTGCGCGGTAGCAAAGTCAGCTTCGGCGAATTCGCCCTGAAAGCTGTTGCTCGCGGTCGCCTCACCGCTCGCCAGATCGAGTCCGCACGTCGTGCGCTGACCCGTCACGTTAAACGTGGCGGCAAGATCTGGATCCGTGTGTTCCCGGACAAGCCGATCTCCAAGAAACCTCTCGAGGTTCGTATGGGTAAAGGTAAGGGCTCCGTGGAATACTGGGTTGCCCAGATCCAGCCAGGCAAAGTCCTGTACGAGATCGAGGGTGTTTCTGAAGAGCTGGCGCGCGAAGCTTTCGCCCTGGCTGCTGCAAAGCTGCCTCTCGCCACCTCCTTTGTTAAGCGGACGGTGATGTGATGAAAGCGAATGAACTTCGTGAAAAATCGGCACAGCAGCTGAACGAGCAACTGCTCGGCTTGCTGCGTGACCAGTTCAATCTGCGTATGCAGAAAGCAACTGGCCAGTTGGGGCAGTCGCACCTGCTCTCGCAAGTTAAGCGTGACATCGCTCGCGTGAAAACTGTGCTCAACCAGCAGGCAGGTAAGTGATCATGGCTGAAGCTGAAAAAACCGTCCGTACGCTGACTGGCCGTGTCGTCAGCGACAAAATGGACAAGACCATCACCGTTCTGATCGAGCGTCGCGTTAAGCACCCGATCTACGGTAAATACGTTAAGCGTTCGACTAAGCTGCACGCGCACGACGAAACCAACCAGTGCAAGATCGGCGACAAGGTTTCGATTACCGAAACCCGTCCGCTGGCCAAGACCAAGTCCTGGGCACTGGTTGAAGTCCTCGAACGCGCTGTTGAAGTCTAAGGGCTAGGGGTCGGAGAAATTTTATGATTCAGACTCAATCCATGCTCGATGTGGCCGATAACAGCGGCGCTCGTCGCGTCATGTGCATCAAGGTGCTCGGCGGCTCGCACCGTCGTTACGCCGGCATCGGTGACATCATCAAGGTTACTGTCAAGGAAGCAATTCCGCGCGGTAAGGTCAAAAAAGGCCAAGTGATGACTGCTGTTGTCGTGCGCACCCGTCACGGTGTTCGTCGCGCTGACGGTTCCATCATTCGTTTCGACGGCAACGCTGCTGTTCTGCTGAACAACAAGCAAGAGCCGATCGGCACTCGCATCTTCGGGCCAGTGACCCGTGAACTTCGTACTGAGAAGTTCATGAAGATCGTCTCGCTCGCCCCTGAAGTGCTGTAAGGAGATCCGACATGCAAAAGATTCGTCGTGACGACGAGATCATCGTGATCGCCGGCAAAGACAAAGGTAAGCGCGGTAAGGTGCTGAAGGTTCTCGCTGATGACCGTCTGGTCATCGGTGGTGTGAACCTGGTCAAGCGTCATACCAAGCCTAACCCGATGGCGGGCGTTCAGGGCGGTATCGTCGAGAAAGAAGCGCCTCTGCACGCTTCCAACGTTGCCATCTTCAACGGCGAAACCAACAAGGCTGACCGCGTTGGTTTCAAAGTAGAAGACGGTAAGAAAATTCGTGTCTTCAAGTCGACCCAAAAAGCGGTTGATGCTTGAACACTGCTAGGTAGAAGACCATGGCACGACTGAAAGAGATTTACCGGAACGAAATCGCTCCTAAGCTTAAGGAAGAACTTAAGCTGTCGAACGTGATGGAAGTTCCGCGCGTTACCAAGATCACCCTGAACATGGGTCTGGGCGAAGCGATCGGCGACAAGAAAGTCATCGAGCACGCGGTAGCTGACCTGGAAAAGATCACCGGTCAAAAGCCGGTCGTGACTTTCGCTCGCAAATCCATCGCTGGCTTCAAAGTCCGCGAAGGATGGCCGATCGGTGTCAAGGTGACCCTGCGTAGCGACAAGATGTACGAATTCCTGGACCGCCTGCTGGCGATCTCCCTGCCTCGGGTTCGCGACTTCCGCGGCCTGAATGCCAAGTCCTTCGATGGCCGTGGCAACTACAGCATGGGCGTGAAAGAGCAGATCATCTTCCCGGAAATCGATTACGACAAGATCGATGCTCTGCGCGGTTTGGACATCACCCTGACCACCACTGCTCGTTCGGACGACGAAGGCCGCGCTCTGCTGCGTGCTTTCAAGTTCCCGTTCCGCAACTGATTGGAGTAGGAAAATGGCCAAGAAGAGCATGAAAAACCGTGAGCTGAAGCGTCAGCTGACGGTAGCCAAGTTCGCTAAGAAGCGTGCTGAGCTGAAAGCGACCATCGTCAACGTTAATGCCTCTCCAGAAGAGCGTTTCGCTGCCGTTGTCGCTCTGCAGAAGCAGCCACGTGACGCTAGCGCCTCGCGCCTGCGCAACCGTTGCCGCCTGACCGGTCGTCCTCACGGTGTATACCGTAAGTTCGGCCTGGGCCGTAACATGCTGCGTCAAGCTGCAATGCGCGGCGACGTACCAGGTCTGGTCAAGGCCTCCTGGTAATCGCTGTCGGTGTGATCCCGGCGGAAGGGGAGCAATCTTCCGACCGCCGGTGACCTCGCCAAGAAACAAGCCCCTATATGGGGCTTGTTTCGTTTCTGCCTTGTGTCTAGAATGACCGGCTCACCCGAGCCTGGGTTTTTTACCCAATCCGCTCAGGTGGTTGTCATAGCCGCAAGGCTAATAATTCTTGTATCAGGAGCATCTAGCCCATGAGTATGCAGGACCCGTTAGCGGACATGCTAACTCGCATCCGTAATGCCCAGATGGCTGAAAAGTCCGTCGTAAGCATGCCTTCTTCTACCCTGAAGGTCGCGGTTGCCAAAGTTCTGAAGGACGAAGGTTACATCGCTGGCTACCAGGTAACTGGTGAAGCCAAGCCTTCCCTGTCGATCGAACTGAAGTACTTCGAAGGCCGTCCGGTCATCGAGGAACTGAAGCGCTCCAGCCGTCCAGGCCTGCGCCAGTACAAGGCCGTCACCGATCTGCCGAAAGTACGTGGCGGTCTGGGCGTGTCTATTGTCTCCACCAACAAAGGTGTGATGACTGATCGCGCTGCGCGCGCTGCCGGTGTCGGCGGCGAAGTTCTGTGCACAGTGTTCTAAGGGGGGATAGACATGTCTCGCGTCGCTAAGAACCCCGTTAAGCTGCCGTCCGGTGTCGAAGTCAAATTCGCAGGCCAGCAGCTTTCGGTGAAGGGTGCCAAGGGCACTCTCGAACTGAACGTTCACTCGTCTGTTGAAGTTACCGAAGAGTCTGGTGAGCTGCGTTTCGTCGCTCGCAATGGTGACCAGCAAGCTCGTGCCATGGCCGGTACCACCCGCGCTCTGGTTAACAACATGGTCCAAGGCGTAAGCCAAGGCTTCGAGCGTAAGCTCCAGCTGGTCGGTGTTGGTTACAAGGCACAGGCTAAAGGCGCCGTCCTGAACCTGGCCCTGGGCTTCTCTCACCCAGTGGACTACGAACTGCCAGCCGGTATCACCGCTGAAACGCCTAGCCAGACCGACATCCTGATCAAGGGTATCGACAAGCAGCTGGTAGGTCAGGTGGCCGCTGAAATCCGCGACTTCCGTCCGCCAGAGCCTTACAAAGGCAAAGGTGTGCGTTACGCGGACGAAGTAGTCCGTCGTAAAGAAGCCAAGAAGAAGTAGGGCCTAGTAAATGACCGACAAAAAAGTTATTCGACTGCGTCGCGCTCGCAAAGCACGTCTCAAGATGCACGAACTCGAAGTCGTGCGCCTGTGCGTGTTCCGCTCCTCGCAGCACATCTATGCCCAGGTCATTTCGGCCGACGGCAGCAAGGTTCTGGCAAGCGCCTCGACCTTGGACAAAGACCTGCGTGATGGCGCCACTGGCAACATCGACGCGGCCACTAAGGTTGGCAAGCTGGTAGCTGAGCGTGCGAAAGCCGCCGGTGTATCTCAAGTTGCCTTTGACCGTTCCGGCTTCAAGTACCATGGCCGCGTCAAAGCGCTGGCTGATGCTGCTCGTGAAGGCGGGCTGGAGTTCTAAGTTATGGCAAATAACGATCAAAAGCGCGACGAAGGCTACATCGAGAAGCTGGTTCAGGTTAACCGCGTTGCCAAGACCGTAAAAGGCGGCCGTATCTTCACCTTCACCGCGTTGACCGTGGTTGGTGATGGTAAAGGTCGTGTGGGCTTCGGCCGTGGCAAATCGCGCGAAGTACCTGCTGCGATTCAGAAAGCCATGGAAGCTGCTCGCCGCAACATGATCCAGGTAGACCTGAAGGGCACCACCCTGCAGTACGCCACCAAGGCTGCCCACGGCGCCTCGAAGGTTTACATGCAGCCTGCTTCGGAAGGTACCGGTATCATCGCTGGTGGCGCAATGCGTGCTGTCCTGGAAGTTGCTGGTGTTCAGAACGTTCTGGCCAAGTGCTACGGTTCGACCAACCCAGTGAACGTGGTTTACGCCACTTTCAAGGGTCTGAAAGCCATGCAATCTCCTGAATCCATTGCTGCCAAGCGCGGCAAGAGCGTCGAGGAGATCTTCTGATCATGGCAACCGTAAAAGTAACGCTGATCAAGAGCGTCTCGGGTCGTCTGCCTAACCACAAACTGTGTGTTAAGGGCCTGGGTCTGCGTCGCATCGGTCACACTGTAGAAGTCCTGGATACTCCCGAGAATCGCGGGATGATCAACAAGGCTTACTACATGCTGCGCGTCGAGGGTTAATCGATGAAACTCAATGATCTGAGTCCAGCGCCGGGTTCCCGTCGCGAAAAGCATCGTCCGGGTCGTGGTATCGGTAGCGGTCTGGGTAAGACCGGCGGCCGTGGCCACAAAGGTCAGACCTCCCGTTCGGGTGGTTCGATCGCTCCGGGCTTCGAAGGCGGTCAACAGCCGCTGCACCGTCGTCTGCCGAAATTCGGCTTCGTTTCCCTGAAAGCCATGGACCGCGCAGAAGTGCGTCTGTCCGAGCTGGCCAAAGTGGAAGGCGACGTGATCTCCGTGCAATCCTTGAAGGATGCCAACGTGATCAACCAGCACATTCAGCGTGTGAAAATCATGCTGTCTGGCGAAGTTACTCGCGCAGTCACCATCAAGGGCATCGCAGCCACCAAGGGTGCGCGTGCGGCTATCGAAGCAGCTGGCGGCAAATTCGAGGAATAAATGGCTAAGCAAGGTGCTCTCTCTTCGCTCGGTAAGGGCGGGATGTCGGAACTCTGGGCTCGTCTGCGCTTTCTGTTCATGGCGATCATCGTCTATCGGATAGGTGCGCATATCCCGGTTCCTGGCATCAATCCGGACCGTCTGGCGGATCTGTTTCGGCAGAATGAGGGGACCATTCTTAGCTTGTTCAACATGTTTTCCGGTGGCGCGCTTGAGCGCATGAGCATCTTTGCACTGGGGATCATGCCGTACATTTCGGCATCGATCATCATGCAGCTGATGACGGCGGTCAGCCCGCAACTGGAGCAGTTGAAGAAGGAAGGTGAAGCTGGCCGTCGCAAGATCAGCCAGTACACCCGCTACGGCACCGTTATCCTGGCACTGGTTCAAGCCATTGGCATGTCCATTGGCCTGGCCAACCAGGGCGTGGCGTTTTCTGCGGGCCTGGGCTTCCATGTCGTTGCCGTCTCCACTTTCGTGGCAGGCGCGATGTTCATGATGTGGCTGGGCGAGCAGATCACCGAGCGCGGTGTGGGCAACGGTATCTCGATGTTGATCTTCGCAGGTATCGTTGCCGGTCTTCCGAGAGCAATCGGGCAGTCTTTCGAGTCTGCACGCACAGGCGATATCAACATTTTCGCCCTGGTCGCAATCGGTTTGCTGGCAGTAGCGATTATCGGTTTTGTGGTGTTCATTGAGCGTGGTCAGCGTCGTATCGCCGTTCACTACGCCAAGCGTCAGCAGGGCCGTAAGGTCTTTGCTGCGCAGACCAGCCACTTGCCGCTGAAAGTGAACATGGCGGGGGTTATCCCGGCCATTTTCGCGAGCAGCATTTTGCTGTTCCCGGCTTCGCTGGGTGCCTGGTTCGGTCAGTCCGAAGGTATGGGCTGGCTGCAGGACATCTCGCAGTCGATCGCTCCTGGTCAGCCGTTGAACATCTTGCTGTTTAGTGCAGGGATCATTTTCTTCTGCTTCTTCTACACAGCGTTGATGTTCAATCCGAAAGACGTAGCGGAAAACCTGAAGAAGTCCGGTGCCTTTATTCCGGGTATCCGTCCTGGTGAGCAGTCTGCGCGCTACATTGATGGCGTTCTGACTCGTTTGACCATGTTCGGTGCTCTTTACATGATGGCCGTCTGCCTTCTGCCCCAGTTCCTGGTGGTGGCAGCAAATGTGCCGTTCTACCTTGGCGGGACCTCGTTGCTGATTGTGGTAGTGGTTGTGATGGACTTCATGTCCCAAGTACAATCGCACCTCGTTTCGCACCAGTACGAATCCCTGATGAAGAAAGCCAACCTGAAAGGCTACGGCGGCAGCGGTTTGCTGCGCTGATACGCCCCTAAGGTTCGAGGAGTCGGTAATGAAAGTTCGTGCATCGGTGAAAAAGCTGTGCCGTAACTGCAAGATCATCCGTCGCGAAGGCGTCGTTCGAGTGATCTGCAGCGCGGAACCGCGTCACAAACAGCGCCAAGGCTGAGTGTGATCTGCGCTTCAAACCCAGCAGCTAGTGTGCTGCTGGGTTGATTATTCGTTTCTACAGCGATATTATCTCGCGCCCTATTTCTTGGCTTCCGGGGCGTAGGTAGCTGTCAATTGGAGTCCCACTGAATGGCCCGTATTGCAGGCGTCAACATTCCAGATAACAAGCATACTGTTATCTCGCTGACCTACATCTATGGTGTCGGTCGCACAACTGCACAGAAGATTTGTGCAGACGCTGGTGTAAACCCAGCCGCTAAGATCAAGGATCTGAGCGACGAGCAAATCGAAACCCTGCGTGGCGAAGTTGCGAAGTTCACCACCGAAGGTGACCTGCGTCGTGACATCAACATGAAGATCAAGCGCTTGATGGACCTGGGTTGCTACCGCGGCCTGCGTCATCGTAAAGGTCTGCCGGTTCGCGGTCAGCGCACCAAGACCAACGCACGCACCCGTAAGGGCCCGCGTAAGCCGATCCGCAAGTAACCGCCCAGGAATATAGACATGGCAAAACCTGCTGCTCGTCCTCGTAAGAAAGTCAAAAAGACAGTGGTTGATGGCATCGCCCACATCCACGCTTCTTTCAACAACACCATCGTGACCATCACCGACCGTCAGGGCAATGCTTTGTCCTGGGCGACCTCCGGTGGTTCGGGTTTCCGTGGTTCGCGCAAATCCACTCCGTTCGCAGCCCAGATTGCTGCTGAACGTGCTGGTCAAGCTGCGCTGGAATACGGCCTGAAGAACCTCGACGTCAACGTCAAGGGTCCAGGTCCGGGTCGTGAATCCGCCGTTCGTGCACTGAACAGCTGCGGCTACAAGATCGCCAGCATCACCGACGTGACGCCAATCCCGCATAACGGGTGCCGTCCGCCGAAGAAGCGTCGCGTGTAATCAGGAGACAGAAGAATGGCACGTTACATTGGTCCAAAATGCAAACTGTCTCGTCGTGAAGGCACCGATCTGTTCCTGAAGAGCGGCGTTCGCGCTCTGGAATCGAAGTGCAACATCGAAGCAGCCCCAGGTATCCACGGCCAGCGCCGTGGCCGTCAGTCCGACTACGGTACCCAGCTGCGCGAGAAACAAAAAGTCCGTCGTATCTACGGTGTTCTGGAGCGTCAGTTCCGCGGTTACTACCAAGCTGCAGCCTCGAAAAAAGGCGCAACCGGTGAGAACCTGCTGCAACTGCTCGAGTGCCGTCTGGATAACGTCGTCTACCGTATGGGCTTCGGTTCGACTCGTTCCGAATCCCGCCAGCTGGTTTCGCACAAAGCGATCAGCGTCAACGGTAAGACTGTAAACATTCCATCCTACCAAGTTCGTCCGGGTGACGTGGTCGCGGTCCGCGAGAAGTCGCTGGCCCAGCTGCGCATTGTTCAAGCCCTTGAACTGTGCGCCCAGCGTGGCCGCGTTGAGTGGGTTGACGTGGATGCTGCTAAAAAGTCGGGCGTTTTCAAGAACGTTCCTGCTCGCAGCGACCTGTCTGCCGACATCAACGAAAACCTGATTGTCGAGCTCTACTCCAAGTAAGGGCTAGAAAATAGGTGCATCCATGCAGATTTCGGTAAATGAGTTCCTGACTCCCCGCCACATTGATGTGCAGGTAGTCAGTCCGACCCGCGCCAAGATTACGCTCGAGCCTCTCGAGCGTGGTTTCGGCCATACCCTGGGCAACGCGCTGCGCCGCATCCTGTTGTCCTCCATGCCTGGCTGTGCAGTAGTCGAGGCCGAGATCGATGGCGTACTCCACGAGTACTCCGCGATCGAAGGTGTACAGGAAGACGTAATTGAAATCCTGTTGAACCTGAAAGGCCTGGCTATCAAACTGCACGGTCGTGACGAAGTTACGCTGACCTTGTCGAAAAAGGGTTCGGGGGTGGTTACCGCTGCCGATATTCAGCTGGATCACGATGTCGAGATCGTCAACCCCGATCACGTAATCGCGAACCTGGCGTCGAACGGCGCCCTGAACATGAAGCTCACTGTAGCTCGTGGTCGCGGTTACGAGCCGGCTGACTCCCGTCAAACCGACGAAGACGAAAGCCGTAGCATTGGCCGTCTGCAGTTGGACGCTTCGTTCAGCCCGGTGCGTCGTATCGCCTATGTGGTCGAAAACGCCCGTGTTGAACAGCGTACCAACTTGGACAAGCTGGTCATTGATCTGGAAACCAACGGTACCCTGGATCCTGAAGAGGCTATCCGCCGCGCTGCGACCATCCTGCAACAGCAGTTGGCCGCGTTCGTCGACCTCAAAGGTGACAGTGAGCCCGTCGTAGTCGAGCAGGAAGACGAGATCGATCCGATCCTGCTGCGTCCGGTTGACGACCTGGAACTGACTGTACGTTCGGCCAACTGCCTCAAGGCGGAGAACATCTACTACATCGGCGACCTGATTCAGCGTACCGAAGTAGAGCTGTTGAAGACTCCTAACCTGGGCAAGAAGTCCCTGACTGAAATCAAGGACGTCCTGGCCTCTCGTGGTCTGTCTCTCGGCATGCGCCTCGACAACTGGCCGCCTGCAAGTCTTAAGAAAGACGACAAGGCGACCGCCTGATCGTCGTAATCACCGAACGTAGTGTTTGGTAAGGAATGAATCATGCGTCATCGTAAAAGTGGACGTCACCTGAGCCGTACCAGCTCTCACCGCAAGGCTATGTTCCAGAACATGGCAGTGTCGCTGATCGAGCACGAGCTGATCAAAACCACCCTGCCGAAAGCCAAGGAACTGCGCCGCGTTGCCGAGCCGCTGATCACCCTGGCCAAGGAAGACAGCGTTGCTAACCGTCGTCTGGCCTTCGACCGTACCCGTTCGAAGTCCGCTGTTGGCAAACTGTTCAACGACCTGGGCAAGCGTTACGCCACCCGTCAGGGCGGCTACCTGCGCATCCTGAAGTGCGGTTTCCGCGCTGGCGACAACGCGCCTATGGCGTACGTCGAGCTGGTTGATCGTCCGGTCGGCGGTGCTGTAGAAGCTGCTGAGTAAGACGTTCTGTCTGCTACAAAGAACCGGGCCTAGTGCCCGGTTTTTTGTGTCTGCCTGTATTGTTAATTTCTATTGATACAAGTCATGTAATGAATTTGTCCCTGTAGCCTTGCTCGTCAATACTCTCTCCAAGCCGATTAGCCGGCGCTTGAAGACCGATAAGGAGAGCCCATGAGCAAGATTCTTACCACCGCCAGCGGTGCACCAGTAGCCGACAACCAGAACTCCCGTTCCGCCGGCCCGCGTGGCCCGCTGTTGCTCGACGACTTCCACCTGATCGAGAAGCTCGCCCATTTCAACCGCGAGAACATTCCTGAGCGCCGCGTGCACGCCAAAGGCTCGGGCGCCTACGGCACCTTTACCGTCAACCGCGATATCACCCAATACACCAGCGCCAAGCTGTTCGAGCAGATCGGCAAGCAAACAGAAACCTTCCTGCGGTTCTCCACTGTCGGCGGCGAACGTGGCTCTGCAGACACCGAGCGAGATCCTCGTGGCTTTGCCGTCAAGTTCTACACCGAGGAAGGCAACTGGGACATCGTGGGTAACAACACGCCAGTGTTCTTCATTCGCGACCCGCTGAAGTTTCCGGACTTTATCCACACCCAGAAGCGCCATCCGCAATCCAACCTGAAGAACGCCCAGATGATGTGGGACTTCTGGTCGCACTCGCCCGAGGCGCTGCACCAGGTCACCATCTTGTTCTCGGACCGTGGTATTCCGGACGGCTATCGCCATATGCACGGCTTCGGCAGCCACACGTACAGCTTGATCAACGCCAAGGGCGAGCGTACCTGGGTCAAATGGCATTTCAAGACCCAGCAAGGTATCAAGAACCTCGCGCCGGCAGATGCTGCACGCCTGGCGGGTACTGACCCGGACTACGCCCAGCGCGACCTGTTCGAAGCCATTGAACGTGGCGACTACCCGCGTTGGACCGTATGCATTCAGGTGATGAGCGAAGCCGAGGCAGCCAGTCGCGACGAGAACCCCTTCGACGTCACCAAGACCTGGTCGCAGAAGGATTATCCGTTGATAGAGGTGGGCGTGCTGGAGCTCAACCGTAACCCGCTCAACTACTTCGCCGAAGTCGAGCAGGCTGCGTTCGGGCCGAGCAACATGGTGCCAGGGGTTGGCCTGTCGCCGGACCGCATGCTGCAGGGCCGTGTATTCGCTTACGCAGACGCACACCGCTACCGTGTGGGCACCAACCACCAGCATTTGCCGGTGAATGCGCCACGCTGCGCAGTCAACAGCTACCAGCGCGACGGCTCCATGGCCACTGGCAGTTACGGCAGTGCACCGAACTACGAGCCCAACAGCTACGCTGAGGCACCGAAGCAGTCGCCACGCCATGCTGAACCCGCGCTGGCCCTGAACGGTTCGGCAGACCGTTACGATCACCGTGAGGACACCGACTACTTCAGCCACGCCGGCGCGTTGTTCCGCCTGATGAGCGATGAGCAGAAGGCACTGCTGATCAGCAACATTGCCGGCACCATGGCAGGTGTCAGCGAAGACGTGATCCAGCGCCAGTTGCAGTACTTCTTCAAGGCTGACCCGGCCTATGGCGAAGGGATTGCCAAGGCGTTGGGCATCAACCTGGCCTGACTCTAAGTGATAAGCAGAACCGCCCTCATTTGGGCGGTTTTTCAATGAATATCACTACTGTTTAACCGATTTTTTGCTTCTGATTGCGGGTTTTTCAGTGACCGCAGGCAAAAGCTGGTTCACACTATGTGGCATAGACGTTTTCACATGGAGAACCAGGGCGATGCAAGGCCACCCAGATGTAATCAACTACCTCGTCACGCTGCTGAAGGGCGAACTGGCGGCACGCGACCAGTACTTCATTCATTCGCGCATGTACGAAGACTGGGGCCTGTCCAAGCTCTACGAGCGCATCAACCACGAGATGGAAGAAGAGACGCAGCACGCCGATGCCCTGATGCGTCGCATCCTCATGCTCGAAGGCACCCCCGACATGCGTGCGGACGACCTCGAGGTCGGCAGCACCGTGCCAGAAATGATCGAGGCTGACCTCAAGCTCGAGTACAAAGTGCGTGGCGCCCTGTGCAAAGGCATCGAGCTGTGTGAGCTGCACAAGGACTACGTGAGCCGTGACATCCTCCGTGCGCAATTGGCGGATACCGAAGAAGATCACACCTACTGGCTGGAGAAGCAGCAAGGGTTGATCAAGGCCATTGGCCTGGAAAACTACCTGCAGTCGCAGATGTAAGTTATCCACAGACTCAAAAAAAGCCCCTGGCACCAACGGTACCAGGGGCTTTTTCATTGCAGGCGCAACACTCAGGCCCGATCCCGCTCCAGCAGTGGTTTCAGGTAATGCCCGGTATACGACTGTTTCATCTCGCTCAGTTCTTCAGGTGTACCGCAGGCAATGATCTGGCCACCTTTGGAGCCACCCTCCGGCCCCAGGTCCACCAACCAGTCGGCGGTCTTGATCACATCCAGGTTGTGCTCGATCACCACCACGGTGTTGCCGTGGTCGCGCAGGCGATGCAGTACGTCCAGCAGCTGCTGGATATCAGCAAAGTGCAGGCCTGTGGTCGGTTCATCGAGGATGTACAAGGTCTTGCCGGTATCGCGCTTGGATAGCTCGCGTGACAGCTTTACCCGCTGCGCTTCACCGCCAGACAGTGTGGTCGCCGACTGCCCCAGCTTGATGTACGAAAGCCCCACATCCATCAGGGTTTGCAGCTTGCGCGCCAGCGCCGGTACTGCGTCGAAGAACTCGCGGGCATCCTCGATGGTCATTTCCAGCACCTCGTGGATGTTCTTGCCCTTGTACTTGATCTCCAGGGTTTCGCGGTTGTAGCGCTTGCTCTTGCACACGTCGCACGGCACGTAGATGTCTGGCAGGAAGTGCATCTCCACCTTGATCAGGCCGTCGCCCTGGCAAGCCTCGCAGCGTCCGCCCTTGACGTTGAACGAGAAGCGCCCCGGGCCGTAGCCGCGTGAGCGCGATTCCGGCACGCCGGAGAACAGCTCGCGGATCGGCGTGAAGATGCCGGTGTAGGTCGCCGGGTTCGAGCGCGGGGTGCGGCCGATCGGGCTCTGGTCGATATCCACCACCTTGTCCAGGTGCTGCAAGCCGTCCATGCTGCTGTGCGGGGCCGCTTCCAGGGTGCTTGCACCATTGAGGGCAGTGGCTGCCAGCGGGAACAGGGTGTTGTTGATCAGCGTCGACTTGCCCGAGCCGGATACCCCGGTTACACAGGTCAGCAGGCCGATCGGGACTTCCAGGTCGACGTTCTGCAGGTTGTTGCCGCGCGCGCCTTTGAGCTTTAGCTGCAGCTTCTTGTTGCGCGGTGTGCGCTTGGCCGGCACGACGATCTTCTTGCGCCCGGACAGGTACTTGCCGGTCAGCGAGTCAGGGTGGTCCATGACCTCCTGCGGCGTGCCCTCGGCGACGATCTGGCCGCCGTGCACCCCGGCACCCGGGCCAATGTCGACCACGTAGTCGGCCAAGCGAATGGCGTCCTCGTCATGCTCCACCACAATCACCGTGTTACCCAGGTCGCGCAGGTGATTGAGGGTGGCCAGCAGGCGGTCGTTGTCGCGTTGATGAAGGCCGATGGACGGTTCATCGAGGATGTACATCACCCCGACCAGGCCGGCGCCGATCTGGCTGGCCAGGCGGATACGCTGCGCTTCGCCACCGGACAGGGTATCGGCGCTGCGGTCGAGGGTGAGGTAGTCGAGGCCGACGTTGACCAGGAACTGCAGGCGTTCGCAGATTTCCTTGAGAATTTTTGAGGCAATCTCGCCGCGGCGGCCGGTTAGGGTCAGCTCGCCGAAGTAGTTGCTGGCTTCACCGATCGGCAGGTTGGTCACCGCCGGCAGGGTCTTTTCGCCAACCCATACATGCCGCGCCTCGCGGCGCAGGCGGGTACCGCGGCAATCCGGGCAGGGCTGTGTGCCGAGGAACTTCGCCAGCTCTTCACGCACAGTGGCCGATTCGGTCTCGCGGTAGCGGCGCTCAAGGTTTGGCACGATGCCTTCGAACGGGTGCGAGCGCTTGACGATGTCGCCACGGTCGTTGAGGTACTTGAAGTCGACAGTCTGCTTGCCACTGCCTTGCAGGATGACCTTCTGGTGCTCGGCCGACAGCTCGCCGAACGGTTCTTCCAGGCTGAAGCCGTAATGCGCGGCCAGCGAGCCAAGCATCTGGAAGTAGTACACGTTGCGCCGGTCCCAGCCACGAATCGCGCCTTCGGCCAAGGTGAGTTCGGCATTGACCAGGCGCTTGGTGTCGAAGAACTGTTTGACCCCCAGGCCATCACAGGTCGGGCAGGCGCCAGCCGGGTTGTTGAAGGAGAACAGCTTCGGTTCCAGCTCGCTGATGGCATGGCCGCAGACCGGGCAGGCGAAGCGGGCGGAGAAAATCATCTCTTCGCCTTCTTCGTCGTCCATTGGGGCTACCAAGGCGATGCCGTCAGCCAGCTTGAGTGCGGTCTCGAACGATTCGGCCAGGCGCTGCTGCAGGTCGGCGCGGACCTTGAAGCGGTCCACTACCACATCGATGCTGTGCTTCTTCTGCTTGTCCAGCTTCGGCAGTTCATCAAGCTCGTAAAGCTTGCCGTTTACCCGGGCGCGGACGAAGCCCTGGGCGCGCAGCTCGTCGAACACCGCCAGGTGCTCACCCTTGCGCTCGCGCACCACCGGTGCCAGCAGCATCAGCTTGCTGCCTTCCGGGCGCTCCAGCACCAGGTCGACCATCTGGCTGATCGTTTGCGCCTCCAGCGGGATATCGTGGTCCGGGCAACGAGGGGTGCCGACGCGGGCATATAGCAGGCGCAGGTAGTCGTAGATTTCGGTGATGGTGCCAACCGTGGAGCGTGGGTTGTGCGAGGTCGATTTCTGCTCGATGGAAATGGCCGGCGACAGGCCTTCGATGGTGTCGACGTCGGGCTTTTCCATCATCGACAGGAACTGCCGGGCGTAGGCCGACAGCGACTCCACGTAGCGGCGCTGGCCTTCGGCGTACAAGGTATCGAACGCCAGGGACGACTTGCCGGAACCGGACAGGCCGGTGATCACGATCAGCTTGTCCCGGGGCAGGGTCAGGTCGATGTTCTTCAGGTTGTGGGTACGTGCCCCACGAATCAGGATCTTGTCCACTGCGGCCTCGCTTGGCGGGCATAAACAAGGAAGTATACGGCGCGCCAGTATGACGCGGCAAAGCGTCGCGTAGATGCCGTCAAGCTGTCGGACTGATAGAATCGCCGCCGGTTCACACGAGGTTAATCCATGCACGACACCCACAACGAGCGCATGAGTGGCGGCGAAACCCGCGCCGCTGGCGGCCTTGCCCTGGTCTTTGCCTTTCGTATGCTGGGCATGTTCATGGTCTTGCCGGTGCTGGCCACCTACGGCATGGACCTGGCCGGCGCCACGCCAGCGCTGATCGGCCTGGCCATCGGTGCCTATGGCCTGACCCAGGCGGTATTGCAGATCCCGTTCGGCATGATTTCCGACCGCATCGGCCGTCGGCCGGTGATTTACCTGGGGCTGGTGATCTTTGCCCTGGGCAGCGTGCTGGCGGCCCAGGCCGATTCCATCTGGGGGGTGATCGCCGGGCGTATCCTGCAGGGCGCGGGGGCGATTTCTGCCGCGGTCATGGCGCTGCTGTCCGACCTCACTCGCGAGCAACACCGGACCAAGGCCATGGCCATGATCGGCATGAGCATCGGCCTGTCGTTCGCGGTCGCCATGGTCGTCGGCCCATTGCTGACAAGTGCCTTTGGTTTGTCAGGATTGTTCCTCGCCACGGCGGGTCTTGCCCTGGTCGGCATCCTGTTGGTCGCGTTTGTCGTGCCCAACTCGCACAGCATCCTGCAGCACCGCGAGTCGGGTGTAGCGCGCCAGGCCATAGGCCCGACCCTGCGCCATCCGGACCTTCTGCGCCTGGACGTGGGCATTTTTGTTCTGCACGCCATTCTCATGGCCAGCTTCGTCGCATTGCCACTGGCCTTCGTCGAGCGCGGGGGGCTGCCCAAAGAGCAACACTGGTGGGTGTACCTGACCGCGTTGTTCATCTCATTTTTTGCAATGGTCCCGTTCATCATCTACGGCGAAAAGAAGCGCAAGATGAAACGTGTGTTGGCCGGTGCGGTCAGTGTCCTGCTGCTGACAGAGATATACTTCTGGGAGTGGGCTGACGGTTTGCGCGGACTGGTGATTGGCACCGTGGTATTCTTTACCGCATTCAACCTGCTGGAGGCTTCGCTGCCTTCGCTGGTCAGCAAGGTGTCGCCTGCCGGTGGCAAGGGGACGGCAATGGGGGTTTATTCCACCAGCCAGTTCCTTGGCGCTGCCTTGGGAGGAATCCTCGGTGGCTGGTTGTTCCAGCACGGCGGGCTGAACATGGTGTTCCTCGGTTGCGCGGTACTGTGTGCCATCTGGCTGGTCGTCGCGCTTCGCATGAACGAGCCGCCCTATGTGACCAGCCTGCGCATGCCGCTGACGCCAGAGGCAGTCCGGGAAGCCGGCCTGACCGAGCGCCTGATGGCCGTGCCGGGTGTGACCGACGCCGTTGTGGTGGCTGAAGAAGCCGCCATCTATATCAAACTGGATACGAAAATTTTGGACCGTACGACCCTCGAGCGCCTGGTTAACCCGGCCTCTTCGGCGTGCGAAGCCTAGGAGAACGTTATGGCCCGTGGGGTTAACAAAGTCATTCTGGTCGGCACCTGTGGCCAGGATCCCGAAGTCCGCTACCTGCCCAACGGTAACGCCGTGACCAACCTGAGCCTGGCTACCAGCGAGCAGTGGACCGACAAGCAGTCGGGCCAGAAGGTCGAGCGTACCGAGTGGCACCGTGTGTCGCTGTTCGGCAAGGTTGCCGAAATTGCCGGCGAGTACCTGCGCAAGGGTTCGCAGTGCTACATCGAAGGCAAGCTGCAGACCCGCGAGTGGGAAAAAGACGGTATCAAGCGCTACACCACCGAGATCATCGTCGACATCAACGGCACCATGCAGCTGCTTGGCGGCCGTCCGCAAGGCCAGCAGCAAGGCGGCGACCCGTACAACCAGGGTGGCGGCAACTACAACCAGGGTGGCGGCCAGCAGCAACAGTACAACCAGGCACCGCCTCGCCAGCAGGCCCAGCGTCCGCAACAGGCCCCTCAGCGCCCAGCGCCCCAGCAGCCTGCGCCGCAGCCGGCCGCCGACTTCGACAGCTTCGATGACGATATTCCGTTCTGATTCGAGCGGTCAGGCGTCACGCAAAACCAGAAACCCAGGGCAGTTGCCCTGGGTTTTTTTATGTGTGAATTCAGGCATCGCCATCCAGCGCCGCCTGGGCGAATTGCGCGTCCAGTTCCGGCGTAGCGCCGCTGATGCCGATGCCACCGATGTGCTGGCCGTCGCCATCGATGATCGGCAAACCGCCTCCCAACAGGGTGAAGCCTGGCAAGGACGCGTAGGGATTGGCTGGTAGTGCCGCGCTGCGGTCCGCCAGCGAGCTGGAGGAAAGCGGAAAGCGGGCAGAAGTCGAGGCCTTGAGTTGCGCGACCTGGATGCTGCCGCTGCTGGTGCCGTCCATACGGTGGAAGTGCTTCAGGTTGCCATGGCTGTCGACGATGCTGATGACGATGGCATGACCGTGGGCACGGGCTGCGCGCTCGGCGTTGGCGGCCATTGTTCGAGCAGCTTCGGAAGTGATGGGGGACGTAGGGGTGGTTTTCGGAGGGTCCGCCAGCGACGGTGCTGCCATTAATAGCGAGACCATCAAGAGTGTGACGCGGCTGAAGTTCTTGTTCATGTGAGCACCATCCCTAGGATTTTTCGCGAAGCTAGCAAGCAACAGTCACCCTTGGATGTAGTCCGTTTCTGAAGTTGACGTGGGGCTACTGCCTGGCAGATGGCTTTTTTGCTTTTGGTTACATGTCAGGTAATGAAGTGCGCCTCTAGGTACTCAGGCAACCACAAGCCATGCACCAACTGCATCGCCCCTGACCCAGGTCATCGCACGTTTCGGATTCTTGACTAGTCTTACCTGTTGGCGGCCGTCAAAACCGCCACCGTGACTACCAAGAGGCGCCGGCCATGTTCCGCGCGTCCACCACCTGATCAGGAGTGCACGATGGACCTCAACCGTCGGCAATTCTTCAAGGTCGCCGCCGTCGGCCTTGGAGGCTCGAGCCTGGCGGCGTTGGGCATGGCCCCGACGCCGGCATTCGCCGAGCAGGTGCGTCACTTCAAGCTGGCGCATACGAAAGAAGCCCGTAACACCTGCCCCTACTGCTCGGTCGGCTGTGGCCTGATCATGTACAGCCAGGGTGATGCGGGCAAGAACGTCAAACAGAGCATCATCCATATCGAAGGTGACGCCGACCACCCGGTCAACCGCGGCACTCTTTGCCCGAAAGGCGCCGGCCTGCTGGACTTTATCCACAGCCCAAGCCGCCTGCAGTACCCCGAGGTACGCAAGCCGGGTAGCAAGGAGTGGGTGCGGGTGAGCTGGGACGAGGCGCTCGACCGCGTCGCCGACCTGATGAAGCAGGACCGCGACGCCAACTTCATCGAGAAGAACGCCCAGGGGCAAACCGTCAACCGCTGGCTTACCACCGGTTTTCTTGCTGCCTCCGCCGCCTCCAGCGAGGCTGGCTACCTGACCCACAAGGTCGTCCGCGCAACAGGCATGCTGGGGTTCGATAACCAGGCACGTGTCTGACATGGCCCGACGGTGGCAAGTCTTGCCCCGACGTACGGCCGTGGCGCCATGACCAATCACTGGTCCGATATCGCCAACGCGAATCTGGTCCTGGTGATGGGTGGCAACGCAGCAGAAGCGCATCCGTGCGGCTTCAAATGGGTGACCGAGGCCAAGGCGCACAACAACGCGCGGCTGATTGTGGTCGACCCACGGTTTACCCGTACCGCTTCGGTGGCGGACTACTACGCGCCGATCCGTACCGGTACCGACATCGCCTTCATGGGCGGGCTGATCAATTACCTGCTGAGCACCGACAAGATCCAGCACGAATACGTGCGCAACTACACCGACGTGTCGTTCATCGTCAAAGAGAGCTATGGCTTCGAGGACGGGCTGTTCAGCGGCTACGACGAGGCCAAGCGCGTGTATGCCGACAAATCCGGTTGGGGTTACGAGCTGGGTGAGGACGGTTTTGCCAAGGTCGACCCGACCCTGCAGCACCCACGTTGCGTGTTCCAGCTGATGAAGCAGCATTACAGCCGCTACACCCCTGAGCTGGCGAGCATGATCTGTGGCATGCCACAGGACGCCATGATGAAGGTCTGGGAAGAGATCGCCACCTGCTCGGTACCGGGCAAGACCATGACGATTCTCTATGCACTGGGCTGGACGCAACACTCGATCGGTGCGCAGATCATCCGCAGCGCGGCCATGGTCCAGCTGCTGCTGGGCAACGTCGGTATGCCAGGTGGCGGGGTCAACGCACTGCGCGGGCATTCCAACATCCAGGGCCTGACCGACCTCGGCCTGCTGTCGAACTCGCTGCCGGGTTACCTGACCCTGGCTGGGGATGCCGAGCAGGACTACGCCACCTACATCGACAAGCGCGCATCCAAACCGCTGCGCCCGGGGCAACTGTCGTACTGGCAGAACTACGGCAAGTTCCACGTCAGCCTGATGAAGGCATGGTACGGCGCCAACGCCACGGCAGAAAACAACTGGGGTTATGACTGGCTGCCCAAGCTCGACGTGCCTGCCTATGACGTGCTGCGCATGTTCGAGATGATGAGCCAAGGCAAGGTCAACGGCTACGTGTGCCAAGGCTTCAACCCGATCGCTGCGCTGCCGGACAAGAACCGCGTGACTGCGGCATTGGGCAAGCTCAAGTGGCTGGTGATCATGGACCCGCTGGCTACCGAAACCTCGGAGTTCTGGCGCAACGCCGGGCCATTCAACGATGTCGATACTGCCAGTATCCAGACCGAAGTGATCCGCCTGCCCACCACCTGCTTCGCCGAGGAGGATGGCTCGCTGGTCAACAGCAGCCGCTGGCTGCAATGGCACTGGAAGGGCGCCGACGGCCCGGGTGAGACCCGTACCGACGTGCAGATCATGAGCGGGCTGTTCCTGCGCATGCGCCAACGCTACCAGGCCGAGGGCGGTGCCTACCCTGACGCGATGATGAACATCAGCTGGCCGTACAAGATTCCTGAAGAGCCATCCCCGGAGGAGCTGGCCAAGGAGATGAACGGCTGGGCAGTCACCGACCTTACCGACGCCACCGGCGCCACGCTCAAAGCCGGCCAGCAGCTGTCGGGCTTCGGGCAATTGAAGGACGATGGCAGCACCGCGTCCGGCTGCTGGATCTTCGCCGGCAGCTGGACCGAGCAGGGCAACCAGATGGCCCGTCGTGACAACAGCGACCCCTACGGCATGCATCAGGTGCAGAACTGGGCCTGGGCCTGGCCGGCCAACCGCCGCATCCTCTACAACCGTGCCTCCAGTGACCCGCAAGGCAAGCCGTGGGACCCGGAGAAAAAGCGCCTGGTGTGGTGGAACGGCAAGGCCTGGACCGGCACCGACGTGCCGGACTTCAAGGTCGACTCGCCACCGGAAGCGGGGATGAACCCGTTCATCATGAACCCTGAAGGCGTGGCGCGCTTCTTCGCCATCGACAAGATGGCCGAAGGCCCGTTCCCCGAGCATTACGAGCCATTCGAAACGCCGATTGGCATCAACCCGCTGCACCCGCAGAACAAGAAGGTGGTCAGCAACCCGGCCGGGCGCATCTTCGACTCTGTGTGGGACACCCTCGGCACCCACGACGAGTTCCCCTATGCGGCGACCACCTACCGGCTCACCGAGCACTTCCACTTCTGGAGCAAGCATTGCCGGCTCAACGCCATTGCCCAGCCGGAGCAGTTTGTCGAGATCGGCGAGGTACTCGCCAATGAGAAAGGCATCAAGGCCGGCGACCGGGTGCGGGTGTCGAGCAAGCGCGGGCATATCGATGCGGTGGCGGTGGTGACCAAGCGGATTCGCCCGCTGCAGGTCAACAACCAGACCGTGCACCAGATCGGCATCCCGTTGCACTGGGGCTTCACCGGTGCAACGCGGCATGGCTACCTGACCAACACACTGGTGCCATTCCTGGGTGACGGCAACACGCAGACGCCAGAGTCCAAGTCGTTCCTCGTCAAAGTGGAGAAACTCTGATGGCCAGCCAAGACATCATCGCCCGCTCGGCCACCACCACCGTACCGCCTTCGGTACGCCAGCAGCAGGAAGTCGCCAAGCTGATCGACACCACCAAGTGCATCGGCTGCAAGGCCTGCCAGGTGGCGTGTTCGGAGTGGAACGAACTGCGTGACGAGGTCGGCCACAACCACGGCACCTACGACAACCCCCAGGACCTCACTGCCGAGACCTGGACCCTGATGCGCTTTACCGAGCACGAGCGCGACGACGGTAACCTGGAGTGGCTGATCCGCAAGGATGGTTGCATGCACTGCGCCGACCCAGGTTGCCTGAAGGCCTGCCCGAGCCCGGGGGCGATCATCAAGCACGCCAACGGCATCGTCGACTTCAACCAGGACCACTGCATCGGTTGCGGTTACTGCATCACCGGCTGCCCGTTCAACATCCCGCGCATCTCGCAGAAGGACCACAAGGCGTACAAGTGCACGCTGTGTTCCGACCGCGTGAGCGTGGGCCTGGAGCCGGCCTGCGTGAAAACCTGCCCGACCGGGGCGATCGTGTTCGGCAGCAAGGACGAGATGAAGGTGCACGCCGCCGAGCGCATCGTCGACCTGAAGTCGCGGGGCTACGACAAGGCCGGGCTGTACGACCCGGATGGCGTCGGTGGCACCCACGTGATGTACGTGCTGCACCATGCCGACACGCCGAAGCTGTACGCCGGCCTGCCGGACCAGCCGGTGATCAGCCCGCTTGTGGGGCTGTGGAAGGGCTTCACCAAACCGCTGGCGCTGCTGGCCATGGGCGCGGCGGTATTGGCCGGGTTCTTCCACTACGTGCGGGTTGGCCCGCAGCGGGTAGAGGAGGACGAGCACCCAGCGCCGCCCGATGACAGCGTGCACCAGGTAGATCCGGCGGTGCATGTCTACGATCCGAAGCAGCCCGGTGGGCAAGGGGAGCAGCGGCCATGAACGACAACAAACCCATCCTGCGCTACAACGCCAACGAGCGGACCAACCACTGGATTGTCGCCATCCTGTTCTTCATGGCCGGGCTTTCCGGGCTGGCGCTGTTTCACCCGGCGCTGTTCTGGTTAAGCCATCTGTTCGGCGGTGGGCCGTGGACGCGCATCCTGCACCCGTTCATGGGTGTGGCGATGTTCGTGTTTTTCCTCGGCCTGGTGTTCCGCTTCTGGCGCGCCAACTTCATCACCGCCAACGACCGCCTGTGGTTGCGTCGCATTGATCGGGTGATGGTCAACCGCGAAGACGGCGTGCCCCCCATTGGTAAATACAACGCCGGGCAGAAACTGCTGTTCTGGACGCTATTGCTGTGCATGCTGGTGTTGTTGATCAGCGGTGTGGTGATCTGGCGGGCCTATTTCAGTCACTTCTTTGATATAGGCTCGATTCGCCTGGCATCGCTTGCCCACGCACTGGCGGGCTTCGTGCTGATCCTCAGCATCATCGTGCACATCTACGCCGGCATCTGGATCAAGGGCTCGATCGGCGCCATGCTGCATGGCTGGGTCAGCCGCCCCTGGGCGCGCAAGCACCATGCGTTGTGGTACCGCGAAGTGACCGGCGACAAGACGCCGGGCGATCACGGACGAAAAGAAGGATGAGCGCTTGAGCACGATACTTGAACCCGGGCAGATCGAAGCGTCGGCGGTAGCGCCGCCGTTCCTGCATCTGCCCCCCGCCAATCTGTTCGAACTGCGCGCTGCGCGCCTTGAGCAACTGGCCGATGGCAATGCCCTTGGCGACTATCTGCGGCTGATCGCGCAGTTGTGCCGCATCCAGCAGCAGCTTGTGGATAACCCACCCGGTCGTATGCCGGTGGCCGAGGAGCGTCAACGCCTGTGCATAAGTCATGGCTTGCCGCCGCTGGCGGCCGACAGCCTGGTGCGTGAAGGGCCTTGGCTTGTCTGGTTGCAGGCCCTGCTGGAGCACTGCAGCGGCGCTACAGGCGGCCCGTTGGGTGAAGCATTGCAGGTGCTGCGCAGCAGTGATGACCATCAGCGCAAGGGCTGGGGCATCGCCTTGCTGGCGGGCCAGTACGACGCGGTGCCTGCGGCATTGGTGCCGTTTTTGGGCGCTGCGTTGCAGGCGGCCTGGTCCAGTTGGTTGCTGGCGCTCCCGGCGCCGGAGCTCAAACCCGCCGGTAGCCTGGCCCAGTGTCCGGCGTGCGGTTCGCCGGCAATGGCCGGGGTGGTGCGTAACCGCGGCAAGCACAATGGCTTGCGCTATCTGGCCTGTTCGCTGTGTGCCTGTGAATGGCATGTGGTGCGGGTCAAGTGTGTGTACTGCGAGTCGAGCAAGGACTTGCGCTACACCAGCCTTGAAGATGACCGCCATGCGCCGGGCAAGGCACCGCTGCGTGCGGAGTGCTGCCCCGGGTGCAATACGTACCTGAAGCAGAATTATCTGGAAAACGACGCTGCGGCCGAGGCGCTGGCCGACGACCTGGCCAGCCTGGCGCTGGATATGCGCCTGGACGAGGAGGGCTTCCATCGCCTGGCACCAAACCTGATGCTCGCGCCGGGTGGTGGCTGAGTGTCTACACTGAAACACCGAGTTGCCTTCTTCGCGGGTAAACCCGCTTCGCGGACCCTGTGGGAGCGGATTCACCCGCGAAGAGGCCAGTACAGACACCGGATTAGCCAAGGTAGTACCGCATGTCTTCAAGCCTCGCCAGCGACACCCTACGCCTGCCTTCCATCGACACCCTCCTGCGCCACCCGGCCGGCCTCGCACTGATCGACCGCCACGGCCGCGACGCGGTCCTGGCCACCCTGCGCCAGCTGCTCGACGACCTGCGCGCCCCCGCCCGCAACGGTGAACTCACCCCCGCCGAACTGGCCCCCGAGATCCTCTTGGGCCGCACCGGCGAACGCCTGGCCGTTCAGCAGCGCAGCCAGGTCCGCCGCGTGTTCAACCTCACCGGCACCGTACTGCACACCAACCTCGGTCGTGCTCTGTTGCCCGAAGAAGCCATCGAGGCCATGCAAACCGCCGCCCGCTATCCCCTCAATCTGGAATTCGACCTGGCTACCGGTAAGCGCGGCGACCGTGACGATTTGATCGAAGGTTTGATCCGCGAGTTGACCGGCGCCGAAGCCGTCACCGTAGTCAACAACAATGCCGCCGCTGTGCTGCTGGCGCTCAACAGCCTGGGCGCGCGCAAGGAGGGCATCATCTCCCGCGGCGAGTTGATCGAGATCGGCGGTGCCTTTCGTATCCCCGACATCATGGCCCGTGCCGGTGTGAAACTGCACGAGATCGGCACCACCAACCGCACCCACGCCCGCGACTACGAAGCTGCCATCGGCCCACGTACCGGCCTGCTGATGCGGGTACATTGCAGCAACTACAGCATCCAGGGCTTCACTACTCAGGTGCCCACGGCCGAGCTGGCGCGCATCGCCCACCAACATGAGCTGCCGCTGCTCGAAGACCTGGGCAGCGGCAGCCTGCTAGACCTTACCCGTTGGGGCTTGCCCGCCGAGCCGACGGTGCGTCAGGCACTGGCTGACGGCGCCGATATCGTCACCTTCAGTGGCGACAAACTGCTGGGCGGGCCGCAAGCCGGGATCATCGTCGGTCGCAAGGACTTGATTGCCAGGATCAAGAAAAACCCGCTAAAGCGTGCGCTGCGCGTCGACAAGATCACCCTCGCTGCACTCGAAGCGGTGCTGGCGCTGTACCGTAACCCCGACCGCCTGGCCGAGCGCCTGCCCAGCCTGCGTCTGCTGACCCGCAGCCAGGCCGAGATACAGGCCCAGGCCGAGCGCCTGGCCCCTGGGCTAAAGGCTCACCTCGGTGAGCAGTGGGCTGTCAGCGTGGAGCCCGCGCTGGGCATGATCGGCAGTGGCAGCCAGCCGGTGGCGCGCTTGCCCAGTGCAGCCCTGTGCCTGCGCCCGCAGGTGTCGAAGAAGTTGCGAGGACGCAGCCTGCATGTGCTGGAACGGGCACTGCGTGAACTACCGGTGCCGGTGCTTGGCCGTATCGATGACGACGCCCTGTGGCTGGACTTGCGCCAACTGGATGACGAGCTCCAGTGGCTGGCGCAGTTGCCCGCCCTGCAACTGGGGCCGGTGCAGTGATCGTCGGTACCGCCGGCCATATCGACCACGGCAAGACCGCACTGCTGCAGGCGCTGACCGGGCAGGCCGGCGACCAGCGTCATGAGGAGCGTGCCCGCGGCATGACCATCGACCTGGGGTACCGCTACGCGCCCCTGGTCGAAGGTGCACCGCTGACCGGTTTCATCGACGTACCGGGCCACGAGCGCTTTATCCACAACATGCTGGCCGGTGCCCACGGTATCGACCTGGTGTTGTTGGTGGTGGCTGCCGACGACGGGGTCATGCCGCAGACCCGCGAGCACCTGGCGATCATCGAGCTGTTGGGCATTCCTCAGGCCTTGGTGGCGATCAGCAAATGTGACCGGGTCGAGCCGGCGCGCCTGGCCGAAGTGCGGGCGCAAGTCAGCGAACTGCTGGCGCCCGGGCCGTATGCCGGTGCGCGGCAGTTTCCCGTCTCCAGCATCAACGGGGTAGGCATAGACGCGCTGCGTCAGGCCTTGCTGGAGGCCGAAGCAGCGGTGCGCAAGCGCAGCGCTGGTGGCGGTTTTCGCCTGGCCGTCGACCGCGCTTTCGCGGTTACCGGTGCCGGCGTGGTGGTCACGGGCACGGCGCTGGCCGGGCGGGTCAGTGCCGGCGACACCTTATTGCTGGGCAAGGCCGGCAAACCGGTGCGGGTGCGTGGTCTGCATGCGCAGAACCAGGCCGCGCTGGTGGCCGAGGCAGGCCAGCGAGTGGCGTTGAATATCACGGCCGAACGGCTGGCGATGGAGCAGCTGCATCGGGGCGACTGGCTGGTGCCCGAGTGGCTGCACGCGCCCAGCGTACGCGTCGATATCGAGTTGAACCTGCTGCCGGGCGAGCCCCGTACGTTTGAACATTTCAGCGCTGTACACGTGCACCTCGGCACCCAGGATGTAACGGCCCGCGTGGCCTTGCTCGAAGGTGAGTCCTTGGCAGCGGGGCAGCGTATGTTCGCCCAGTTACTGCTCAATGCGCCGTTGCAGGCCGTGCACGGCGATCGCCTGGTGTTGCGTGACCAGCGTGCCCAGCGCACCTTGGGGGGCGGCAAAGTACTCGACCCATTCGCGCCAAGCCGGCAGCGCCGCAGCGATGAACGCCTGCGCCAGTTGCAGGTGCTACGGGATGCCGAGGACCTGGAACAGGCCCTGCCTGCGCTGCTCGCCAGCGCTCTCGGTGGCATCGATCCCCAGCGGCTTGAGCGGCAGTTCAATCGCCTGCGCGCAACCTGGCAGTTGCCAGAAGGGGTATTGGTGGTGGCCACGCGGCAGGGGCAGCTGCTGTTCGCCAACGCCCAGTGGCAGGCGCTGAAGCAACAGGTGCTGGAGCACTTGGCGCGGTTCCATGAGCAAGAGCCTGACCAACTGGGCCCGGACCGTGATCGCCTGCGTCGCTTTGCGGCCTTGCCGCTGGAGCGGCCGGCATTCGTCAGCCTGCTGGATGAACTGCTCGATGACGGCGCCATCGCCAGCAGCGGGCCTTGGCTGCATTTGCCCGATCACAAGGTGCAGTTGAGCGAAGCCGACAGTGCGTTGTGGGCGCGCTTGCAGCCGAAGTTGCTGGAGGGACAATACGATCCGCCCTGGGTCAGGACGCTGGCAACTGAGGAGAATTGCGCCGAAGCCGACGTGCGCCTGCTGCTGCGCAAGCTGGCTAGGCTTGGTGTGGTGCACCAGGTGGTGCGTGACCTGTTCTACCCAGAGGCGACGCTACAGCGCATGGCAGAGCTGTTGCTGGGGCAGGCCAGCGAAACGCCGATAGTGCAGGTGGCCGCGTTTCGCGATATGTTGGGCATCGGTCGCAAGCGCAGTGTGCAGATTCTGGAATATTTCGACCGCATCGGCCTGACCCGGAGGGTGGCCGACCAGCGTCACATCCGCGCCGACAGCGCCCTGGCCCAGCAACAGGCCAGGCACTGAGTTCAAGGAAGGCAATCGCGCCCGGTGGCGCGGCCGGGCTTCAAACCCGGTTGGGGACGGCAGCCGTTCCCGGGCAGGTTCGACTCCCGCTGCCTTCCGCCATTTTCATTCGCCTGTCGGGGCTCTACGGGGCGCTTCACAGCCCTTGGGACTTGCACGGTACCTGTGGGAGCGGGTTCACCCGCGAAGAGGCCCTGAAGGGTGAAGCCTAAGCCCGCTCCCCACACAGATCCAGGGCAAACCACTGTTCTGCAGTATCCACATCCAACCCCGCCCCCAGCAGCGCAACCATCTTGCCCAGCGCCGCCTCACGGGTCATGCCACCGCCACTGACCAGCCCGGCCCCACGCAAGCGGTTACCCGCCGCATAGGTATCGAACACCACCGAACCCTCAGGGCACTGGCTGATCGCTGCCAACATCACGCCACGCTGGCGCGCCGCCCGCAGCACATTCAGCAGCGCCTGGTCATCCGACGGCCCGGTACCGCTGCCGTAGCACTCCAGCAGCAAACCCTGCACACCACTGTCGATCAAGGCCTGCAAGTGCCCGGCCTGCAGCCCGGGGAACACCGGCACTATCGCCAGGTTGACCGGCTGGCGCGGGTGCTTGTAGCCAAGCTCGGCGGGAATCGCCCCGGCCCGCTCGCCGTCGCGATGGCGCGGCAACGCAGCAAAGGCATCGAACGCCTCGCTGCGAAGCTTCGACGCCCGGCAGCCATGCAGCAGCTGATCGTGGAAGTACAGCTGCACGCCATTCTCCAGCCCTTGTTCGAACTGGCGCAGCGCACCGCACAGGTTGGCCCAGGCATCGCTGTCTGCGGCACCTGCCGGCAGCATCGAGCCGGTCAGCAGCACCGGGACTGGGAGGCCCAGCAGCAAAAACGACAACGCCGCGGCGCTGTAAGCCATGCTGTCGGTGCCATGCAACACCAGCACGCCATCATGGCCTGCCACATCCACCGCTTCGACGATGGCATCGCGCATCGCCAGCCAGTTGTGCTGTTGCATGTTGGCGCTGTCGAGCAGCGGGTTCAGCTCCTGAAGCGACCAGTGCATCTGGGGGGCATCGGCCATCTTGGCAAAGTGCTCACGCATCCGCGCTTCGAAGCCACCGGCTGGCGCCAGGCCTTCCGAGGTTTCGAGCATGCCGATGGTGCCACCGGTATAGAGAACGAGAAGATTCTTTACTGCACGCATGGAAAACATCCGTAGCGGTGAGCCGAGAAAGAAAAGCCGCCCGCAGAAGGGGCGGCTGGGCAGGGGAGGATATCAGCGCTGCGGCTGAGCCTGGACAGCTGCTTTGTCAGCGGCTGTTTCCACCTGCGGGTTGGCAGGCCAGGCATTGCGGTCCAGGTCCAGGTCGGCGAACTTGCTCGAGTCGAACACAGGCTGGCCGATACCGGCTTTGCGCTGGTCGTCGTAGTCACGCATGACGCGCAGGCCGACCTTGAACAGCAGGGCCAAGGCCACCAGGTTGACGAAAGCCAGGCAGGTCATGGTGATATCGGCGAAGGCGAACACGGTCGACAGGTCTTGCATCGAGCCCCATACCACCAGTGCCAGCACCAGGCCACGAAACACCATCAGCACCACGCGGTTGCGGGTGAGGAACTGCAGGCTGTTCTCGCCCAGGTAGTAGTTGTAGAGGATGCAGGTGAACACGAACAGCGACAGCGCCACGCTGACGAACACACGGCCCCAGTCACCGACCACGGCGGCCAGCGAGTTCTGGGTCAGGACAATGCCGTCACCCTCGAAGCCCGGGGTGTAGAAGCCCGACAGCAGGATCAGCAGCGCGGTGCAGGTGCAGATCACGAAGGTATCGAGGAACACACTGAAGGCCTGGACCACGCCCTGGGCGCCCGGGTGTTTCACGGCTGCCACGGCGGCGACGTTCGGCGCACTGCCCAGGCCCGCTTCGTTGGCAAACACGCCACGCTTCACGCCCATGACGATGGCGCTGCCGAGCAGGCCGGCGAACGCTGGGTCGAGGCCGAAGGCGCTCTTGAAGATGGTTTCCAGCATGGCCGGCACGTGTTCGATCTGGGTGCCGATCACGTACAGGGTCACGCCGATGTAGGCCAAGGTCTTGATCGGTACCAGCAGGTCCGACACTGCGGCGATGCGCTTGATGCCGCCGATGAAGGTGATGGCCAGCAGCACTGCCAGGACGATACCGGTCTGGCTTGGGGCAAAGTCAAAGGCGTTCTGCAGCGAGTGGGTCACGGTGTACGACTGCAGGCCGATGAAGGCGAAGCCGTAGGTGACCAGCAGCAGGATCGAGAACACGATGGCCATGCTTTTGCGCTTCAGGCCATGCTGGATGTAGTAGGCCGGGCCGCCACGGTACAGGCCGTCGCCGTCGGCGCGCTTGTAGACCTGGGCCAGGGTGCATTCGAAGAAGCTGCTGGACATGCCCACCAGCGCGGTGACCCACATCCAGAACACGGCGCCCGGGCCACCCAGGGTCACAGCGATACCGACACCGGCAATGTTACCGGCGCCAACGCGGCCGGCCAGGCTCAACATCAGGGCCTGGAAGGAGCTCAGCTGGCCTGCCTGGCCACGCAGCGATTCCTTGAACACGGTGAACATGTGGCCGAAATGGCGGAACTGAACGAAACGCGAACGGATAGTGAAGTAGCTACCCAGCCCTACGATCAGCACGATGAGGAGTTTCCCTGAAAGGAAATCGTTGAGTACTTCGAGCATTGGAAAATGACCTCGATTCTTATTCTTCGTGTGGAATGACCAGCGGACGGCAGGCGCACCGCTATTCGTTGGGGCGAATGGTTGGCCATGACAAGAGCCGTTACAATTTCGCGGGTTGCTCTGACTTGATGCGACTTGATGCTACAATTGCGTCATTCGCGTCACCTGGATTCCGCACATGAGCGATCATTTCGCCACCAACCTCAAACTGGCCTGCAGCCACTACCGCTCTATCTCCGAAGTTTGCCGGCAGCTCTCTATCAACCGCGCGCAGTTCAACAAGTACCTGAGCGGTCAGAGCCGTCCGACGGCTTTCAACCTCAAGCGCATTGGCGACTTCTTCGGGGTTGAGGATTACGAACTGAACCTGCCGGCCGAGCAGTTCGCCCGGCTGATCGGCGCACGGGTGTCCACCTTGGCCGAGCAGCCCAGCGACCCGATCAGCGAACTGTTCCGCCCGCTGCATGATCATGCGGGCAACCTGTCGCGTTATTGCGGTTACTACTTCGAGTATTCCAACTGCATGTCGGTACCGGGCACGATCCTGGTGTCGCTGGTGCACCTGTGGGAGGAGCGCGGCCGTTTCCTGTTCGAGCGCCAGGAGCGCCAGGAGCGTTCCAGTGCCAACGACCAGCATGCCGAGGTACGTTGCCGCTACCTGGGCGCGGCGTTTCAGCTGCAGGACCGGGTGTTCCTCATCGACTACGAGTCGCTCACCTTCAACGAAATGAGCCAGACCATCCTCATCCCCAGCTTCAAAAGCCGCATCACCCGCCTGAACGGCCTCAAAGCCGGGGTTTCCAGCGGCGACCGGCGCAACCCGGCCTGCACCCGCGTGGTGTGGGAGTACCTGGGCGAGGAGATCAATCGCATCAATGCCTATCGGCAGGTGAAACTGTACCGGCCGGATGACCCACGTATAGATGATGATGTGCGTGAGCGTTTGAGTGTGGGGCCGTTGCGCAACAGTTTGTTCGAGATCGAGTAATGCTCAACAAGTCAGGCGTCTTCGAGGATGAATCCCGCCACGGCGCTGGCAACCTGATCCGCAATCGCTGGCGTACTGCGTAAGTGGGAAGCGATGCCATGGTCGCAGTCGGTAAGAAACAGGCATTGCAAACGCGCTGCTGGAACTGATTGCATCAGGGCCTGGGTAACTTCTTCAGGAATCGGGCTGTAGCGCTCGGCACCGGCCAGCCACAGGCTACCTGCACTGGTCCCCGGGTCTTTGCCGAAGCGTTGTGAGTTGAGCCCGTCATACTCGCCAATCACCATCAGCACTCTGCCTTGGAACTGCTTGAGGAAGGCGTAGCTGTCGCTGTCCAGAAAGCCGTAGGGTTTGCTGATGGCTGTGGTGAATGCCGGGCCAAACGGCGCCCGGTGGGCATCATCTGGATAAACCGCTGGGCAGATCAACACGATACTGTCCACTTGCGGCAACCGTGCTGCAAGTTTCAGCGTGATTGCCGCGCCCAGGCTGTGGCCGATCAGTGTTCGGCATCGAGGTGCGATATGCGTATGAAACCGCTGTGCCTCTTCGAGGTTGGTAGCCAGTGACGGTGCCACTGCGCCTGGCTCGCTAGCGAGGCTGTGACCAGAAAGATTGCCGGTAAGCGACCCGATGCCAGCGGCTTGCAAACGATAGAGCAGTGGGTTGAGCCGGGTAAAGTCCGAGCGCGCGCCACCCAGCACAAATGCCGGCGCTGCGCGCTCGGTATCAGGTACAAGCAACCGGGCCTGTTGCTGGTAGCTTCCGAATTGTTCGTCGATGAACAGCTCTTTGCCTGGGGCCGGCTCGTCGAATTGCCATTTCAGGCGCTGCTGGGTGCCAGTTTGCAAGTGCATGATGGTCTCTGCAAAGCCATGATTGGCGCTATTGTCACGCAAAAGAGGCTAGTCGAGATCTCCCCCTTGCGCGGCTGTACATTCTGCATTGACGGCAGGTGAAGCAGACGGTAATCAGCATCAGCAAATCCGTCCATGGCATTCACCGGGCCCTGCGTTGGACTTCCCCGCCCGGAAACCGCAAAATGGCCCCTTTCCTTCATTAACCTCTCGGATCTGCTGACTCTATGCGTATGCGCCTAATGCTGTTGGGTGGTGGCAATGCCCTCGGGCAAGCGCTGATTCGTCTTGGGGCCGAGGAGGACATTGCTTTCCTGGCGCCGCGCCCGCCCGAGAATGGCTGGACGCCGGCCAACCTCACCCAGTTGCTCGACGATCACCGCCCCGACGCCCTGGTCAACCTGGCCTATTACTTCGACTGGTTCCAGGCCGAGTCGGTCAGCGAGCAACGCCTGGCTCAACAGGAGCGGGCTGTGGAGCGGCTGGCAGAGCTGTGCCAGCACCACCAGATCACCCTGGTTCAACCTTCCAGCTACCGGGTCTTCGATGGTTCGCGGGCAACGGCCTACAGCGAAAAGGACGAGCCGGTGCCGCTGGGCCTGCGTGGCCAGGCGTTGTGGCGCATCGAACAGAGTGTGCGCGCAACCTGCCCGCAGCATGTGCTGCTGCGCTTCGGCTGGTTGCTCGACGAGAGCATCGACGGCGCGCTGGGCCGCTTCCTGACCCGTGCAGAGCAGCCGCAAGAACTGCTGCTGGCCGATGACCGGCGTGGTAACCCGACACCGGTCGACGATGCCGCACGGGTGATTCTGTCGGTGCTCAAGCAGCTCGATTGCAGTGCGCCGCTGTGGGGCACATACCATTACGCCGGCAACGAGGCGACCACGCCGCTGGCGCTAGGCCAGGCTATCCTTACCGAAGCAGGCCAATACCGCCAACTGGCGGTGCTGGCGCCGACACCGCAGGCCCATGCGGCACGGCCGGATGCCAGCGAAGAGCCGCAGAACGCTGTACTGGCCTGCAAGAAAATCCTTCATACCTTCGGCATCAAGCCGCGCGCCTGGCGCGCCGGCCTGCCGCCTTTACTGGACCGGTTCTACCGCCATGGCTGACGCCCCCATCCTGATCACCGGCGGTGCCGGCTTCATTGGCTCCCACCTGTGCGATGCGTTGTTGGACAAAGGCTACGCCGTACGCATTCTCGACGACTTCTCCACCGGCCGGCGCAGCAACCTGCAGGTTGACCACCCACGGCTGGAGCTGATTGAAGGCGATGTTGCCGACGCCGGGCTGGTCACGCAGGCTGCGGCAGGCTGCAGTGCTGTGGTGCACCTGGCGGCGGTGGCCTCGGTGCAGGCCTCGGTCGAAGACCCGGTGCGTACCCACCAAAGCAACTTCATTGGCACCCTCAATGTGTGCGAAGCCATGCGCGTGCAGGGTGTGCGCCGGGTGCTGTTCGCCTCCAGTGCGGCGGTGTACGGCAACAATGGCGAGGGTGAATCAATTGCCGAAGACACGCCCAAGGCGCCGCTGACGCCCTACGCCGTGGACAAGCTGGCCAGTGAGCAGTACCTGGACTTCTACCGCCGTCAGCATGGCCTGGAGCCGGTGGTGTTCCGTTTCTTCAATATCTTCGGGCCACGCCAGGACCCGTCCTCGCCGTATTCCGGGGTAATCAGCATCTTCTGCGAGCGCGCAGTGCAGGGCTTGCCGATCACCATCTTCGGCGATGGCGAGCAGACCCGCGATTTCCTCTACGTGGGCGACCTGGTGCAGGTGATGGTGCAGGCACTGGAGCAGCCGCAGGTCGAGGAGGGGGCGGTGAACATCGGCCTCAACCAGGCCACCTCGCTGAACCAGTTGCTGGTGGCGCTGGAGAAGGTGGTGGGCAGCTTGCCGGCGATCAGCCATGTGGCGGCGCGTTCGGGTGATATTCGCCATTCGCGGGCGGACAACCAGCGGTTGCTGGCGCGGTTCGAGTTTCCGCAGGCGACGCCGATGGTCGAGGGCTTGGCCAAGCTTCTCGGTAAAAGCTGAACTTTTGGGGCTGCTGCGCAGCCCCAAAAATCACCCATGCCGCACAACCCTGCGCAGGCAATCCTCGGCCCCCAGTACCCGCCCATCCAAAGCTCGCACCTGCAAAGTCTCGATAGCCTGCCCTTTGGCAGCCTCGACCAATTCAGAACGCGCTTCACCCGCCTCAAACAGATACCGCTCCCCCCACTGCCTCAAGCCAACCACGACCGGAAACACCGACCGCCCTTTCTCGGTCAGCACATATTCCTTGTAGGCACTGCCATCCGATGCCGGCTGTGTCATCAGCAACCCGCTTTCCACCAGCAGCTTGAGCCGTGAGGCGAGGATGTTCTTCGCCAGCCCCAGGTTCTTCTGAAACTCACTGAACCGCCGCAAGCCGTCGAAGGCGTCGCGCAGGATCATCAGTGCCCAGCGATCACCCAATACCTCCAGGGCTCGGGCCACGGGGCATTGGGCATTGTTTTCATCGAGCATGGGGTGGGCCTTTCCTGATTGTCTGGTTGCAGATTAAAACCACATTTGTTAAATAGCCAGAAGTGGTTTCAAATCGAAACCAAATTGACGAGGCCTGACCGATGACATCTGCGCTGACACGCGGGCTAACCCTGCTGCTTGCCATCACCAGCGCCATGGCGGTGGCCACGGTCTACTTCGCCCAACCTTTGCTTGAATCGATGGCCGCCGACCTTGGTGTGGCGCAACAGCAAATTGGCTGGGTTGTCGGCGCGACCCAGGCAGGTTATGCCCTGGGGCTGCTATTGATCGTGCCACTGGGGGACCTGATCGACCGCAAACGCCTGTTGCTGGGCCAGTTGCTGTTTTCTGCCCTGGCGCTGGTCGGCGTCGGCATGGCGCCCAACTGGGCGATGTTGCTGCTGGCCTTGGCCATCACCGGGCTGATGGCTGTCATGGTGCAGATAATGGTGGCGCATGCGGCCAGCCTGGCTTCACCCGGTGCGCAGGGGCAGGCCGTGGGCACCGTCACCAGTGGCGTGGTACTGGGGATTCTATTGGCGCGCCTGGTGGCAGGTGGGCTTGCTGACTTGGCCGGTTGGCGCAGTGTGTATCTGGTCGCCGCAGGGCTGCTGACGCTGCTGGCCCTGGTGCTGTGGCGCAGCCTGCCCGGTGGGCAGCCGCTCGTACACCGGCCTGGCTACCGGGCGTTGATCGTGTCCCAGTTCCGTTTGTATCGGGAAGACAGGCTGCTGCGCCAGCGCGGCGTGTTTGGCGTATTGATCTTCGCTGCGTTCAGCGTGCTGTGGAGTGCCATGGTCATGCCCCTCAGCGCTGCGCCATTTGTGTTGAGCCATACCCAGATTGGCCTGTTCGGCCTGGCAGGTGTTGTGGGGACGTTGGCGGCTGCGCGCGCCGGTCGCTTGGCCGACCAGGGGCTGGGAGAGCGCACCACCGGGTTGGCGCTGGCGCTGCTGACGCTGTCGTGGTTGCCCACAGCTTTTGTCGGGCAGTCGCTGATGGCCTTTGTGCTAGGTGTGCTGATGCTGGACTTTGCCGTGCAGGCGGTGCATGTCACCAACCAGAGCCTTTTGCTGGCAGGGCGTGGCGCGATGGCCAGCCGCTTGATCGGCGCCTACATGTGCTGCTATTCGCTTGGCAGCGGGCTGGGGGCGGTGCTTGCGAGTTGGGTGCATGCCCATTGGGGGTGGGCTGCGGTGTGTGGGCTTGGCATGGCCTTCAGTGCGGCAGCGCTGGGCTACTGGCTATGGCTGCAACGCGCGAGGGCGGCCGAAGCCGCCCTGCAGGGTTCAGGTCAGAACTTGTAGCCAAGGCCGACCATGTACACCCACGGGTCGACATCGACGTCGACCTTGGTCTTGCTGTAGCCCAGCGCGGTCGGGCCGTTTACGCTGGCTTTGGTGTCGATGTCGACGTACCAGACCGAGGCGTTGACCAGCAAGTTTTCGGTCAGCATGTAGTCCATGCCCAGTTGGCCGGCAATACCGACCGAATCCTGCAGCTTGAGGTTGCTGAAGCCTTGTTGCTTGCGTGCGCTGCTCAGGTCTTCGTCGAAGAACAGGGTGTAGTTGATACCCACACCGGCGTACGGCTGGAAGCGCGAATTCGGCTCCATCGGGTAGTACTGCAGCGACAGGGTCGGTGGCAGTTGCTTGATGTCTGCCAGCTTGCCGTCCAGCCCGCCGCCCAGGCCTTTAACGCCGACGGTGTGCTTGAACGGGGTGGCTGCCAGCAGTTCCAGGCCAATGTGGTCGGTGAGCATGTAGGCAAAGGTCAGGCCCAGCTGGGTGTCGCTGTCCAGGGTCGCCTTGGTGCCCGACACCTTGTTGCCGTCGAACTTCAGGTCGCCGCTGCTTTCGTTCGGGGCGGTGGTGATGGCGCCTGCGCGCAAGATCATGTCCCCCGCCTGGTAGGCGTGGGCGGCAGGGGCGGCGAGCGCAAGGGCCACAAGCGAGGCGCCGAGCAAGGACTTGTTCATGGAAGCTCCCAAAGGACGTTATTAATCGAGTAGTCCAATGGTACGGAGCTGTTTAAACAGAAAGTTTGACCCAGCTCAAAGAAGCGTCTTCACGAATTCGAAACAGTTCTCATCTCAGGTCATAAACGTATATTTTCTCGGCTTCCATCTGGTAGCCGGCGTCGGCCAGTTCGCTGCTGGAGGCTCTAACTTGCATCTTTCCCTCGATCCAGTACGGCTGGTAGAGGTCTTCGACGCGCACGCCCATCTCGCTGAAAATGTGCACGATCTGGTTCGACGGCGGGGGTGGCACGTGGATGCACGCACCGTAGTAAGGGACCAGCAGGAACTCGGTGGTGCGGCCTTCTTCGCTTACCTCCAGCGGCACGATGTAGCCCGGCAGCTTGACCTGCTGGCCGTCGAGGCCTCTCACGACTGGGGCATCGGGGGCTTGCTGGCGCGCGGCTGGCGCGGACTCGGCAGACAGGGCGTTGCTGAGCTGTGACATGTCGTGCAGCGGCGTCAGTTGCGGCGGGATGACCGGGGCGCCTTCGGGGATCAGGGCCGGCCAGTCCAGCTCCTTGGGTTCGGCGGCCCATAGAGGCATTGCTACCAGCAACAGCAGGGCCAGCAGCATGCGCATTGCCGGCCTCTGCGCGGGCATGCCCGCTCTCACAGGTCCTGCACAAGGTTCGAAGCCTGCGGGGCTCCCTGTGGGAGCGGGCGTGCCCGCGAAGCAGGCGGTGAGGTGTCTGATCATTACGCGCACTCAGAGGTGTATGGACAGGCCATCGGCCAGCGACTGCCGATAGGCCCGCCACGCCGGCACGCTGCCCATCAGCAACGCCGCCCCCAGGATGATAGCCAGCAAGGTCCATTCATGAGCACTCGGCAGGGCCAGTGGCAGATACAAGCCATAGTTGGCCTGCACGTACCCCTGCGCCAGGGCAATCCCCGCATACAGCAAGCCAAGCCCGGCCACGATCCCGACCGCCGCCAGTGACAGCGCCTCCAGTACCAGCAGCCCCGCGATATGCCACGGCCTGGCCCCGACCGAACGGAGGATCGCCATCTCCCGGCGGCGCTCGTTGAGGCTGGTGAGAATCGCCGTCAGCATGCCGATCAAGCCGGTCAGCACCACGAACAGCGACACCACGAACAACGCTTGTTCCGCCGTGCCCATCAGGCTCCACAGCTCTTGCAGGGCCACGCCTGGCAGGATTGCCAGCAACGGCTCGCTGCGGTACTCGTTGATCTCGCGCTGCAGGCTGAAGGTCGCGATCTTGTTGTTCAGGCCCAGCATGAACGCGGTAATGGCGGCAGGTTGCAGGTCCATCGTGCGTGCCTGCTCGGCGCTGATGCGCCCGGCGCCTCGGGCCGGTACGCCGTTGTGCCAGTCGATATGGATGGCCTCCATACCGCCCAGGCCGATATGCAGTGTGCGGTCGACCGGTGTGCCGGTGCGCTTGAGCACACCGACCACGGTGAACGGCTTGTCGTCATGCTTGACCAGGCTGATGGCTGCCACGCCGTGGGCCAGCACCAGCTTGTCACCCAGTTTGTAGTGCAACGCCTCGGCCACTTCGGCGCCGAGCACCACCTCGAACGGGTCGCTGGCAAACTCACGCCCCTGGCTCAGTTCCAGATGCTGGCGGCGGCCGTACTGGTAATGGCTGAAGTAATCCGTCGTGGTGCCCATCACTCGGTAGCCGCGGTGCGAGTCGCCCAGCGAGATCGGGATCGCCCACTTCACGCGGGGGTCCTGTGCATAGTGCTGGAAGCTGTCCCAGCGGATGTTGTTGGTAGCGTTGCCAATGCGGAACACCGAATACAGCAGCAGGTTCACCGAACCGGAGCGGGCGCCGACGATCAGGTCGGTGCCGCTGATGGTGCTGGCGAAGCTGGCGCGCGCTTCTGTGCGAACACGTTCCACCGCCAGCAGCAGGCACACTGACAGGGCGATGGCGAAGGCGGTGAGAAAGGCGGTGAAGCGGCGGTTGGCCAGGCTGGCCAGGGCAAGGCGGAGCAGGTACATCAGGCCTCCCGGGGCTTGGCGGCGCGGTTGAGGTCGGCCAGGGAAAGGTGACGGTCGAACAGTGGTGCCAGGCTCTGGTCGTGGCTGACGAACAGCAGGCTGGCACCGGCTGCGCGGCATTCATCGAACAGCAGGCGGATGAACGCTTCGCGTGTGTCGGCATCCAGCGCCGAGGTCGGTTCGTCGGCAATCACCAGTTCTGGCTGGCCGATCAGGGCGCGTGCGGCGGCGACCCGCTGTTGCTGGCCGATCGACAGGCTGTCGGCGCGGCGGGCGAGCAGGGCGGGGTCGCCCAGGCCCAGGTGGGCCAGCAGCGTGCCGGCCGCCTGGTCGACACTGCCATGGCGCTGCTCGGCGCGGGCCTTGCGGCTGTGCGAGAAGCGGCAGGGCAGCTCGACGTTTTCACGTACAGAGAGAAACGGCAGCAGGTTGAACTGCTGGAAGATGTAACCGGTGTGATCGACCCGAAAGCGGTCGCGGGCGCCCTGGCCCAATTTGCCGAGGTCCTGGCCAAGCAACTGGATGCGGCCCTGGGCCGGCACGTTCACCCCGCCGAGCAGGCCCAGCAAGGTGGTCTTGCCACTGCCGCTGGGGCCCTTGAGGAACAGGGCTTCACCCGCGTCCAGGTGGAATGCCGGAATATCCAGCAACGGCGGCTGACCTGGCCAGCCGAACACCAGGTCATGCAATTCGATCAACGGCTGGCTCATTCAGAAGGCGACCGCTGCCTTGGCCGGCGTGGTTTCCACGCCTTTCTGGCCGTTGGGGCCGATCAGTTGCACGTTGATTTTCTGGGTGGCCGGGAAGGCCTTGAACAGGGGCGCCAGGTCCACCTGTGCCAGTTTGTCAGGGTTGGCGCAGGTGAGCTGGTAATGGGCACCAATGTCGCTGTGCTGGTGGCCATGCGCGTGCTCGTCACCCTCGTCGTCGGCTTTCAGGGCATCACCGAACAGCGGGCTTTCCAGCTCCTGTTGTTCTTCCTTGCAGTTTGCTGCTGCAGAAAGGCCGAACAGCTTGAGGGGTTGTTCGAGTTGCTGGCGCACGGCGGCGACCTTGGCCTTGTCTGCATCGCTGCTGGCGGCATGCTCGAAGCCCACCAGGTTCATTGCCGGGCTGTCCAGCTCCAGCTCCAGGGTGTTGTCATCAAGCACGACGTTGAGCTTGGCCACGCCATGCTCGTGGGCGCCGAGCGTGCCGTGGTCATGATCATGGTCATCGTGGGCATGGGCCACTGCCAGTGGCAGCAAGGCGAAGGGCAGGGCGAGCAGCAGGCGACGCATGGACGACTCCGGGGCGGGCTGGAAGATTGGGTTATGTTATAACAACTTTTCTGCGCGCCGCCAGCCTGCGTGGCTAAGGTTTCATGTTGCGGTAGCATGGCTGCATTGACCTGGGCTCAAGGAATGCATCATGAGAATTCGTGGACAGATTGGTGACTGGCCGGTGGACCTGACCATCGAGCTGGCGCCTGAAGAGTGGGCGCAACTGGGTAAGCAAATCGAGGTGCCTGTTGTGGTACAGGGTGCTGCGACGGCTACTGTTGCGGCACCGCGCCATGATGACGGGCAATGGTCCGCAGCGCGTGAAGTGTTGCGCGTTGCCGGGCAGATGAGCGGGCCGGAGTTGCTGGACCGGCTGGAAGGGCTGGCGGGAAGCACGGCGGCGGGCAAGCGGCTGCTGGTGCGCTTGCGGCACAGCAGTGAGGTGAAGGTGGAAAGTGGCGTGGATGCGCCGGTCTATCACTGGGTTGGGTGAGAGGGCCAGGAATTTAGGGCTGCTTTGCAGCCCGTTCGCAGCACAAGGCTGCTCCTACAAGGATCAGGTGGCCGTGGTTTCGTACGGTCCCTGTAGGAGCAGCCTTGTGCTGCGAATGGGCCGCAAAGCGGCCCCCGGCATTCTCAGAACATCGCCGCCGACAGCTTGCGGCGATAAACGCCAACCAGCGGATGATCCCCGCCCAGCAACTCGAACACCTGCAGCATCGCCTTCTGCGGCAGCCCGTTCTCGTAGCCACGGTTACGCTGGAACAGCTTCAGCAGCCCATCCAGCGCCGCCTCGTACTGCTGGCGCGCCAGCTGCTGAATGCTCAGCTGATAAGCCGCCTCGTCATCCTGCGGGTTCTGCGCCAGGCGGCTTTTCAGGTCGGCCACTTCCGGCAGGCTGGCCGCCTGGCGCAGGAAGGTCAGCTGGGCCTTGGCACCGGCCAGCGCAGCTTTGTGCTCGTCGGTCTTGACCGCATCCAGCACCACCTGGGCCTCGCCCAGTTCACCGCGCTCGGCCAGGCAGCGGGCGTACAGGATCAACGCCTCGGCATTGCTGTTGTCTTCACCCAGCAGCGCCTGCAACAGCGCTTCGGCTTCGGCAAAGCGGCTTTCGGCAAACAGCGCCTTGGCCTGCTCCAGTGGCGAAGCGGTGGGTGCGGCGGGCATCTGCACGTGTGGCTCGAGCATGGCGCGAATCGCCGATTCCGGCTGAGCCCCGGCAAAACCGTCCACCGGCTGGCCGTCCTTGAACAGCACCACGGTCGGCAGGCTGCGGATACCGAACTGGGCAACCACCTGTTGCTCCACGTCGCAGTTGATCTTGGCCAGCAGCAACTCGCCCTGGTAACCCTCGGTGATCTTGGCCAGCAACGGCATCAGTGCCTTGCACGGCGCACACCACTCGGCCCAGAAGTCCACCAGCACCGGCTTGTGGAAAGAGTTCTCGATCACCAGTTGCTGAAAGGTGGCATCGGTAGCGTCGAAAATGTAAGGCGTGTCTTGGGTCATCGCGACTCTCGCTAACTCGTGAATGGCACCACTATAAGGCGTCGCGGCTGGCGTGGTACAGGCTGACCCTGCGGAATTCGTGTGGCTCGGCCAGGTCCGGCAGGGTCAGTGCTTCGAGCACGCCCAACTGCTGGTACAGCGGGTGGCTGAAGTCGCGTACCCGCGAGTCGGCCACCAGCGCCTGGCGGCCGCGGCTGAGGAAGGCATCCAGCAGCGGCAGGTTGGCGCGGTCGTACAGCACATCGGCAACCAGGATCAGGTCGAAGCGGTCGTCCTCGGCAAAGAAGTCGCTGCTGTAACTGAGCTCTACCCCGTTCAGCGCGGCATTGGCGCGGCAGGCATGGAGGGCCAGCGGGTCAAGGTCGCAGGCCACCACTTCCAGTGCCCCGGCGCGCGCGGCGGCAATGCCGGCGATACCGGAGCCGGCGCCAAAGTCCAGCACGCGCTTGCCGGCCACCCATTCCGGGCGTTCGGCCAGGTACCGGGCCATGGCCAGGCCACTTGCCCAGCAAAAGCTCCAGTAGGGCGGCTCGTCAAGAATGCGCCGGGTTTCGTCGCTGCTGAAGGCGCGGTCCATGTTCTGGTCGTCGATCAACCACAGCTTCAAGTCACAGCCGGGCAGCTCGCTGACGATCAGGCGCGCTTCGCCGATCAGGCCGCTGAGAGCCTGTTGCAGGGCCAGTGGCGCCACTTAAGGTGCCTTCTCGAAACGCAGCGGGCCGGTGGCCTGGGTCTGGGCCTGGCTGATACGTACCGGCGGCAGGTGCATGATCAACTGGCCGGAACGGCTGGCGCGGCCACGTAGCTCGACCCGCGCGCCGGCCGGGAAGGCTTCGGGGTTGAAGCGAAGGTGGTAGGGCAACGCTTGCCCGGTGCCGGTCAGGTTGCTGCTGGCCAGCAGGCGTTGCGGGCGGTCGCGTTCGTCGATGACCAGCAAGGCCAGTTCCACGTCGGCACCGGCCGGGATTTCCAGCAAGGTGCCGCTCAGTTCACGCTGGTAGGCCGGCAACGGGCCCAATACTTCGGCCGGTTTGGCCGAGCGGGTTGGCGTGGGCGCCGGGGGTGTATCGGTCTTCGGCCTGTCGCTGCCGCAAGCGGCGAGCAGGGCGGCGCAGCACAGCACGACGAGCGCTCGGTAGTGCATGGGGGAGTCCTTAACGGGCAGATTTCCCATGGATGTTAACCCCTTTGGCTTGTCTTGCCAGTGCAATGCGCTACCATGGCCCTCCCTTTTTTTGTTGCCTGCCACCATGCACTGTCCCTTTTGCGGTGCCAACGACACCAAGGTCATCGACTCTCGCCTCGTTGCCGAGGGCGAGCAGGTGCGCCGCCGCCGCGAATGCGTGGCCTGTGGCGAGCGCTTCACCACCTTCGAAACCGCCGAACTGGTGCTGCCCCGGCTGATCAAGCAGGACGGCACGCGCCAGCCGTTCGACGAAGACAAGCTGCGCGCCGGCATGCAACGGGCCCTGGAAAAGCGCCCGGTCAGCGTCGAGCGTCTGGAAGCGGCGCTGGCCCACATCAAGAGCCGCCTGCGTGCCACTGGCGAGCGCGAAGTCAAATCGCTGGTGGTGGGTGAAATGGTCATGGCCGAGCTGCGCAAGCTCGACGAGGTGGCTTATATCCGCTTTGCCTCGGTGTACCGGCGCTTCCAGGACCTGGACGAGTTCCGCGAAGAAATCGACCGCCTGGCCCGTGAGCCAGCCAAAGAGTGAACATGCCCAGCCAAGCCGCCATCCTTGACGCCCACTACATGGCCCGCGCGCTGGAGCTGGCGCGCAAGGGCCTGTATACCACCCACCCCAACCCGCGCGTAGGCTGCGTGATCGTACGTGATGGCGAAGTGGTAGGCGAAGGTTGGCACGTGCGCGCCGGCGAGCCGCATGCCGAAGTGCATGCCCTGCGCCAGGCCGGTGAGCGTGCTCGTGGCGCTTGTGCCTACGTTACCCTTGAACCGTGCAGCCACCATGGGCGCACGCCGCCGTGTGCCGAGGCGCTGGTCAAGGCCGGTGTGGCGCGGGTTGTGGCAGCCATGCAGGACCCTAACCCGCAAGTGGCGGGGCAAGGCCTGCGGCGCCTCGCCGAGGCCGGTATCGTGGTGGCCAGTGGCGTGCTCGAAGCCGAGGCCCGCGCACTCAACCCGGGCTTTCTCAAGCGCATGGAAACTGGCCTGCCGTTCGTGCGCGCCAAGTTGGCCATGAGCCTGGACGGCCGCACCGCCATGGCCAGTGGCGAAAGCCAGTGGATTACCGGCCCGGCTGCACGTTCGGCGGTACAGCGCCTGCGCGCCCGCTCCAGCGTGGTGCTGACCAGCGCTGCCAGCGTGCTGGCCGACAACGCCCGCATGACCGTGCGTGGCGCCGAGCTGGGCCTGGATGCCGAAACCACAGCCCTGGCTCTCAGCCGTACGCCGCTGCGCGTACTGGTCGATGGCCGCCTGCGCCTGCCACTGGATGCGCCGTTCTTCAAGGCCGGCCCGGCACTGGTGGTGACCGCTGTCGCAGATGACCCGCGCTATGCCGCTGCCGGCCACGAATTGTTGAACCTGCCAGGTGACAATGGTCAGGTCGACCTGCCGGCGCTGCTGCAGGCCCTGGCCGCTCGCGGCGTCAACGAAATCCTGCTGGAAGCCGGTGCCGGCCTGGTCGGTGCCTTTGCCCGCCAAGGCCTGGTCGACGAATATCAGCTGTTCGTTGCCGGCACCTTCCTCGGCTCCCAGGCCCGCCCGTTGCTGGACTGGCCGCTGGACAAGATGAGCGAAGCGCCGCGATTGAAAATTACCGAAATGCGCGCAGTGGGCGATGACTGGCGGGTCACAGCCATCCCCCTGCCGGCACCCGGCGTATAATGCCGGGCTTGCCCCGTGCAAACCGTTTTTGAGGAAGACCCCATGTTTACCGGCATCATCGAATCCATCGGCACCATCCGCAGCCTCACCCCCAAGGGTGGTGACGTGCGCGTCTACGTCGAAACCGGCAAGCTCGATCTGGGTGACGTCAAGCTGGGCGACAGCATCGCCGTCAACGGGGTATGCCTGACCGCCGTCGAACTGCCGGGCAATGGCTTCTGGGCCGACGTCAGCGTCGAAACCCTCAAACGCACCGCGTTCATTGACCTCAAGAGCGGCAGCAAGGTCAACCTGGAGAAAGCCCTGACCCCCACCACCCGCCTGGGTGGGCACCTGGTCAGCGGCCATGTCGACGGCGTCGGCGAAATCATCTCGCGCAGCGATAACGCCCGCGCCATCCAGTTCCGTGTGCGTGCACCCAAGGAGCTGGCCAAGTACATCGCCCACAAGGGTTCGATCACCGTCGACGGCACCAGCCTGACGGTCAATGAGGTCAATGGCGCCGAGTTCGAGCTGACCATTGTCCCGCACACCCTGTCCGAAACCATCATGGCCGACTACCGCGCAGGGCGTCGGGTAAACCTTGAGGTCGACCTGCTGGCCCGTTATCTGGAGCGCTTGCTGCTGGGTGACAAGGCTGCCGAACCGAGCAAGGGCAGTGGCATTACCGAAAGCTTCCTGGCCGCCAACGGCTTCTTGAAATCCTGATTGAGAAGGGGGTGCCGCGTGGCGCTCAACAGCATCGAAGAACTGGTCGAAGACATCCGCCAGGGCAAAATGGTCATCCTCATGGATGACGAAGACCGCGAGAACGAAGGCGATATCATCATGGCAGCCGAATGCTGCCTGCCTGAGCACATCAATTTCATGGCCAAGCACGCCCGTGGCCTGATCTGCATGCCGATGACCCGTGAGCGTTGCGAAACGCTGAAGCTGCCGCTGATGGCGCCGCGCAACGGCTCGGGCTTCGGCACCAAGTTCACCGTGTCGATCGAAGCCGCCGAAGGTGTCACCACCGGCATCTCCGCCGCCGACCGTGCACGCACGGTGCAGGCCGCTGCCGCCAAGGACGCCAAGGCCGAAGACATCGTCAGCCCAGGCCACATCTTCCCGCTGATGGCCCAGCCCGGCGGTACCCTTGCCCGCGCCGGCCACACCGAAGCTGCCTGCGACCTGGCGCGCATGGCCGGTTTCGAGCCAAGCGGCGTGATCTGCGAAGTGATGAACGACGACGGCACCATGTCGCGCCGCGCCGAGCTGGAAGTGTTCGCCGCCGAGCACGGCCTGAAGATCGGCACCATTGCCGACCTGATCCACTACCGCATGATCCACGAGCGCACCGTGCAGCGTGTGTCCGAGCAGCCGGTGGAAAGCGAGCTGGGCGAGTTCAACCTGGTCACCTACCGCGACGCGGTGGAAGGCGACGTGCACCTGGCCCTGACCCTGGGCAAGATCTGCGCCGAAGAGCCGACCCTGGTGCGTGTGCACAACATGGACCCGCTGCGCGACCTGCTGCTGGTCAAGCAGCCAGGCCGCTGGAGCCTGCGTGCTGCCATGGCCGCCGTGGCCGAAGCCGGCAGCGGCGTGGTACTGCTGCTGGGCCACCCGCTGGATGGCGACGTGCTGCTGGCGCACATCCGCGAAAGCGCAGGCGATGCACCGGCCAAGGCACCGACCACCTACAGCACCGTGGGTGCCGGTTCGCAGATCCTGCGCGACCTTGGTGTGCGCAAGATGCGCCTGATGAGTTCGCCGATGAAGTTCAACGCGATATCCGGATTCGATCTGGAAGTTGTAGAATACGTGCCCTCCGAGTGACTTGAGGCGGCATTGACGCCCTCTGCTCGAGTCCAGACCCCTGTCGAGGCCGCTTGTATGCGGCCTCGCTCTTGAAGATGAGAATATCGGAATGACCCTGAAGACCATCGAAGGTACCTTCATCGCCCCCAAAGGTCGCTATGCTTTGGTGGTTGGCCGCTTCAACAGCTTCGTCGTTGAAAGCCTGGTAAGCGGTGCCGTTGATGCCCTGGTACGCCACGGTGTCAGCGAAAGCGACATCACCATCATCCGTGCCCCGGGCGCATTTGAAATCCCGCTGGTAGCACAGAAGGTCGCCCAGCAAGGCGCCTACGACGCGATCATCGCCCTGGGCGCCGTGATCCGTGGCGGTACCCCGCACTTCGAATACGTGGCGGGCGAATGCACCAAGGGCCTGGCCCAGGTGTCCATGGAGTTCGGTGTTCCGGTGGCCTTCGGCGTACTGACCGTCGACTCCATCGAACAAGCCATCGAGCGTTCCGGCACCAAAGCCGGCAACAAAGGTGCTGAAGCTGCCCTGTCCGCACTGGAAATGGTCAGCCTGCTGGCGCAGTTGGAGGCCAAGTGATTAGCGACGAAAGCGATCGTTTCAACCCGCGCGATCCAAAACCTGCGGATGCCGGCAAGCCCTCGAAAAGCGCCAAGCGCCGCGAAGCCCGCAAGCTCGCGACCCAGGCACTGTACCAGTGGCACATGGCGCAGCATTCGCTGAACGAGATCGAAGCGCAGTTCCGGGTGGATAACGATTTCACCGACGTCGACGGTGCTTATTTCCGTGAAATCCTGCATGGGGTTCCGGCAATCAAGGGCGAAATCGACAAGGCGCTGGCGCCTTGCATGACCATGACGCTGGAAGAGCTCGACCCGGTCGAGCTGGCTGTGCTGCGCCTGTCCACCTGGGAGTTCATCAAGCGCGTCGACGTACCGTACCGCGTGGTGATCAACGAAGGTGTCGAGCTGGCCAAGGTCTTCGGTGCCACCGACGGCCACAAGTTCGTCAACGGCGTGCTAGACAAGCTGGCGCCGTCGCTGCGTGAAGCCGAAGTCAAGGCGAACAAGCGCTGATTCTGGCGCTGTAGAGCCATGGGTGAGTTCGAGCTGATCAACCATTACTTCGCCGCCGCGCCTTGTGCGCAGGGCGGCGAGGGCGTGGCCCTGGGTATTGGCGACGACTGCGCCCTGCTAGCCCTTCCCCCCGGTGAGCAACTGGCGGTGTCGACCGACACCCTGGTCGCCGGGGTGCATTTTCCCGCTGTTTGCGATCCGCTGCTGCTTGGCCAGCGTTCGTTGGCCGTGGCCGCCAGTGACCTGGCCGCCATGGGCGCGACTGCGATCGGCTTCACCCTCGCCCTGACCCTGCCGGACGTTGGCCCTGACTGGCTGGCGGCGTATGCCGACGGCCTCAGCCGCATGGCCCACCGTTGCCGCATGAGCCTGATCGGGGGTGACACCACCCGGGGCCCGCTGAGCATCACCGTCACCGTGTTTGGCCGCGTGCCGGCAGGCCAGGCGTTGCGCCGTAGCGGTGCACGGCCAGGCGACCTGCTGTGCGTCGGCGGTGTGCTGGGCAAGGCGGCCGGCGCGCTGCCGCTGGTGCTGGGCGAACGCGAGGCGCCTGCCGAACAGGCCGAGCCGCTGCTGGCCCATTACTGGTCGCCAATGCCGCAGCTCACCCTCGGCACGCTGCTGCGTGGCCGGGCCACGGCGGCGCTGGACATCTCCGACGGCCTGCTCGCTGATTGCGGGCACATCGCCAAGGCGTCCGGCGTTGCGCTGGAGGTGAACCTGGCCCAGGTGCCAGTGTCTCCTGCTGTAGAGGCGTTCCTGGGGCGCGAAGCGGCAGTACAGGCAGCCCTGGCCGGTGGCGACGACTACGTGCTCGCCTTCACGCTGCCGCCTGAGGCGCTGGCGCTCCTGGCTGACCTCGGCATGGTCGAGGTACATACCATTGGCCGTGTGCTCGAAGGGCAGGGTGTCACCTTGCGCGACGCACAGGGTCGGGACATCACCCCCGTTCAGCGGGGCTATCAACACTTTAGGGAGACACCGTGACCGATCACCCCAATCAGGTGCCTGCGGAGTTTGTTCCGCCTTCGGTCTGGCGCAACCCGTGGCACTTCATCGCTTTTGGCTTCGGTTCCGGTACCTTGCCCAAGGCCCCGGGCACCTGGGGCTCGCTGGTGGCCATCCCGTTCATTCCGTTGTGGCAGCTGTTGCCTGACTGGGGCTACTGGCTGTTGCTGGGCGTGAGCATGCTGTTTGGCTTCTGGTTGTGCGGCAAAGTCGCCAATGACTTGCGCGTACACGACCATGAAGGCATTGTCTGGGATGAGATCGTCGGCATGTGGATCACCCTCTGGCTGGTGCCAGAAGGCTGGCAGTGGCTGCTGGCAGGGTTCCTGATGTTCCGCTTCTTCGACATCCTCAAACCCTGGCCGATCCGCTGGATCGACCGCCATGTGCACGGGGGCGTCGGCATCATGCTCGACGATATCCTGGCCGGCGTGTTTGCTTGGCTGGGCATGCAGGTTCTGGTGTGGGCGGTTGCCTGAACAGGGAGCGCTTGAATGGCCATAAGGACGTTGCTGTTGGCAGTGCTGCTGAGCGTTGCCCCATGGGTGGCAGTTGCTGAAGGCGTGCCGAAGCAGATCCACCTGGTCAGTGAAGAGTGGCTCGATTACACCAACGCTGACGGTACCGGGGTGGCCTGGGATGTGCTGCGCAAGGTGTTCGAGCCGGCAGGGGTCAAGGTGGTGGCCCAGAGCGCGCCCTATAGCCGTGCAGTCGGGCTGGTAAAGCGTGGCGAAGCCGATGCCTGGGTGGGCTCTTACAAGCAAGAGAACGACGACAACCTGTACCCGCGCTGGCACTTCGACATGGACCACATCTATGCCTTGGGGCTGGCTAGCAAACCTGTGCCTACTGCGCAGAATGTGGGCAAGTATCGCCTGGCCTGGGTGCGTGGCTACGACTACGGCAGCTACCTGCCAGATGTACATGAATACCGTGAAATTCAGCGCCGCGAAGGCATTCTGCCGATGCTCGAGCATGACCGGGTGGACTTCTACATCGATGCACAGACCGAAGTCGATTACGTCCTGAGCCAGTCATCCCAGCCCGAGCGCTTCCGTCGTACCCATGTGGCCGAGCTGCCGCTGTACCTGGCGTTTGCCCGCAACGGCCAGGCCAAGGCGCTGTGTGACCTGTTCGACAAACGCATGGACGAACTGGTGCGCAGCGGCGAGCTGAAGCCGATTTTCGAGCACTGGAAACAGCCGTACCCTTTCGGCCCAGATAGCCGCCCGCATTAGCATTCAAAGGGTTTGCGCGGTCCCTGTAGGAGCGGGTTTACCCGCGAACACCGGCGGAGCCGGTGCCAGGCACCGCGTTGTCTGCTTCGCGGGTAAACCCGCTCCCACAGAGAGCGTGCCAAGCCCGCGCTGCTAAGCATCGAACTTTTCGATCTTAACCCGCGGTATTCAGCCCGCCCACAGCCTGCAACCGGCTGATACAATCGGCCCACGTGAAATTTCCAACTTATTCCAGGAGCACAACGTGCCCGTCGTCTTTGTTGCCGCCTCTAAACTCCCGACGCCATTCGCGACCTTCACCATGCATGGCTTCCTCGACGAAGCCACTGGCCGCGAGCACGTAGTGCTCAGCCTGGGTGACATTGCGGACGGCCAGCCGGTGCTGGGGCGCCTGCACTCCGAGTGCCTGACCGGCGATGCCTTGTTCAGCCAGCGGTGCGACTGCGGTTCGCAGTTGGAAGCCGCGCTGCAGGCCATCGCCCGTGAAGGCCGTGGGGTGCTGCTGTACCTGCGTCAGGAAGGCCGTGGCATCGGCCTGTTGAACAAGATCCGCGCCTACGAGCTGCAGGATGGTGGCGCCGATACCGTCGAAGCCAATGAACGCCTGGGCTTTGCCGCCGACCAGCGCGACTACGCCATCTGCTTGCCGATGCTGGAGCACTTGGGTGTGAAAGCCCTGCGCCTGATGACCAATAACCCGCGCAAGGTCAAAGCGCTGACCGACATGAATATCGTGGTTGCCGAACGTGTGCCGCTGCACACCGGCCACAACCCGCACAACCGTTACTACCTGGCGACCAAGGCCGGCAAACTCGGCCACATGCTGGGCAATGAACACCAGGGTGAGGTGCCCCAGGCGTGACCCGTGCCGAGGTCAAGCGGCGCCTGGCACTGGCCTGGTGGCAGTACCTGGCGATGGGCCTGGTGCCGCTGCCGGTCATGGCCTGGGCCTTTGGTGGTGGTGACGCGCTGATCCCGGTGCTGGCCATGCCGCTGTTCATCGCCGGCGCGGCGACCATGTTCCTCAGCCTGCCGCGCTTCGGCGCCTACAAGCGCGCACTGATCGCCACCTCCAAGGTGCTCGGCACGGGCGAAGAGCCCGCTGCCTGGATCGAACTGGCCCGGGTACGGCGCATGGCCATGTTGTACGCCTGCTTCCCGGCCTGGGTCGCCGCACTGTCGGTGCTGGTCGGCCTTGAGGCGGTGCCGCAAATCCTGCTGGCACTGTCTACCGTGGTGGTGCTGTACCTCTATCGCATTCCACGTCAGCTCGGCTGATGCGCCTGCTGCCAGGCCTGCTGGCGCTGTTCGCCTGCACCGCGCTGGCCGCTGACCCCCTGCGGGTGGTCAGCCTGGCGCCCTCGATGACTGAAATCATGCTCGAACTGCGGGCCGACGACCTGCTGGTGGGGGTGCTCGACGGTGGCGAGCGGCCGGCAGCGCTGCGCGACCTGCCCTCGGTTGGGCGCCAAGGGCAACTGAACATGGAGCGCCTGCTCAGCCTGCGCCCCGAGCTGTTGCTGCTCTGGCCGGGCAGCGTGCCACCTGCCCAGCGCGACCAGCTCAAGCGCCTGGGCATCGCCACCTTCAGTGCGGAACCCCATGATATCGACCAGTTGATTTCCCAGATCGAAGCCATCGCCGAGCGTATCGGCCGTGCCGAACAAGGCCATCAGTACGCCCAGGCCCTGCGAGAGCGGCTGCAGCAGTTACGTGAGCAGTACCGGCGTGACGAGCCATTGCAGGTGTTCTACCAGGTATGGGACCAGCCCTTGTACACCCTGGGTGGCCGGCAGGTGGTGAGCGATGCCTTGGCAGTGTGCGGGGCGCGCAATGTGTTCGCCGACCTCAACCAGCCGGCACCGCAGGTGAATGTGGAGTCTGTGCTGCTGCGCAACCCACAGGTCATCCTGGCTGGCGATCCAGCGCAACTGGCGAGCTGGAAGGCTTGGCCGCAATTACGTGCGGTTGCCGATGGCCGCTTGCTGGTGGTGCCCGACAAAGGTCTGGAGCGGCCCAGCGGGCAGATGATCGAAGCCACCGCACGCTTGTGCGCGTTGCTCGCGGCTAAAGCGCCGGCGTCCAGGTAACGCTGAACAACAGCGTGCGGCCTTCTTCGCGGTAGGGGTGGTAGGCACCCTCGTAGCTGTACAGGGCACGGCTGTGAGTGTGGTCCAGCAGGTTATCCAGCTTCGCTTCCAGTTTCAGTTCGTCAGTGGCTGCCCAACTACCGCGCAAACCGAGCAGGCCATAGCCGCCGATGCGGTTGCGGTTGGCCTCATCGTCATAGCTGCCGCTGACCGCTTGCCAGCCTGCGCCCACGGTGAAACGCCCGAGTTCACGGTCCAGGTCCAGGCTCAGCGTGCGGCGTGCACGGCGGGCGAGGGTGTGGCCGCTGTCACGGTCACGAGGGTCGATCAGTGCCAGGCCCAGTTGGCTGTGCCAGGCGCCCCATTGTTGCGCCAAGGCCATTTCGAAGCCGTTGATACGGGCCGAGGCGACGTTGCGGGGTATCGAGTCCTGGCCGAACACGATCGCATCGCGCAGGTCGGTGCGGTACAGCGAGGCTTCCAGGCGGCTGTCCGCAGTCAGCTGGCTGCGCCATTGCAGCTCGTAGCTTCTGGAGTGCTCGGGGTTCAGGTCCGGGTTGCTGAACTGAGGGTAATACAGGTCGTTGAAGGTTGGCGCCCGAAAGCCTTCGCTGTAGGACAGCAGCACATCATTCTGTGCGTTCAACGGTACGGTCAGGCTGCCGCTCCAGGTGGTCTGGCCGCCGAACTGCTGGTTACGGTCATGGCGCACACCCACTTCGGTGGAAAACCGTTCGCCCTGGTATCGGTGCTGGACGAAGACGGCGCGGTTCCACCGGCTGTCCTCGGTGAAGTCGGTGCTGGCGTGCACGCGGTCTTCGTACCAGTCGCCACCCAGCAACACGCTGTGTCGCTCGCCCAGGGTCAGGTCGTTCTGCCAGGTGGCCTGATCACGGTAGGTATTGAACACGAAGCGTTCGGCGCTGAGCTTGTCGCGCTTGTCGTCGCGGTTCTCGCTGTGGGCCAGTTCCAGCCGCGTATGCCATGCGTCGGTGAACTGGGCATCGAAGTAGCTGCCCAGGCTGCTGACGCTGAAATCGGTGTAGGGCTGTTGGCCGAAGCTTTCGAAGGTGACCGGGTCGAAGCCGCCGAACGGGTTGTCGTACTCACTGCGGCCACGGCTGTCGAGCAGGTTCAGCCCGGCCTCGAAGCGCTCACTGAAGGTGTGGCTCAGGCTCAGGTTGAATGCCTTGTTGCGGTAAGCGTCGTGGTCGCCATCGCTGGCGAATGACGGCCCGGTCGAGTCGATGCCGGCCGTTTCATCCAGGCTGGCGCCGAGGTTGAAGCGGGTCGCGTCGTTGCCGCCAGAAAGCCCCAAGCTGCGCTGGAATGTCTGGTTGCTGCCGGCGGCCATGCGCAGGCGCGGCTGCAGGCCGGGGCCATTGCTGCGCCGGGTGAAGATCTGGATTACCCCGCCAATGGCATCGCTGCCGTACACCGCCGAACGCGAGCCACGCAGCACTTCCACCCGCTCGATCTGGTCAACGTCGAGAAACTGCAGGCCGCTGTCGCCGGAGGTAGCGTTGGCGATGCGCACGCCATCGACCAGTACCAGGCTTTGTGCGGCCTTGGTGCCACGGATGAAGATGCCGGGCAGGCTGCCACGGCCACCGGTAGGCGCCACTTGCACGCCAGGCACGCGGCTGAGCAGGTCGGTGACGCTGGTGGGTTGCAGGCGGTCGATGTCGGTGCGGGTGAAGACGGTATTGGCGGCGCTGGTGACGGTGCGCGATTCGACCTGGCGGCTGGCGCTGATCAGCACGTCGGGGAGCTTGAGGGCGTCGTCGCGCTCGGCGGCCAGCAGCGGGAGGGGGAGGCAGAGCAGGGTGGCAAAAGTTGGGGCTTTCATGGGCAGTACCATTTTGCGAGGGCTGCGCCCTCGATCGCGACACAAGGCCGCTCCCACAGGTATTGCGCAAGCCTGGGGAGCGGTGAGGTCGCTGTGGGAGCGGCCTTGTGTCGCGATGGGCCGCAGAGCGGCCCCGGGGATTACAAGCCGAGCCTGGCCATGCGGGCCTTCACCGACGCTTCGATCCCGGCCGCATCCAGCCCGCACTCAGCCAGCATCTGTGCAGGCTTGGCATGCTCGACGTAGATGTCGGGCAAGCCCAGGTGCAGCAGCGGCTTGAGCACTGCCTGGCTGGCCAGGAACTCACCCACCGCAGCACCCGCGCCACCCATGATGGCGTTCTCTTCAATGGTCACCAGCAGCGCGTGGCTGCCAGCCAGTTCCAGCACCAAGGCCTCGTCCAGCGGTTTGACGAAGCGCATGTCAACCACTGTGGCGTTGATCTGCTCGGCCACCTGCATGGCCTCGGCCAGCTGCACGCCAAACACCAGCAGGGCGACGTTCTCGCCTTGGCGGCGAACCACGCCCTTGCCGATTTCCAGTGGCTCCAGGTCGCCGCTGATCGGCGCATTCGGGCCGGTGCCACGCGGGTAGCGCACGGCTGCCGGGCCGTTGTACAGGTGGCCGGTGCTGAGCATCTTGCGCAGCTCGTTCTCGTCGCTCGGGGTCATCACCAGCATGCCCGGGATGCAGCGCAGGTACGACAGGTCGTAACTGCCCGCATGGGTCGGACCGTCTTCGCCAACGAGGCCGGCGCGGTCGATGGCAAACAGCACATCGAGGTTCTGCACGGCCACGTCGTGGATCAGCTGGTCGTAGGCACGCTGCAGGAACGTGGAGTAGATCGCCACCACCGGCTTGCTGCCCTCGCAGGCCATGCCGGCCGCCAGGGTAACGGCGTGCTGCTCGGCGATCGCCACGTCGAAGTAGCGTTCCGGGTAGCGCTCGCTGAAGTCGACCAGGTCGGAGCCTTCTTTCATCGCCGGGGTAATGCCCACAAGGCGGTTGTCGGCGGCGGCCATGTCGCACAGCCACTGGCCGAACACGGCAGAGTATTTCGGGCCGCTGACTTTCTTCGGCGCGGCAGGCTTGTCGGCCGGCTCCAGCTTGGTGATGGCGTGGTAGCCGATCGGGTCGACCTCGGCCGGGGCGAAGCCCTTGCCCTTCTTGGTCACCACGTGCAGGAACTGCGGGCCCTTCAGGTCACGCATGTTGCGCAGGGTGGCGATCATGGTCGGCAGGTCGTGGCCGTCGATGGGGCCGATGTAGTTCCAGCCCAGTTCTTCGAACAGCGTGCCCGGCACCAACATGCCCTTGGCGTATTCCTCGGTGCGGCGGGCGATTTCCCAGGCGCCTGGCAGGCGCGACAGCACCTTCTTGCTGCCTTCGCGCATGCTCGCGTAGGTGCGGCTGGAGAGGATCTTGGCCAGGTAGTTGGACAGGCCACCGACATTGCGCGAAATCGACATGTCGTTGTCGTTGAGGATCACCAGCATGTCGGCGTTGACTTCCTGGGCGTGGTTCAACGCCTCGAAGGCCATGCCGGCAGTCAGCGCGCCGTCCCCGATCACCGCAATCGACTTGCGTGCGCTGTTCTGCAGACGGGCGGCAATGGCCATGCCCAGTGCGGCGCTGATCGAGGTGCTGGAGTGGCCGACGCCAAAGGTGTCGTACTCGCTCTCGCTGCGGCGCGGGAAAGCGGCGATGCCGTCCTTCTGGCGCAGGCTGAGCATGCGGTTACGGCGCCCGGTGAGGATCTTGTGCGGGTAGGCCTGGTGGCCCACGTCCCACACCAGCCGGTCGTCCGGGGTGTCGAACACGTAGTGCAGGGCGATGGTCAGCTCGATCACGCCCAGACCGGCGCCAAAATGCCCACCGGTCTGTCCCACGGTGTAGAGCAGTTCCTGGCGCAGTTCGTCGGCCAGGGTCTCCAGGTCGGCTTCGGCCAGCCGGCGCAGGCCGGCAGGCGTGTCAGCGCGGTCGAGCAACGGCGTGACCGGGCGTTCGCGGGGGATCTCTTGAAACGTCGTGGGCATCAGGCGAGTCGTTATAGGTGTGTGAAGACGCGGCAGTTTACCCCATTGTAGGAAATACTGCCCATTCAGACGGGTGTCGCACGGGGCTGCTTTGCAGCCCATCGCCGGCAAGCCAGCTCCCACAGGATCTTCACAGATCACAGGCCGCCGAGGTACCTGTGGGAGCTGGCTTGCCGGCATTGGGCGCGCAGCGGCCCCAATCAATCAGTTACGGCGTTCGACGATGTAGCGCGCCAAGGCCCGCAGCGGCTCGGCCGTTTCCCCGAAGCCTTGCAGTGCGATCAGCGCCTGGTCGCGCAGTTCGATTGCATAGGCCTTGGCCGCTTCCAGGCCCAGCAGGGCCGGGTAGGTCGGTTTGTCACGCGCTATGTCGGCACCCTGGCGTTTGCCCAGGGTAGCGGTATCGCTTTCCACGTCGAGGATGTCGTCCTGCACCTGGAATGCCAGGCCGATGGCCTGTGCATACACCTGCAAGGCATCCAGCTGCGCCTGTTCGGCACGGGCGCTGGCCAGGGCGCCGAGGCGCACGCTGGCTTCAATCAGTGCGCCGGTCTTGTGCCGGTGCATGAACTCCAGTGCCTGCTGGTCCAGCTTCAGGCCTACCGAACCGAGGTCGATGGCCTGGCCGCCGACCATGCCTGCCGGGCCGGCAGCCTTGGCCAGGGCCTGGACCATGGCCAGGCGAATGCCGTCGGCCTGCGGGCTCAGGCCAGGGTCGAGCAGGGCACTGAATGCCAGGCTCTGCAAACCGTCGCCAGCGAGGATGGCGCAGGCTTCGTCAAATGCTTTGTGGGTAGTGGGTTGGCCGCGACGCAGGTCGTCGTCGTCCATGGCTGGCAGGTCGTCATGCACCAGCGAGTAGGCGTGGATCAGTTCGACCGCGCAGGCCGCGCCGTTGGCCTGTTCGGCCGGGGCGCCCAAGGCTTCGCAGGCCGCGTAGGCCAGCAGCGGGCGTACGCGCTTGCCGCCGTTCATCACGCTGTAGCGCATGGCGGCGTAAAGGCGTTCCAGCTCTTTGGACGGGGCAACGAACAGCGGTTCGAGGGCGGCGTCGACCCGAGCCTGGCAGCTGGCCTGGTAGGTGCCGATCATGCTTCCGGCTCCGCGTCGAAGGGCTGCGCGGCCAGTTCGCCGTCGCGTTCCAGGAGGATTTGCACCTTCTGTTCGGCCTGGGCCAGGGCACCCTGGCAATCACGGGTCAGGGCGATGCCTTGCTCGAAGGCGGCCAGCGACTCTTCCAGCGACAACTCGCCGTTCTCCAGGCGCTCGACCAGTGCTTGCAGGTCTGCGAGGGATTGCTCGAAATCGAGGGAGGCTTTTTTGCGGGCCATGGCGACTTTCTCGGTGGCATTCAGAACGGCGCGACACTAGCAGAGCGGGGCGGGGGGAGCAAACTTCCGACAGCTGCCCGGCTGATACAGGCCGCTCCCAAAAGGGCCGCAAAGCGGCCCTGTTCGGAGGATCAGGCCGGCTCTGCTTCCCGTTCCAGCAGCGCCTCGCGGTACCGCGCCAGCTCCTCGATGGTCAGCACCGGCAAGTTGTACTGCCGCGCATAAACCGCCACCTGCTCGCCACGCGCCATGCTGCCATCGGGGTTCATCAGCTCGCACAGCACTGCCGCCGGGCGCAGGCCGGCCAGGCGCGCCAGGTCCACCGAGCCTTCGGTGTGCCCACGGCGGGTCAGCACCCCGCCATTGCGGGCGCGCAGCGGGAACACATGCCCCGGGCTGACGATATGACGCTGTTCGGCGCTGGAGCGCAGTGCTGCGCCAATGGTGGTGATGCGGTCCTGGGCAGAAACCCCGGTGGTGATGCCTTCTGCAGCCTCGATGGTGACCGTGAATCCGGTGCCGTGGCGGGCCTGGTTGTTCTGCACCATTGGCGCCAGTTGCAGTGCGTCGACGGTGGCTTCGTCCAGGCACAGGCAGACGATGCCGCTGCAGTCGCGAATCATCATGGCCATGGTCTGCAGCGTAATGTTTTCGGCAGCGGCAATGATGTCCGCTTCGTCCTCGCGGTCGTCATCGTCAAGCAGCAGCACAGGGCGCCCGGCCTGGAAGGCGGCGATGGCGGCGGAAACAGCGGGGAATTGCGGATGGTTACGGGTGGACATGAAACGCTCCTCGTGAATGATCGATGAACGTCTCGGGGCGAACAAAATGCGCGCGCAGGGGCGCCCGGATGGCCCCTGCCTGACGCCTTCTTTCATCCGGACTATGACCGTCGGCTCTGGAGTTGCACCAGATCTGCTGACCCCCGGCATGGCCGGGGCGCTCGCGGGCTCATCTTTCGATTTACCGCCGGTGGGGACTTTCACCCCGCCCTGAAGACCGCCCAAGCATACCGCACCTTGCCACCCCGCTGGCAACCCACGGCTCTACGACCTTTGGCGGTATCATGCCGTCATGCATTCGAGGAACAAGCCCATGGATATTCTGCAGGTCGCCGGTGGCAAGCCGATCAAGTTGTGGACCGATGGCGTGCCGGTCGAAGACGAGGCCCGCCAACAACTGCTGAACACGGCCAGGATGCCGTTCATCTTCAAGCACCTGGCGGTGATGCCCGACGTGCACCTGGGCAAGGGCTCGACCATCGGCAGCGTGATCCCTACGGTCGGCGCGATCATTCCCGCAGCGGTTGGCGTGGACATCGGCTGCGGCATGATCGCCGCGCGCACCTCGCTGCACGCCCGTGACCTGCCAGACAACCTGCATGGCTTGCGCAGTGCCATCGAGCAGGCGGTGCCGCATGGCAAGAGCTTCGGCAAACGTGACCAGGGCGCCTGGGCCGATGTGCCGGCCAGGGCGGACAAGGCCTGGGGCCAGCTGGCCGGGCGGTTCAAGGCCATTACCGACAAATACCCCCGGTTGGAAAAGACCAATAACCGCCACCACCTGGGCACCCTGGGCGGCGGCAACCACTTCATCGAAGTTTGCCTGGATGAGGCCGACCGCGTCTGGTTCATGCTGCACAGCGGCTCGCGCGGTGTGGGCAATGCCATCGGCAACCTGTTCATCGAACTGGCCCAGGCCGACATGCGCCAGCACCTGGCCAATCTGCCGGACAAGGACTTGGCGTACTTCGAAGAAGGCAGCCGCCATTTCGCCGACTACGTCGAAGCGGTGGAGTGGGCGCAGGAGTACGCCCGGCAGAACCGCGAGCTGATGATGCTGGCCGTGGTCGGCGCTGCTCGCAAGGCGCTGGGCAAACCGTTCGAGGCCAGCCTGGAAGCGGTGAACTGCCACCACAACTACGTGCAGCGTGAGCAGCATTTTGGCCGCGAAGTGCTGGTCACGCGCAAAGGGGCGGTGTCGGCACAGAAGGGGGAACTGGGCATCATCCCGGGCTCGATGGGGGCCAGGAGCTTCATCGTGCGTGGGCTGGGCAACGAGGAGTCGTTCTGTTCCTGCAGCCATGGCGCAGGCCGGGTGATGAGCCGGACCAAGGCCAAAAGCCGCTTTACCGTCGTGGACCAACGGCGTGCCACGGCGCATGTGGAGTGCCGCAAGGACAAGGACGTCGTCGACGAGATCCCGATGGCGTACAAAGACATCGACGCGGTGATGCGTGCCCAGCAGGCGCTTGTAGAGGTGGTTCATACCCTGCGCCAGGTCGTGTGTGTGAAGGGGTAGCGAGAAGTGCCATAACTGGCTACCACACAGTGCGCCGGGTAGTTCCTAGAGTGTCGCGCAGCCCACTTGGGGCAGACACCTGAGGATTGCAGATATGGCCACGCTTTACCCGTTCACTGACAGCGACGTCGATAATGCCTTCGCCCAGCTCGACCACGCATTGTTCGACAAAGCGCGCGAAGCTGATGGGCCTGAAAGTGACCCCACCCCGAACATGCTGATCGTTGCCGGTGCCCAAGGGTCGGGCAAGACCTACTTGCTGGAGAAGCAGTTGCTACCCAGCGAGCGCTACCCGAACCATGTGCGACTGTACTTGCCCGAATTTCGCAAGCTGCACCCGCACTACGCCGAAATGAGCGAGCACGGTGTGCTGCACGTGTACGAGCACACCGAAGCCTTCATCAGGGCACTGAGCGGCAAGGTGTTTGAATACGCTTTCGCCAACCGTTACAACATCATCATGGAAACGGCATTGGACGACGCAGCATTCGCCGGCTTCCAGCCTGCGGCCGTAAAAGCGGGTTACCGCTTCGAAATTCACATGATCGCCTGCAAGGTGGAATTCAGCCATTGGGCGACCCTCGACCGCGGCGTGAAGAGCGTCGCCAAGGGCGAAATCGAGCGATTCGTGGCGTTGTCGCAGATCCAGAGCTCACAGGCGAATGCCAAAAAGATCCTGAACGCTTTCGAACACGCCTGTACGCAGGCCCCTGGTTCGCAGGTCACGCTTTATGAGCGTGGCTTCGAAACGGATCAGCAGAGCAAGGTGCTGTGCCACAGCATCTGTGATGCCCCTGGTGTGTTGACTCCCCAGGCGGACTACGATGGCCAGCCATTTTTCCGGGCGCCTTACCACGACACACTGGTTGAAATCCGGCGTAGCCCTGAAGGCAACGATTCTGGCGCCTACCTGCAATTCTTCCAGGTCGTGCATGCCGGCATGCTTGATGAGCCGGTGCGCCAACAGATGGTAATGGCCTGCTGCAAGACCCTTGGCCGTAGCACCGACCTGGTACCCAGGATTTCCAGGGATGCCTTCCGCGACCTGAGCCAGTACCTGCTCAAGTACACCTATCCCTGATGATACGAGGGCGCAGCAGGCCGGAGCCGGATAGGCGGTTATTTGGCCAGCTGCTCTATCACCGTATTCAAAGAGGCCCCCAGCATTTGCCCATGGTCGAGTCCTTCGAACCGTTTGAAGTGGACCCGAAGGCCTTTTACCCTGGCCAGGTCTGCCGCCAGTTCTCGTGCAGGCCTCTCGACATCGCCCTTTACCTGCGCCCTGGGGTTGGCAGGCTCCTCGCTGCCGCGCATCAGCAGCAGCCGTGCAGGGCTGTTGCCCAAGCGTTGCGCAAGGCCCTGCGCCTCCTGCACGATCGCCCCGTCATGCCACCACAGTGAAGGGCTGGCCGCCGCATAGTCACTGAACATCCCGGGCCGGGTGAACAGCGCATGCAGCACGGCCAGCCCGCCGTAGGAATGGCCCCAAAGCGTCTGTCGCTGCAGGTCGATGGGGGCCAGCCCGGCCACCATCGGCCGCATGCGCTCGGTCAGCAGGTCCAGAAATGCATCCACGCCACCACTGGGCTGGCCGGTCAGCGGGTCACGCTGCTCGGCCTGCCCAGGCAACGCCGGGGTGTAGTCATAAGTCCGCCCCGCCCGCTCGATACGCTGCTCGGTCTGGTACCCCACGGCCACCAGCAAGGGTGCCTGACCGGCGGCAAGTTTGGCCAGTTGCTGGCTGTTCAGCGCGCCGAGCGCAGCATTGCCGTCGAGCATCCACAGTACCGGGTACCCCGATGCTGGCGCCGTGCGGTTCGGCGTACCGACCCACAAACGGTAATGACGCTGGCCATCGGCCGAGTCCAGGTCGAGCTGGGTGAAGCGGTAGGCCAGGTCCTGACGCTGCAGCAGCGAGGTGTCCATCTTCTGGTTGCGCTCGGGCTGTGCCAGGGCAACGGGGGCTGCAAGGGCCAGTGCCAAAGCCAGCGTCAGGGTCATCTTGCTCATCAGGCGTCTCGTCAGGGCTTTGCGAGGAACGCAAGGCTGGAACGCCCAGATGATAATCAGTCCTGATTGAGCGTAAAGCGCATTAACTTTCTAAACAGTCCCTGGCCATCGGCAAGGTCAGGTGCAGGCACAGCCCAGGGTGGCCATTGCTGGCCCACAAGCGGCCGCCTTGCAGCTCGATGGCGCGTCGGGCGATGGCCAGGCCCAGGCCGAAGCCCGCGCCGCTGTCGGTCAGGCGCTGGTAAGGCTTGAAGATGCGTTCAAGGTCGGCGTCAGGTACGCCGGGGCCCTGGTCGCTCAGGCACAGGTGCCAGCAGTCGCCTTCACGCCAGCCCTCCAGGCTGACCCGGCCCTCGGCCGGCGAGTGGCGAATGGCATTGCGCATCAGGTTTTCCAGGGCCTGGGCCAGGCTGTCCAGATGGGCCTGTACCAGGCAATCGGTGCCGAGTGAACACGGCAGGCGTGCACGGTCCCAGCCACTTTCGAAGCAGGCGTCCTGGCACAGTGCTTCCCATACGGAAACCATCAGTATCGGCTCGGTCGGCAAGCTGGGCTGTTCGGTGTCCATCCAGGCCAGGTCCAGCGTGTCTTCCAGCAGTTTCTGCATGTCGGCGACTTCGCGGTCCAGGCGCTCGCGCAACTGCAGCGGCGGCAAGTCGCTGTCATGGGCGATTCGCAACCGTGCCAGGGGTGTGCGCAGCTCGTGAGACAGCGTGCGCAGCAGCAGGCGCTGTTGCTCCAGGCTCTGGCGCAGGCGCCCGGCCATGTGCTCGAAGGCCTGTGCCAGTTCACCCAGCTCGTCACGGCGTGCCAGCAGGGGCAGGGCGGGGCTGTCCAGGTCATCGGCACGCAGGGCGTCGGCGCGGTCGCGCAGGCGGTTCAGTGGTACGACTAAATGCCGGTACAACGCCAGGCCCAGCAGCAGGGCGAGCAGCGCAGGTGCAACGCCGTGGGTGATCACATGGGTCCATGGCGTCAGGCCGGTGGGCAGCAGGCGTTCGGGCAGTTGCAGCACCAGGCGGCCGCGCTCGGGGTGTTGCGGGAATTCGATGCTGACGTAGGGCAGCTCATCCTGCAGGCGCCGGCTCATGGGCCAGTCCAGTTTGCGCATGAAGGTCAGGTGGCTGGCCTCCTCGGCGCTCAGCGGTGTGGTGCCGAGGCTTTGCAGGTGCGGGCCGATCACCGCCACCCAGGTGTCCTCAGCCTGTTCCAGTTGCCTGCGCCAGGCCTCGGCGCCTACCGCACCGCCCTGGTTCCAGGCGTCTTCAGCTTGTTGCGCATAGCGCGCCAGGTAATCCTGGTCGGCCGGGGACAGAAAATAGGTGCTGCGCTCCACCGACAGGCCCCAGGTCCAGATCAGCCAGATCAGCAACAGGCAGAAGCTGACCTGCAGTACGGCCAGTTTCCACAGCAACGGGTGGCGACGCATCAGGGCTGTTCCGTGTCGACCAGGAGATACCCCTGCCCGCGCACGGCCTGGATCTGCAGGTGCTGGGCACTGATGTCGGCCAGTTTGCGGCGCAGGTTGCACACGTGCACGTCCAGGCCCCGGTCCAGGCGGGTATAGGCCCGGTGCAGCACGGTCTGGTACAGGAAGGGCTTGCTCAAGGCTTCGCCGGGATGCGCCCGCAGCGTCACCAGCAAGCGGAATTCGGATGCGGTGAGGCCAGCGGCGTTGCCGTTGTGGATAACGTCCTGGCGGTCGTGGTCCAGCATCACTTCGCCGACGTCGGCACGCAGCGCCGTGCCGCGATCAAATGCCACGCGCCGCAGCAAGGCATCGACCCGTGCGTCCAGCTCCGCCAGGCTGAAGGGCTTGGGCAGGTAGTCGTCGGCACCACGGGTAAAGCCACTGATGCGGTCCTGCTCGGCACCCAGCGCCGACATCAGCATGACCGGCACCGCCTGCTGGCGGCGCAACTCGTCGAGCAGGCTGAGGCCATCGATACCCGGAAGCATGATGTCCAGCAACACCAGTTCGAACGGTGTTTGCCCAATGGCGTCCAGGGCCTGGGTACCAGTGGCACAGGCGTGTACCCGGAAACCGCGTTTGAGGAAATGGCGTTCCAGGTCCTGACGCAGGCTTGCGTCGTCTTCGGCGAGGAGAAGTGAGGTGGGCACGGGGAGCCTTGAATGAGAACCTGTATCAGTTACGAATCATCCCATTGCCAGCAAGGGAGGGCAACGCTTGGGTGTGTTAAGAAGGTTAATCCTGCTGCGCCCCCGTTTTCCCTCCGGTATCGTTCGCAAAAAGCAACTTGTTTCGTTTGCGAATTACTATCATTTGGGCGAAGGGTGTGTCATGAACGGTTTCAAAGGTGTGGGGAGCTCGCGACGGGCTCGGGGCTGGCTGGTGCTGGGGTTGCTGGCCCCGTTTTCGGTGTCGGCACTGGCCGAAACGGTAGCGACCCAGGCGGCAGCCGAGGGCACTGCGCTCGACCTGCCGGCATTGACCATCGAAGGCAACCGGCTGTACGACATGCTGCCCTCGGAAGCCACCGGTGGCTACAGCGTCGATGCCGCGACCGTGGGCACCAAGACGCCAGCAGCGCTGAAGGACATCCCCCAGTCGATCACCGTATACACCCAGGACTACGTCAAAGACCGCCAGTTCGTACACCTGGATGACCTGGCCAAGTACACCGCCGGCCTGCGCACCTTGACCAACGACAGCGGCCGGTCGTCGATCTACGCCCGTGGCTATGAGTACAGCGAGTTCAACATTGACGGCCTGCCGGCACCGATGGCCAGCATCTTTGGTACCGTGCCGTCGCTGGCGGCGTTCGACCGTGTCGAAATCATGCGCGGCCCGGCCGGGCTGTTCAGCAGCACCAGTGAACTGGGTGGCATCGTCAACATGGTGCGCAAGCGCCCGACTGCCGAGTTCCAGGGCCACGTCGAAGGCAGCTATGGCACCTGGGACACCAACCACGAAGAAATCGACCTGAGCGGGCCGCTGGATGACGCCGGGCGCGTGCGCGGGCGTTTCATCGCGTCCCGTGACGACACCAATGGCGAGGTCGACTACAACGCCAACACCAGCAACAGCTACTACGGCGCGCTGGATGTCGACCTGGACGACGCCACCACGCTGTCGTTCGGCCTGATGCACGAAGTGAAGAACATCACACCGCACAATGGTTACCCGGCAACGCTGTCCGGCGAAGTGCCCGATTTCAGCCATTCGCGTTTCCTGGGGGCTGACTGGAACTCCTTCGATGGCAAGACCACCGATCTGGTCGCCGAGCTGACCCACCGCTTCGACAACGGCGGCTATGGCCGTATCGCGGCGCGCGGTTCGCACCGCGACACCAATTACCTGTATGCCTTCACCGCGACCAATGCCACCACCGGTGCCAACTCCGAGCGCGCCAGCGCCCGCGACTTCACCCAGGACACCTACTCGCTGGACGCTAGCTACAGCCAGCCGTTCGAAACCCTCGGCCAGGTCAGCGAATTTGTGGTCGGCACCGACTACAAGAACTACGACACCGAGTACCTCAACGGCACCACCAACCTGGGCCCCATCAACGTCAACACCTACTCGCCGAAGCAGTTCGCCAAACCGTCGCCCAACTACAGTACCGAGACCGGCATGCAGGAAGAGGAATACGGCTTGTATTCCAAGGTCACCTTCCGCCCCATCGAGCGCCTGGCGCTGATCGCTGGCGGCCGCTTCAGCTGGTATCGCGGTGATTTCTACACCACTACCCTGAGCAGCGGCGCTACCACCAACGACAGCAAGCGTGTCGATGGCCACTTCACCCCGTATGGCGGCCTGGTCTACGACCTGACCGAGAACCATGCGCTTTACGCCAGCTACTCGCAGGTGTTCAAGCCGCAGTCCGACACCGACAGCAACGGCCGGGTGCTGAAGCCGCGTGAAGGCGAGCAGTACGAATTCGGGCTCAAGAGCAGCTACTTTGGCGGCGACCTGAATACCCGTTTCTCGGTATTCCGCCTGACCGACAAGAACCGCGCCACCACCGAGTATGACGAGGATGGTGTAGACACCAATTTCTCGATTGCCTCCGGCAAGACCCGCGTCAAAGGCGCGGAAGTGGAAGTGAGCGGCAAGCTAACGCCAAACTGGGAGTTGCTGGCCGGCTACACCTGGATGGAAACCGAAACCCTCAAGGGGGACGCCGAAACCACCTTCTTCATCATGCCGCGCAACCAGGCTTCGCTGTGGAGCAAGTACACCATCAGCCAAGGCCCGCTGACCGGCCTGGCCATTGGTGGCGGGGTATCGGCGATGAGCAGCTTCTATTCCGAGAATGGTGGCGTGCGTATCGATGCACCGGGCTATGCCACGGTCGACGCCATGCTGTCGTACCCGGTTACCTCGAAGCTGACGGCCACTTTCAACGTCAACAACCTGTTCGACCGGGACTACTTGTCGCGGGTGGGGTCGACGTCGACGTTCAACTTCTACGGGCCGTCGCGCAGCATGATGGTTGGGGCGCGTTACGATTTCTGATCGGCTTGTTTGGGCACGGTGCGGTCCCTGTGGGCGCGGCCTTATGTCGCGCCTACAAGGGGGCAGCACACGATGAGAAATTGTTGCTACATCGCGTGTGCAATCTGTGAAGCCGCACTAGAGTGAACCCATGCGGAGCGCTTGCTGCGTATGCAGAAGGTCTGCAAGGACGCTGGAACGTTGTTGAGATGGACGGCTGGTATTGAGGAGTAGGCCCCATGTAGACAATTCAACCGTTAGTGTCCTTGGCATCCCTGTGAGGGGAATATGATTGAAGACCCATACATGCTGTTCACCCGAATTCCTGTTGTCGTAGACGAGCAAGGTGGTTTGTTTACAGACCCCTTGTGGGTCAAAGATATAGAGCTTCATCTCACCTACATAGAAAACTTCGGCATGTGCTGCCCTGTCGAGAGAGGCGGCAACGTCGACGGGCTGCAAAGCATTAGCCATCTGGATGTTAAATGGCTTTATGGGTTGCGCAAAGACTATGGGCTTTCGTCAGTATTAAAGAACTTTTTTCCGAATTTCATAACCGTCATCAATGCCTGCAAGCATGCGCGGATCGTTCATTCTGACGGGGCCGGTTGGGCCTTCCCCTTGTCCTTTTACCTATTGCCGCTCAAGCCTTTGTTCCGCTTCCAATGGGTGATTGTCATAGAGTCTTCATTCTGGATGTTGGCTCAGGGGCAGCCGCGAAGCCTCAGAGCAATCATCGAACACCATATGCACACCTTTTTGTTGAAGCGCTGCCTGAAGCTGGCGAATGCCAGGATCTTTACTCAGTCTTTCTACAAGGAGTATTTTCTTGGGCGTAATAGCAGCCGCACGCTGATCAACCCTGCCAGCTGGCTGGATAAAAAATACATCGCGGCACCGGACGCCGTCAGGAAAAGATTCGAAGCCAAGGGCAACCGTAAAGTCAAACTGCTTTACCCATCACGCCTTGTCCTGGATAAAGGTGTTCTGCTAGTCCTTGAAGCCATTGAACAACTGGAAGTCGAAAACATTGAAATCACCGTCACCCTCATGGGTGAGGGTGATTTCAAAGAGCACTGCCTACGCTTTGCAGCTGAAGACCATGGCGGCATCGAAGTGCGGTTCCAGAACGCAGTTGATTATGGCAACGACTTTTTCGACATCATTGCCCAGCATGACTGGTTGTTGGTGCCGACCTTGAAGCAAGAACAGCCCCGCATCATTTTTGACGCGTTCAGCCAAGGCGTTCCCGTCATCGGTTCTGATACATCCGGGGTGCTGGACATAACCAGCAAGCACAACGCGCTGACGTTCGAAACCGGGAACCCGTCCAGCCTGGCAGAGCGTATCCGTCATGCTGCCCGGCATCCCGAGCTGGCGTTGGAAATGGGGCTTGCGGGGTTGGAGTATGCGACCGGGAAAACACACTTGCAGATGCACCAGGTGCGCGAGGAATTCCTGAAGAGCAGTTTGACACCCTCTGCCAGCCCGCGCGCCCGAAAAGACTGACGATGGGCTGCCCGATCACCGACTGATAACCAGACGCCCACCACCTTGGCGAACCTGCAGCCCATAGGTCTGGGCCAGCATGGCCAACGCCAGCGGCAGATCATCGACCGGGAAGGTGCCAGACACCCGCAGTTCGCTCAACGCGGGGTCGTACTCCAGGCGCTGGTCGGCGTAGCGCATCAATGCCTGCGCCCACTGGTGCAATGGCATGTCATCGGCCACCAGCAAGCCGCGTTGCCAAGCAAGGCTGGTTTCACCCACCTCACCGACAAGGCCCAGACGCTCCCGGGTGAATCGAACCTGCTGCCCGGCGCGGATGATGTTCTCGCCTGCCGCCACGCTGGTGCTTTCGGGGCGTACCTGCACGGCGCCTTCGTACACCTCGAGCAAGGTTTCATCGGCCAGCTGGCGCACGCTGAACCGCGTGCCCAGTGCAAGCAACTGCCCATGTACGGTCTGCACCATCAGCGGCCGTGGGTCGGCAGCGGTCACGATGTACACCTCGCCACGGCGCAGATGCAGCAGCCGTTGCGCGCTATCGAAAAGCAGCTGCAGGGCACTGTCGGTATTCAGGATGATCTGCGTGCCATCGGCCAGCCGCGCGTGTGTGCGCTCGCCGACAGCCGTATGGTAATCACTGGCAAAACGCCCGGCCTGCAAGCGCCAGCCCCACCAGCCAAGCGGTGCGGCACCCATCAGCAGAACCAGCCCGCGCAGTACCGCGCGCCTGCCCGGGGGGCGTTGCAGGGTATGCCTGGCCAGCGTTGGCGGCAGGCTGCCCAGGCGTGAAAGCAGGCGCTGCGCCCTTTTCCATGCACGTTCGTGCTCATCACTGGCAAGCCGCCAGCGCTCCAGTTCGAGCTGCTGGGCAGGCAGCAGCGGCCCGTCCTGCATCAGCATCAGCCACGAGGCTGCCTGGGCAAGCACATGCTGCGCGATGGCATCGTCGGGCGTTGCAGTACCGTTAGTCATCGGGCATCTGCGTCAGGCAGGTCAGGTAGCCGTCGTGGATGTACTTCTTCACCGTCGGCAGCGCTATGTTCAAGGCCACGGCGATGTCCTTGTGCTTCATGCCGTCCAGGGTCGCCATCAGGAATGCCTGCCTTGTACGCGGTCGCAGCTTGTGCAGAACTGCGTCGATCTCATGCAGGGTCTCGAGGATCACACATTGCAGCTCAGGCGAAGGATACTCGGGCTCTGGCAGCAACAGCAGCGCTTCGAGCCACGCCTGCTCCAGCGACTGCCGGCGCCGCCAGCTCACCAGCACGCAGTTCGCGATGCGCGTCAAGTAGGCGCGGGGTTGGCGAATCGGCTCGACCCGCGCGCCCTCGCGGCTGGCCAGCACACGCAGGAACGTATCCTGGGCCAGATCGTCGGCCACCCCGCGCCCCCATGACCTCAGCCGGTAGGCAAGCCAGTTACGCAGCCAGGCGTGGTTCTCGATGTACAGCGTTTCGATACTGCACGGCTCGGTACTGTTCGGCGGGGAGAAGGGTGCATTCATCGTCGATTGAATTGATACATGGGCTGTCGCAAATGCAAACCATTATCACTAGAATTGCTCAAGTCACAAGGCCAGTTCGGTAAATTCGGACGCTTCCTATCCATTCATATCCTTTTTTCGATCTCGTGCGACAGAGGAGGTAACAGCCCGCTGCCAGTGGTGGGCGCGAACCCCACGAGCGAGAAAAGCATGCTCCCAGTACGTTGTCCTTCACCTGTTCCGCGCCCTCGGCCTTGCCTGTCGCCCATCAACTTTGTGCTGCGTTGCACGCTGACCAGTTGCTGCGCTTCAGGCCTGCTGCACAGCAGCGCGGTTTTGGCCCAGGATGCCCACAAGGCTGCGCTCACGGCTACTCGCCTGGACGACGCCACGCTGCGTGACTACAACATTGCCCAAGGCCCGTTGGGGGCAGCCCTCGGCAGCTTCAGCAGCCAGGCCGGGCTGCTGCTGTCGTACGAGCCTGACCTGATCCGCGGGCGAACGGCGCCCGCCTTGAAAGGGCGGTATACGGTCAGCGAGGGCATGCAGCGGTTGCTCGCCAATACCGGTTTGCGGCTGGTGCCAAGTGCTACCGGCACCTACGTGTTGTTGGCGCAGGGCACCGCTGCCCGTGCTGCAGCAGAGTTGTCGCCGACGATGGTCGAGGCCGCCGCACAGGGCCCAGAGGTGGAAACCTACAGAGCGCCACGTTCGTCAGTGCACCTGACCAGCGAGCAGATCGACCGCTTCGGCCGGGTGTCTGCGGGCGACCTGCTCAGCGGTGTCCCAGGCGTGCAGGTTGGTGACACCCGCAATGGCGGTGCCTTGGACGTCAACATCCGCGGCATCCAGGGCCAGAGCCGGGTGGCGGTTAAGGTCGATGGTTCTGAGCAGGCCCTGGATGTGTATCGAGGCTATGGCGGTACCCAGCAGCGCAGCTATATCGATCCCGACCTGATCAGCAGTCTGACCGTGAACAAAGGGCCGTCGACCAAGTCCGGGGCGATAGGCGGCACGGTGGAGATGCAGACGATCGGTGTGCAGGACATTCTGGTGGACGGCAACCAGGTCGGCGTGCGGCTCAAGGGCGATTTCTGGGACAACGGCGTAGCCCCCGCTCACCGCAGCGCCAGCTCCAGGGATGAAAGCCTGACCGCGCCGCCACGCGACAGCCGGGGCAGCCTGTTTGGCTCCGAGGCTGAGTCTGGCAGCGCTGCCTTAGCCTTCACCACAGAGCGGCTGGACGTAGTGGCGGCGTATGCCCACCGTAACCAGGGCAACTACTTTTCCGGCAAGAAAGGCCAGGACCGCTACCGCATCCATGACGAAGACGGCCGGGAGCAGCCAAGCGTGGCAATGACCTACAACGCCGGCGAAGAAGTGCTCAACTCTTCATCGAAAACCGACTCGTATCTGCTGAAGGCAACCTGGCGGATAGCCGACGACCATACGCTGGACCTGGGCTATCGCCGCTACGACGGTCGCACTGCCGAGATCATGCCTTCCGACATCTATCGTTTCGGCACCGCGGGTATCTACCAGTACCCCTTGGGCGAGGTGAAGATCGACACCTACACGGCGCGCTACCACTACCTGCCTGCCGGTAACCCCTGGGTCGACCTGACCAGCAACCTGTGGATGACAGACGCCAAAACCAGCACCTTGAGCTCGGCCTGGACGGCGCCTGCTTCGCAGTTGTTTCGTTCTGACCGCAGCTGGACCCGCCAGGACAACCGCCGTATTGGTGGCGACCTGAATAACGTCTCCCGGTTCGAGACGACCCATGGCGACTTCAAGCTCGACCTGGGCGGCGCTTTCCAGCTCGAAGACCTGCAACCGCAGAAAAGTGTGCTTATCACCCAGCATGACATCGATGCCAACCGCACCCTGCGCGATGCCTCCAGGCAGGAGTTCAGCTTCAACGGCAAGCTCGAGTACCAGCCGATCGAGCAACTGACCCTGTGGGGCGGTGGCCGTTACAGCCACTTCCACACCAGGGACAACACCGTGCTGGCCACCGCCAGGCGTCAGGACCGCGAGGTACGATACGTCTCGGCGAGTGGCCCGAAAGGCTGGGGCAGCATGACCTGGTTCCCCGACCAGAACGGCCAGTACACCGATGCCACCGACCCCAGGCTGAACAACGGCATCGTCTTCGGCAACAGCAACGAGCCGTTCAATGGCGTGCGTTTCAACGACTTCGGCGCGACCAGCGTGGAGGTCGGCACCGAAGGCATCAGCAGCGTAGTCACAGGCTACGACCATAGCCCGCAGGGCAGCAGCAGTGGCGGCGGCTTCTCGCCGGCATTCGGCATAAACGTCGAGCTGATGCCCGACACGTTCTTCTATGTCACCTACACCCAGGGCCTGCGCCTGCCGTCTTTGTTCGAGACCAGCCAGGGTACCCAGCAAGTCTCCCCCGGTAAAAGCCTGAAGCCCGAACGCTCGCAGAGCTGGGAGATCGGCGTCAGCGCGCTGCGCGACAACCTGTTTACCGAGCACGATTCGGCCGCGGTCAAGCTTGCCTACTTCGACAACGTGATAAAGAACTACATCACCCGGTACTACGACCCAAGCCCGGGGCTTTGGGGCCTGATGACCTTCAGCAACACCGACAGCTTCAGCACCCGCGGCCTTGAGCTGCAATCACACTACGATGCCGGCCGTGTGTTTGCCGACCTCTCGGCCACCTACTACCTCAAGACCGAGACCTGCGACGCGGACTTCGCCGGCAAACTCCGCGCCACCGCCAACCCGTACCAGAAGACCGAGAACACACCCAACTGTACGCCGGGCAGTTTCATGGGCTCTTACACCAACACCCAGAACCCGCCACGGTTTTCAGCCAACCTGACTGGCGGCGTGCGCTTCCTCGACGAGGCATTGACCGTGGGTGGGCGGGTGACCTACACCTCCGGGCCGACCAATACCCTCGACAAGCCCTGGCAGTCCGGTGCTACCACGCCGCAGATCGAATACCGCTCGGTTGCGCTGTTCGATCTGTTCCTGAAATACAAGTTGCTCGAGAACACCGAGGTGAATGCCTCGCTGCAGAACCTGACCGATCGCTACTATCTGGACCCGCTGGCGCAAAGCTTCATGCCGGCGCCGGGGCGCACGCTGCGGGTGGGGGTAGTGACGCGGTTCTGAAGGCCGCAGAGGGCGTTGGCGCAGAGGGTTTCGCCAGTGCCCCGACATTTTTGCGGGCATTAAAAAGCCGGCTTGTGGCCGGCTTCTCGGGGACGCTTCCGACTAATTTATGGTAAGCCGCAATCGCCTTAACTGTGTGGCCATCAAGGGCCTGAAAGAGATGGCAGATGCCCGTGTGGGATATCGCCGAGCCCTCTGGACCGCGGCTCGCGCCGGTCGGGGCTTAATGTGCGGCGTAGCATACAAGGGCACGCGCAGGATGCCCAGCAAAAAATGGCACAGGTTGTTTCAGCCGGGCCGCTGCTGGCGGAAATGCGACCAGTGGAATACCCAACCGATAATCTCCAGGCCCTGCGCCTGGCGCTGGGCGCAGGTGTAGCGTTCGACGGCGTAATTGCGCCGGTCATGGCTGTGCAGGTACAGCGTGCCCTGCGGGCCGAGGCTGAGGTTGTTTACCCTGAGCACGCCATTGTGCAGCAGGGCATAGGTTTCGCCCTCTATTACCTGGGTCATGCCCAAGTCCACGGCCAGGATGGCCTCCAGCGGAATGAGCGGAACCATGTTGCTGGCGGGCATGGCCAGGCAGATGGCGTGATGGGCGTGCACACCCAACCCTTTCAGCGCTTTTGCCGGCAGGCGCAGGTGTTTGCTGGCCACCGGCGCAAGCAGGCCGTTTCGCAGTTCGTAAAAAGGCACCCTCAGCTCCCGGGCACGGTGTGCCGACAGTGGGCTGGGCGAGTTGGCCGGTGCCTGGCGTGGCGGGTGGTTGCGCTGGATCGGGTTTGGGTGTTTGGGCCCTTCGCCCGTGCGTAGCCAGCGCCGATGCACACAGAACAGGTCGGCCATTTCGTCCAGGCGGGCCAGGGGTACGCCGCGGTTGAACCAGTTGTTGACGTGCTGCGGTGTGACGCTGCGCTGAGCGGCGAAATCAGAAGCGGACAGGCCACATTCGTGGAGAAGGGCTTTGAGACGGTCGCCGGAAGTGTTCATGGGGGCGAGTGTAGCGACGGGGTACCCGCAAGGAAATGAACCGCTTGTTGACGGAGTTTGTACGAAAAGTGCCTGCTTGTAGGGCGTTGGTGTAGGACTGCGTAGGACTTTTTACCGAATTAAGGTGCTGTCGCCCCTTCGGGCAAAAAAAAACCCGCCGAAGCGGGTTTTTTTTACAACCGGTATCAGCCTTTGTAGGCAGCAACCGATTTGGTGATCGCAGCACGGGCGGCGTCAGCGCCATCCCAGCCTTCGATCTTGACCCACTTGCCCTTCTCGAGATCTTTGTAGTTGGCAAAGAAGTGCTCGATCTGCTGGATCAGCAGGGCTGGCAGGTCGGTGTATTCCTTCACGTCGACGTACAGCTGCGACAGCTTGTCGTGAGGAACAGCGATGACCTTGGCATCACCGCCGCCGTCGTCGGTCATGTTCAGGATGCCAACCGGACGGGCGCGGATAACCGAGCCTGGCGCTACCGGGTAAGGGGTAACCACCAGCACGTCCAGCGGATCACCGTCGTCAGCCAGGGTGTTCGGGATGAAGCCGTAGTTGGCTGGGTAGAACATCGGGGTAGCCATGAAACGGTCGACGAACAGGGTGTCGCTGTCCTTGTCGATCTCGTATTTGATCGGCGCGTGGTTGGCCGGGATTTCGATGGCGACGTAGATGTCGTTCGGCAGGTCTTTGCCCGCCGGAATCTTGCTGTAGCTCATTGGGCAGTGCCCCCGTGTTTGACCAAAAAAGTGGCGGCGATTATAGGCACATTCTGCCGGGGCATGCCACGCCTGGCCGGATGTGCGGCCCCGTCAGGCGTGGCTTTCGCGGTACTCGGGGTGTTCGGCCTGCAGCCGAAGCAGCCGCGCCAGCGGGTCTTGCCGGTAGAACTGCGACAACTGGTGGTAGACCTGTGGATAAGCCTGATGCAGCAGGTCGGGGGCACTAAAGAAGTATTCGCTGGTGACAGCAAAGAACTCCGCCGGGTTTTCCGCGGCATACGGGTCGATGGCGGTTTCGGCGTCGGGGTTGTTGTCCAGCTGGCGGTTGAGGTCGTCGTAGGCCTGCTGCATGGCCGTTGCCCACTCATCCACCGGCATGCCGCTGTGCAGCGGCGGCAGGCCGTTGGCATCGCCGTTGAGCATGTCGAGCTTGTGCGCCAGCTCATGGATGACCAGGTTGTAGGCCTCCCAGCCACCGCTGGCCAGCACGCCGTTCCAGGCCAGGATGATCGGCCCCTGTTGCCAGGCCTCGCCGCTGTGCTCGCCGTCCCACACGTGCTCCACGCCACTGGCATCGCGGTGGCGCTGGGGGCTCTTGAAATCGTCGGGGTACAGGATGATTTCGTGGAAGCCCTGGTACCAGTTCAGCTCGCCCAGGTGCAGCAGCGGCAACTGCGCCTGGGCGGCCAGCAACAGGCGCTGCTCGTCGTCGGGTTCGACACCTGGCAGGCAGGTGAGGTGCTTGTCGAGCAGGAAAAGGATGCAGGCTTCGCGCAGCCAGTGATCTTCGTCGTCGCTGATGCCGTCCAGCATGGGCAAGCGCTCGCGCACGGCCTGCCACTGCTTTGGCTCGATGGGGTAGCGCGCCAGTGCGCGCTTGCGCCGCCAGGCGCTGAACGACCACATGCCTGCTGTTCTCTAAGTGTTCAGTGAGCCTTGGCCGCACGGCCCAGGCGGCCGCGCAACAGGCCGAGGATCATCGGTACCAGCGACAGGATGATGATGCCCACCACCATCAGCGACAGGTGCTGCTTGATGAATGGCACGTTGCCGAAGAAGTAGCCCAGGGTGACCAGGCCGCCGACCCACAGGATTGAACCGGCAACGCTGAAGCCCAGGAAACGTGGGTAATGCATGTGGGCGATGCCGGCGACGAACGGTGCGAAGGTGCGCAGGATGGGCAGGAAGCGCGCCAGCGTCACGGTCTTGCCGCCATGGCGTTCATAGAACTCATGGGTGCGCTGCAGGTAGTCGCGGCGGAATATTTTCGAGTCGGGATTGTTGAACAACCGCTCGCCGGCTGTTCGGCCGATCACGTAGTTGGTGCTGTCGCCCAGGATTGCGGCAGCCATCAACAGGCCAGCCAGCAGCACCGGATCCATACCGCCACCCGCCGCTACGGCGCCGGCGATGAACAGCAGCGAGTCGCCCGGCAGGAAGGGCATTACCACCAGCCCGGTTTCGCAGAAGATCACGGTGAAAAGGATGGCGTAGATCCAGGGACCGTAATTGGTGACCAGCAGATCGAGGTAGGCATCGAGATGCAGGATAAGGTCCAACGGGTTGAAATCCATGTACAGCACCTGTGTTCTTGGGCGTAGGCTGGGTTACCTGGGGATGGGTAAATTTTCACGCATGACAGGTGGGGCATTATACGGCGAAGTGAGGATCATGCCCGGGGAGTTTGTAGCGGGGGGTTACGATAGGGACTGTTTTGTGTCAGCACCGAGCTCATGGAGCAGCCTTGCGCTGCGAAGAGGCCAGTGATGCCACAGGCAATCTCGGCCCTTTCGCAGCGCAAGGCTGCTCCTACAAATGCGGTGAACCGTTTTGACAGATCAATCCTGGCTGATGGGCAGGATGTAGCTCTTGAACTCGGTATCTTCACGAAACCCGATGGATTCGTAGGTCCTGTGCGCGACCTCATTGTTCGCGCTGGTCGACACCCGCATGCGCACGGCGTTGGTTTCCTTGGCCATTTTCTTCGCTTCACGCATCAGATGGTCGGCCACCAGCATGCGTCGCGAATCTTCGGCCACGTAGATGTCGTTGAGAATCCACACGCGCTTGAGCGACAGCGACGAGTAGCTTGGGTAGAGCTGGCAAAAGCCCATTAACTTGCTGTCGTCATCATCGGGAAGTGCCAGGTAGATCACTGATTCATCCCGCTTCAGGCGCTTTTCCAGGAAGCTGCGCGAGCTGTCGGGGTAGGGGAGCTGCCCGTAGAACTCACGGTACTTGACGAACAATGGCGTGAGCAGGTCGAGGTGTTCCAGGGTTGCCTTGATGATGCGCATGTGCGGCCCTCAGAGTCCATTTAGGGAAACAGCGGAATGCCAGCGGCTTTCAAGGGCATGCTGCCCAATGCGCGTCACAAGTGCAATCCGCCTTCCGTGACATGTTGTTTACTCTTTGCCGAGCAGGAAGTTGCCTTTCTGGTTACCAGTGTGCTCACTTTCCAGGCTATGGACCTCGGCTTCATCCTTGAGATTCACTCCGGAAAGCTGCCGACGGCAGGCTTCGCGCATCAGGTACAACAGGCGGTGCGCCGCCATGCCATAGCTCAACCCCTCCAGGCGGATGTTGGAGATGCAGTTGCGGTAGGCATCGGTCAGGCCGACTTTTGGCCCGTAGGTGAAATACAGGCCAAGGCTGTCGGGGGAACTCAGCCCCGGGCGCTCGCCGATCAGCATCACGGTCATCCGTGCGCCCAGCAGTTCACCAACCTCGTCAGCCACTGCCACGCGGCCCTGCTGCACCAGCACAACCGGGGCGCTGGTCCAGCCGTCAGCGGCGGCCTGTTCCTCGAAACGGGCCAGGAACGGCAATGCGTGGCGGTGCACGGCCAGCGCCGACAGGCCATCGGCGACCACAATGGCCAGGTCGACGCCGCCGGGGTTGGCCTGTGCATGCTGGCGCAGGGTGGCAATCGACTCTTCGTCCAGGCGCCGGCCCAGGTCCGGGCGCTGCAGGTACTGGTGGCGGTCACTGGCAGCGCTGTGCAGCACCAGGCTTTCGCGCCCGCGGTCACCCAGCTGGGTAGCCAGGCCGGCATGGTCGAAGGCCAGGTGCACGGCATCGCGGGCCTGGGCATGGGCGAACTGGAAGTCCAGCTGCGCCCCGGTCGGCAGGCTGGTGCCGGCACGGCCCAGGGCGATGCGCGCCGGGGTCAGGTTGCGCAGGGCCAGCCAAGGGTTGTCGGGGGTAGGCGTGCGATGGTCCATGGTCATCCCTATGCAAGCTGTGCCAAGGCCTGGCGGAAGGCCGCTGGCAGGTTGTCACCAAAGCGCACCCGGCCATCGGCCTGGGTGAAGATGCCGGTGCGGGCCAGCCATGCCTCGAATTCCGGCCCGGGCTTCAGGCCCAGAGTCTGGCGCGCGTACAGCGCGTCGTGGAACGAGGTGGTCTGGTAGTTGAGCATGATGTCGTCGGAGCCGGGGATGCCCATGATGAAGTTGATCCCGGCCACCCCCAGCAGGGTCAGCAGGGTGTCCATGTCGTCCTGGTCGGCTTCGGCGTGGTTGGTGTAGCAGATGTCGCAGCCCATCGGCACGCCCAGCAGCTTGCCGCAGAAGTGGTCTTCCAGGCCCGCGCGGATGATCTGCTTGCCGTTGTACAAGTACTCCGGGCCGATGAAACCGACCACGGTGTTGACCAGAAACGGCTTGAAGTGGCGGGCCACGGCATAGGCGCGGGTCTCGCAGGTTTGCTGGTCGACGCCATGGTGGGCGTTGGCCGACAGTGCGCTGCCCTGGCCGGTTTCGAAATACATCAGGTTTTGCCCGAGGGTGCCGCGTTTCAGCGACAGGCCCGCTTCGTAACCCTCCTGCAACACGTTCAGGTTGATGCCAAACCCGGCGTTGGCCGCCTCGGTGCCGGCAATGGACTGGAACACCAGGTCCAGCGGCACGCCACGGTTGATCGCCTCGATCGAGGTGGTGACATGGGTCAGCACGCAGGCCTGGGTGGGGATGTCGTAGCGCTGGATGATGGCGTCGAGCATTTCCAGCAGGGCACAGATCGAGGCGATGCTGTCGGTGGCCGGGTTGATGCCGATCATCGCGTCGCCGTTGCCGTACAGCAGGCCGTCAAGAATGCTGGCGGCGATACCGGCCGGCTCGTCGGTCGGGTGGTTGGGCTGCAAGCGCGTAGACAAGCGCCCGCGCAAGCCCATGGTGCCGCGGAACCGGGTGACCACGCGAATCTTCTGCGCCACCAGCACCAGGTCCTGCACGCGCATGATCTTCGACACGGCCGCAGCCATTTCCGGTGTCAGCCCTGGCGCCAGGGCGCGCAGGCTGTCTTCATTGGCCTCTTCGCTCAGCAGCCAGTCGCGCAAGCCGCCCACGGTCAGGTGGCTGACCGGGGCGAAGGCCTGGGCATCGTGGGTGTCGATGATCAGCCGGGTGACTTCATCGGCTTCGTATGGGATCAGGGCTTCATTGAGGAAATGGGGCAGCGGGATATTGGCCAGCGCCATCTGCGCAGCGACACGCTCGCCGTCATTGCTGGCCGCGACGCCTGCCAGGAAGTCCCCCGAGCGGGCCGGGCTGGCCTTGGCCATCACGTCCTTGAGGCTGTCGAAGCGGTAGACCAGGTGGCCTACCGTGTGTACGAAACTTGCCATACAGAATCTCCAGAGCCGCGGGTTGCCCCGCGGCGGGTGGCGGCAATCAGTGCAAGGCCTCTTCGGCCTGCTGGATGGCGGCGAATTCCTCTTCCGGCGTGCCCGCGACCAGGTGGTGGCGGCTGTAGAAAGCAAAGTAGGCAATTAGTACCGCATAGATCACTGCGGCGCCAATCACCACCCGTGGGTCGACCAGGAAGCCGGCAACCACGGCGATGCACGCCAGCACCAGCGCCACACCTGAAGTGAAGATGCCACCGGGGGTGCGGTACGGGCGCTCCATCTTCGGCCGGCGGATGCGCAGGGTGATGTGCGCGGCCATCATCAGCACATAGGACAGCGTAGCGCCGAACACCGCCACCAGGATCAGCAAGTCGCCCTGGCCGGTCAGCGACAGGGCAAAGCCGATGATGCCGGGGATGATCAGGGCCAGCACCGGGGCCTTGCTTTTGTTGGTCTCCGACAGTTTGCGCGGCAGGTAGCCGGCACGGGACAGGGCAAAGATCTGCCGGGAATAGGCATAGATGATCGAGAAGAAGCTGGCGATCAGCCCGGCCAGGCCGACCAGGTTGACGAAGCCGCCCATCCAGGTGCTGCCGCCGTAGGCCTTGGACAGCGCTTCAACCAGCGGGTTGCCGGATGCCTTCAGCGCTTCGGAGCCTGCACCGCCGGGGCCGACCACCAGGATCAGCAGGGCGAAGGCCAGCAGTACCAGCATGGCGCCGATCAGGCCGCGTGGCAGGTCACGCTTGGGGTTCTTGGTTTCTTCGGCAGCCAGCGGCACGCCTTCGACGGCAAGGAAGAACCAGATGGCGTAAGGGATGGCCGCCCACACGCCGACATAGCCGAACGGCAGGAAGCTGCTGGCGCCTACTGCGTCCGTTTTGGCGATGTCGAACAGGTTGGCTGCATCAAAATGGGGCACCATGCTCACCAGGAACACCGCCAGGGCGATGGCGGCGACGGCGGTGATGATGAACATCAGTTTCAACGCTTCACCCACGCCGAAGATGTGGATGCCGATGAACACGATATAGAACGCCAGGTAGATCACCCAGCCGCCGATGCCGAACAGTGACTCGCAATAGGCGCCGATGAACACGGCGATGGCCGCGGGCGCAATGGCGTATTCGATGAGGATTGCCGTGCCGGTCAGGAAGCCGCCCCATGGGCCGAAGGCACTGCGGGCAAAACCGTAGCCGCCGCCTGCGGTGGGGATCATCGACGACAGTTCGGCCAGCGAGAAGCACATGCACAGGTACATGGTGGCCATCAGCAAGGTGGCGAGGAACATGCCGCCCCAGCCGCCCTGGGCCAGGCCGAAGTTCCAGCCGGCATAGTCGCCGGAGATGACATAGGCCACGCCCAGGCCGACCAGCAGTACCCAGCCGGCGGCGCCTTTTTTCAGTTCACGTTGCTGGAAATAGTCCGACCCGACTTTTTCGAAGTCGACGGAAGAGCCTGCCGGCGAGCCGGCGGAATGATCGCTTGGCATAGATTCACCTGTTGTTTTTCTTGGTGGCCGGAAGGGTTCGGGCCGATGGTGATGTGTACTGCAGGAAGCGAGCCAGAGCGGTTGGTGCACGGTTGCCGCTCTGGGTTTTGTGTAGATCAGGTCCGGCCTCTTCGCGGGCTTGCCCGCTCCCGCAGGTATTGCATCGGTTCTGGAAGCAACGATGAACCTGTGGGAGCGGGCGAGCCCGCGAAGGCCGCGACGCGGTTTAGAAGAAGCCCAACGGGTTGATGTCGTAGCTCACCAGCAGGTTCTTGGTCTGCTGATAGTGATCCAGCATCATCTTGTGGGTCTCACGGCCGACGCCGGACTTCTTGTACCCGCCAAACGCCGCATGCGCCGGGTACAGGTGGTAGCAGTTGGTCCACACACGCCCGGCCTTGATCCCGCGGCCCATGCGGTAGGCACGGTTGATGTCACGGGTCCACACGCCGGCACCCAGGCCGAACTCGGTGTCGTTGGCAATCGCCAGTGCTTCGGCTTCGTCCTTGAAGGTGGTGACGCTGACCACCGGGCCAAAGATTTCTTCCTGGAACACGCGCATCTTGTTGTTGCCCTTGAGCAGGGTCGGCTGGATGTAGTAACCGGTGGCCAGCGAGCCTTCCAGCTTCTCGACCTTGCCGCCGGTCAGCAACTCGGCGCCTTCTTCCTGGGCGATCTGCAGGTACGAGAGAATCTTCTCGAACTGCTGCTGCGAAGCCTGGGCGCCGACCATGGTGTCGGTGTCCAGCGGGTCGCCGCGCTTGATCTGCAGCACCTTCTTCATCACCACTTCCATGAACTGCGGGTAGATCGACTCCTGTACCAGGGCACGCGACGGGCAGGTGCACACCTCGCCCTGGTTGAAGAACGCCAGCACCATGCCCTCGGCAGCCTTCTCGATGAAGCTTGGCTCGGCCTGCATGATGTCTTCGAAGTACACGTTCGGCGACTTGCCGCCCAGCTCGACGGTGGACGGGATGATGTTTTCGGCCGCGCATTTCATGATGTGCGAGCCCACCGGGGTAGACCCGGTGAAGGCGATCTTGGCGATACGCTTGCTGGTGGCCAGGGCTTCACCGGCTTCGCGGCCGTAGCCTTGCACCACGTTGAGTACGCCAGGTGGCAGCAGGTCGCCGATCACTTCCAGCAGCACGGTGATGCCCAGTGGCGTCTGCTCGGCAGGCTTGAGCACCACGCAGTTACCGGCGGCCAGCGCAGGCGCCAGCTTCCAGGCCGCCATCAGGATCGGGAAGTTCCACGGAATGATCTGCCCGACGACGCCCAGCGGCTCGTGGATGTGATAAGCCACGGTGCCTTCGTTGATCTCGGCAGCGCCGCCTTCCTGGGCGCGGATGCAGCCGGCGAAATAGCGGAAGTGGTCGACGGCCAGCGGAATGTCGGCGTTGAGGGTTTCGCGGACAGGTTTGCCGTTGTCCCAGGTTTCGGTGATGGCCAGCAGTTCAAGGTTCTGCTCGATGCGGTCGGCAATCTTCAACAGCACGTTGGAGCGGTCCTGCACTGAAGTGCGGCCCCAGGCGTCGGCAGCGGCGTGGGCAGCGTCGAGCGCTTTATCGATGTCTTCGGCAGTGGAGCGGGGGAATTCGGCAATCAGTTTGCCATTCACCGGGGACGTATTCTCGAAGTACTGCCCCTGGACCGGAGCTACGAACTCGCCACCGATGTAGTTGCCGTAGCGGTTCTTGAAGGAAACCTTCGCGCCGTCGGTACCGGGATGTGCGTAACGCATGGTGTGTCTCCTGGCTGTTATGTTTGTTGAGGAGTTGAGAAGCGTAGAGCAAAGGTTGGGCCAGCGTTGGGCACCCCAGGCAAATCAATGATTTGGGTCAGTTGCCCGGCCCCGGTGAGCGGCCGTTGTGCCAGCGCCGGTACACGCGGGGGTGACACTTTGTGCCATTTGCGATACGTCACGGCAGGCTGCATTGCAAAGCCTTCCCGGGTGGAGGATGCTGATGTGACTCTCTATCTGCAGAGAACTACAACAATGCAGAGCAATCATTTCAGTCGCCATGCCCAGCAAGTCCATACCGTTGCCCATGGTGGCGCCGGGGAGGGCGGCAGTGACCCGTCCATCGCCCGCTCCTGGCTGCGTTGCCTGGAGGACTACCACCTCGACCCTGCTGTGATCGCGGCCCCGGTGGTGCTTGAGCACGGGCGCCTGCTGGAAAGCCGCGAGCGCCTGCGCCAGGTGCTGCAAATTGCCGACCCTGAAATGAACAGCCTGCACCAGCAGCTTTCCGGGGCCGGCCATGCGGTACTGCTGACCGACGCCCGCGGGGTGATCCTCAACTGCGTCAGCGCGCCCACCGAGCGGCGCAGCTTCGAGCGTGCCGGGCTGTGGCTGGGCGCCGACTGGAGCGAAGCGCGCGAGGGCACGAACGGCATCGGCACCTGCCTGGTCGAGCGCCAGGCCCTGACCATCCACCAGAACGAGCACTTTCGTGGCCGCCATACCGGCCTGACCTGCTCGGCCAGCCCGGTGTTCGACCCCCATGGCGAACTGCTGGCGGTGCTTGATGTGTCGTCGGCCCGGCCCGATGTTTCGCGCCAGAGCCAGTTCCACACCATGGCGTTGGTCAACCTTTCGGCGAAGATGATCGAAAGCTGCTATTTCCTGCGCCATTTCGAGCAGCAGTGGCTGCTGCGTTTCCACCTGCAGGCCGAGTCGGTCGGCCTGTTCAGCGAAGGGCTGCTGGCCTTCGACGGTGACGGGCGCATCTGCGCGGCCAACCAGAGCGCGCTGAACCTGCTGGGTACCGTGCGCGGTGGCGTGCTGGGCAAACCCGTGCAGCGCTTCTTTGCCTGCAGCCACGACGAGTTGTTCAACCGCGCCATGCCCGCAGGCAGTACGGTCTGGCCGCTACGCACGGTGGACGGCCGCCAGGTGTTCGCCAGCCTGCGCGGCAAGGCACGTACGCCGGTGTGGTCTGTGCCCACCGCCTACCGCCAGCCCGTGCGCGAGGTGGAACCGGCCATCTGCCTGCTCGACCCGGCGTTGCACAACGATTTTCGCCGCTGCGTGCGGGTGTTCGAGCGTGACGTGCCGTTGCTGCTGCGCGGCGAAACCGGTTGTGGCAAGGAGGCGTTCGCCCAGGCCGTGCACCAGGCCAGCGAGCGGCGCGGCAAGCCGTTTGTCGCCATCAACTGCGCCTCGATCCCGGAGAGCCTGATTGAAAGCGAGCTGTTCGGTTACCGCGGTGGCAGCTTTACCGGCGCACGCAAGGAAGGCATGCGCGGCAAGCTGTTGCAGGCTGACGGCGGGACCTTGCTACTGGACGAGATCGGCGACATGCCGCTGGCCCTGCAAACCCGCCTGCTGCGGGTGCTGGAAGAGCGCCAGGTGGTGCCGATCGGGGGTGAACCGCAAGCGGTTGACGTGCGCATTGTCAGCGCTACCCACCGCCACCTGCTGGAACGGGTGGAGCAGGGCAGTTTCCGCGAGGACCTGTATTACCGCCTCAATGGCCTGGAGGTGGCGTTGCCGGCGGTGCGCGATCGCAGTGACAAGGCGCAGTTGCTGGACTTCCTGCTGCGTCAGGAGGCGCAGGGGCATCGGGTCGAGCTGGAGCCCAGTGCGCGCCAGGCGCTGCTGGACTTCACCTGGCCGGGGAACGTGCGGCAGATGCGCAATGTGCTGCGTACATTGGTAGCGCTTTGCGAAGATGCCCGAATCATGTTCTCGGATCTCCCCGCCGTCGTCCGCGAGGGCTTTGCCCTGGATCGCCGGCAAGCCAGCTCCCACCCCGACCACACTGGCTTCAAGCCATTTGTAAATCCAGGGGGGTCCGGCTTGCCTGCGACAAGGCCAGAACCGGCGCTAGAAGGCAGTTGCACCTACAGGGTAAACAGTGCTTTCGAAGCTGACGCTGCACCTGTGGGAGCTGGCTTGCCGGCGATAGGGCCGGCAGCGTTGAAAGAGGCCGAGCGCCATGCGCTGCTGGCGACCCTGGAGGCAAAACACTGGCATCTGACCCGCGTCGCCGAGCTCCTGGGCATAAGCCGCAATACCTTGTATCGAAAACTGCGCAAACACGGCATCACCAGGGCCGACTGAGCGAAACAGCGGGTGCGATTTGTCGCGCCCTGGGCTACCCTGCCTCGATGTTTTGCGAGGTCGACCATGCATATTCACATTCTCGGTATTTGCGGCACTTTCATGGGTTCGCTGGCGGTGCTGGCCAAGGAACTTGGCCATCGCGTCACCGGCTCGGACGCCAACGTCTATCCCCCGATGAGCACCCAGCTCGAAGCCCAGGGCATCGAGTTGACCCAAGGCTATGACCCAGCCCAGCTGGACCCGGCGCCAGACCTGGTGGTCATCGGCAATGCCATGTCGCGTGGCAACCCGGCCGTGGAGTACGTGCTGAACAAGGGCCTGCCTTATGTGTCCGGCCCGCAATGGCTGGCGGACCACGTGCTGCAAGGCCGCTGGGTACTGGCCGTTGCCGGCACTCATGGCAAGACCACCACCAGCAGCATGCTGGCCTGGGTGCTGGAACATGCCGGCATGAGCCCGGGCTTCCTGATTGGAGGTGTGCCGCAGAACTTCTCGGTGTCGGCGCGCCTGGGCGACACGCCGTTCTTCGTGGTCGAAGCCGATGAATACGACAGCGCCTTCTTCGACAAGCGCTCGAAGTTTGTCCACTACCACCCACGTACCGCGATCCTCAACAACCTTGAGTTCGATCATGCGGACATCTTCCCGGACCTGGCCTCGATCGAGCGGCAGTTCCACCACCTGGTGCGCACCATCCCGGGCGAAGGCCTGGTCATTCACCCCACCACCGAGCAAGCGCTGGAGCGGGTCATCGGCATGGGCTGCTGGACCCCGGTACAGACGACCGGTGAAGGTGGCCAGTGGCAGGCGCGCCTGCTCAGCCCCGACGGCTCGCGTTTCGAAGTGCTGTTCGAGGGTGAGGCGCAGGGTGTGGTGGACTGGGCAATGACTGGCCAGCACAACGTCGCCAACGCCTTGGCTACCTTGGCAGCGGCCCGCCATGTTGGCGTGGTGCCGGCCATGGGTATCGAAGGCCTGAGCGCCTTCAAGAGCGTCAAGCGGCGCATGGAAAAGGTTGCCGAAGTACAGGGCGTGACCATCTACGATGACTTCGCCCACCACCCGACCGCCATCGCCACCACCCTCGACGGCCTGCGCAAGCGCGTTGGCGAGGCGCCGGTGATTGCCGTGATCGAACCACGCTCCAACTCGATGAAGCTCGGCGCCCACCGTGACGGTTTGCCGGAAAGCGTCAACGACGCCGATCAGGTGATCTGGTACGCCCCGGCCAACCTCGGCTGGGACCTGGCCGCCACTGCGGCGAAGTGCAAGGTACCGAGCGTGGTGGCCGACAGCCTCGACGCGATCATCGAGCGGGTCAAAGGTCAGGCACGCCCGGGCACCCACGTGGTGATCATGAGCAACGGCGGCTTCGGTGGCCTGCACGGCAAGCTGGCCGAGGCCCTGAAGTGAGCGGGCCGGAACGCATCACCCTGGCCATGACGGGCGCCTCGGGCGCCCAGTATGGCCTGCGCCTGCTCGATTGCCTGGTGCGCGAGGACCGTGAGGTGCATTTCCTGATCTCCAAGGCAGCGCAACTGGTCATGGCCACCGAGACCGACGTGGTGCTGCCGGCCAAGCCCCAGGCGATGCAGGCATTCCTTACCGAATACACCGGCGCCGCCGATGGGCAGATCCGTGTGTACGGCAAGGAAGACTGGATGTCGCCGGTAGCCTCCGGCTCCGGCGCCCCGGCGGCGATGGTAGTGGTGCCCTGTTCCACCGGCACCCTGTCGGCGATTGCCACGGGGGCTTGCAACAACCTGATCGAACGCGCTGCCGACGTTACCCTCAAGGAGCGGCGCCAGCTGATCCTGGTGCCGCGCGAGGCGCCGTTTTCCACCATCCACCTGGAGAACATGCTCAAGCTGTCGCAAATGGGTGCGGTGATCCTGCCGGCGGCGCCCGGCTTCTATCACCAGCCGCAGACCATCGACGACCTGGTCGACTTTGTCGTTGCGCGCATTCTCAACCTGCTGGCCATTCCCCAGGACATGTTGCCGCGTTGGGGCGAGCACCACTTCGGGGTGGATGATTGAAGCGAGCGCTGTTGGGGGTGGCGGCGCTGGTGATGCTGGGTGGCTGCGCCACGGTGCGCACGCTGGATGCTGCAAAACCTGGGGCGCCGGTGGTGTATGCCGGTACCCGGCTGGATTTGTACGTGATCAATGGCGGGTGCTGCCCGCGCGATCATTACGGGGCTGATGCACCGGCGTATCCACGCCTGGACCTGCCTGGCAGCATGCTTCTGGATACCCTGTTGTTGCCGTTGTCATTGCTGACTGCGGCCGGTGTCGGCTTCCAGGCCACCGGCGGCCTGTGACGGCCCTTTCGCGGGCTTGCCCGCGAAGAGGCCCTTTCAGGTGACGCTTATATCTTGCCCAACTTGCGAAGCTCATCCGACTCCACAATCCGCACCCCGTCCTCTTCCTCCAGCGCCAACCGCCACAAGGCCCGGGCCAAGGTACACGCCTCGATCCCCCGGTACTTGCCAGGTATCAACCTCGAAAACGGCGAAACCAGTTGTTCTGCCAGCCGTGGCTCGATTCGCTCGCCCAGCAGCAATGACGGCCGCACGATGGTCAGTTGCGGCCAGTCCTGCGCCTTGAGCGCCTCTTCCATTTCGCCCTTGACCCGGTTGTAGAAAATCGACGATTTCGGGTCGGCGCCCAGCGCACTGACCACCAGCAGATGCCGCGCGCCCATCTCCCGGGCACGCTTGCTGAACGCCACTACCATGTCCAGGTCCACTGCGCGGAAGGCCGATTCGGAGCCGGCCTGTTTCAGCGTGGTGCCCAGGCAGCAGTAAGCGATATCGACCCGCCCGGCCAGCTGTGGAAGGAATACCGCCGGGTCGCCCACCGGGTTTTCCAGGTGCGGGTGCTCGGCCAGCGGCCGGCGCGTAGGCGCCAGTACGCGGGTGATGGTGGGTTCGTTGAGCAGGCGGTCCAGCAGGTGTTCACCGGTCAGGCCGGTAGCACCGGCAAGCAGGACATGCTGAGGCGTCAAATACATGATGTCTCTCCCTTGTTACACACAAGTCTAGTGGCTGCCAGGTGTTTTTGCCTGTGCCCCCACGTTGGCCTGTGCGGCGTTACGCAATGCTTCTTCGGCCTGTTGCCGGCGCAGGTGCTGCCAGTGTTCCAGTACTGCTGGCGGTGCCCACAGCTGCGGCTCCGAGGCCTCGAAGCCTTCCCTTTGTTCTCTTTCGGCAACGCTGGAGCGTGCCAGTTCAAACGCCTGTTTCAGGTCGTCGGTCTGGTTCAGTGCTTCTGCGAACAACGCATCGCCAAAGTAGGTGAAGTCGGCTTCTTCCGAGCACCCGAAGGATACGCGGTCGGCCCGGGCGGCGGTCATGATCACCGTGCGATCGTCCTTGAGCGGGGCGATGTAGCCCCCTGAATAGCAAGCCGAGATGACGATTACCTTGTCGCGGTCCTTCAATGGCGCCAGGGCAGTGGCCAGTTCGTCGGCAGAAAGGTCGGCCAGTTGCAGGCGCGGCTGGTCGAGCACCAACTGATGGTCCTGGCTGCCATGGCTGGTGAGGTAGATGAACACCAGGTCTTCGGGGCCGCTGCGTTCGGCCAGGGTACTGGCGGCGCGGGTGAGGTTCTCGCGGGTGGCCATGGGGCGGGTGGCCATGTGGTCACGGTGGTTGACCAGGGTCACCTGGCCGCGGGCGCCAAAGCGCACCTTGAGCATGTTGCTGACGTAGTCGGCTTCGCGCAGGAACACGCTTTGCTGGCCATCGCCGGCCACCACCAGGCTGTACAGCTGGATGGGCGGCGTTGAGCGCGGTACCCGGGCCAGCGCCTCTTCCAGCAGCCGGCCCTGGTTGAGCAGGGCCAGGTCCAGTGGGTCAGGCAGCAGCTTGCCTTTCTGATCGCGTACGCGCACACCGTTGGCCCAGGTGCCACCTTCGACCTGGCCGCTTGGCAAGGTCAGCTGCCCATGGCCATGGTAGGCATCGTTCAGGAAACCGCCGACGTAGGTGCTGCCGTCGGCCAGTTGCAGGCTGCCCCGGCCCGACAGGCGCCAGTCGACGAATTCGCCCTTGTAGTGGCTGCCGTCACTGCCCAGCAGTTCGCCTTCACCCATCAGCGCGCCGTCCTTGAATTCGCCGATCCATACATCGCCATCGGCGTTTTCGTAGCGGCCCCGGCCTTCCAGGCGATTGTCCTTGAACTCACCGATGTACTGCTCGCCGTCGACGCTGTCGTACGTGCCGCTGCCTTGCAGCTGGCCGTTGACGAAGCGGCCACTGAACTGGTTGCCGCTGGCATCGCTGCGCACCCCGGCGCCGTTGGGCTTGCCCTTGGCGAACAGGCCCTGGTAGCGGCTGCCGTCGGCCAGTTCCAGCTCGCCCGCGCCATCGTACAGGTCGTCCTTGAACTGGCCGCGGTAGGTCTGGTCGGCTTGCTTGAGCGTGCCTTCGCCGTCGCGGCGGCCGTGCTTGAAGGTGCCGCCATAGTGGCTGCCCGGCGTGGTCAGGTCGCCCAGCCCCTGGAACAGCCCCTCGGCGAACTGGCCACGGTACACCTCGCCGTTCTGGCCATGCCATTCGCCCTGGCCATGCCACTGGCCGTCCTTGAAGCCGCCGGCGTACCAGCTGCCGTTGGGGTAGTCGATACGGCCCTCGCCCTGCAGCAGGCCATCAACCACCTGCCCCCGGTAACGCCCCCCGTCCGGCAGGCGTGCGTCCGGCGCAAGCAGCGATTCGCCATCGCCACAGGCGGCGAGCAGCAGGACCAGGGTAATGGGGAGCAGTGGACGCATGGCGAGGACCGGGCAATAGGTCTGCCGAGTATGACGCAGAATAAGGGGCCGAGACAGATAGGGCATAAGCAGATGAGACAACAGGCCGGCGCGGCGAGATGGCTGCGAGATGGCTGCGAGGTGAATGTCGGGGGATCGAGGGTGGGCAGACAGGCGCATGCCTTGGGTTGTTCATTGCCTGTGAGATCGAGCGCCGCCCGCGCGGCGCTTCGCAGCACAAGGCTGCTCCTACATTTGTTTCGGGCCAGTACTACCTGAACCTTTTCCGCGCGGCCCCAGCTGCTCTTCATCAATCTCCTGTCATACATCCAGGGGGCGCGCGCCTAGGGTGCAGGAGTGACTGGCCCGAAACAAATGTAGGAGCAGCCTTGTGCTGCGAAGCGCCGCGCGGGCGGCGCTCGATCTCACAGACACGCAAGAGCTCAAGTCATACCCTTCAATGCCCCCGCAAAAAATCCGCCATCCTCCGATTCACCTCTTCAGCCGCCTCCATCTGCACCATATGCCCAGCCTCGGGCAGCACCAGTACTTCTGCCTCCAGGCCTTCGGCATGGCTGGCCGGGATGATCGCGTCCTTGCCGCCCCACACCACCAGTGCCGGATGCTGCCCCAGCACCCCGCGCAGGTCGTGGCGCTGGCGGTCGCCGTCGGCAATGGCTGATGCCAGCTGGCGCAAGGCGTCATCAACACCTTCCAGGCGCTTGAACTTGAGCATGTCCTCCAGCATTTGCCGGGTGACCAGCGCCGGGTCGGCAAACAGTTGCACCATCTGCGGTTTGAGGGCGTTGCGGTTGGCGGCGGCGACGAAGCCTTGCAAGTACTGCCCGTTGATCGCTTCGCCCAGGCCGGCACTGGCGACCAGGCTGAGGCTGGCCACCCGCTGCGGCGCCAGGCGTGCCACGTTGAGGCTTACCGCGCCGCCCATGGAATGGCCCGCCAGGTGGGCCTTGGCGATGTCCAGGTGGTCGAGCAGGGTCAGCACGGTTTCGCTCAGTTCATCCAGGTCGCCCCGCTGCAGGGCCTTGGCCGACTCGCCGTGCCCCGGCAGGTCGAGTGCGATCACGCGGCGTTCAGCGGCCAATGCCGGGTGGTTGAACAGCCAGTTGTTGAGGTCGCCGCCAAAACCGTGCACCAGCACCAGCGGCGTGCCACCTTCCCCCAACTCGAACCAGCGCAGCAGGCGGCCGCCAACCTCTGCCTTCTGTGGGGCCGGCCCCTGGGCCTGATCGGCGCCCCCCTCGGCGACGAACTCGGCCTGGAAGCGCTGCACCAGCGCATCGATTTCGGCTTCTTCGGCTTCGCCTTCCACCACCACGGCCAGCAACGCGCCCACTGGCAGGGTTTCATCCGGCTTGGCCACCTGGCGGCGCAACACGCCACTGAACGGGGCTTCGACGCTGCTGCTGATCTTGTCGGTCTCGACGTCCAGCACCTCGTCGCCCTTGTTGATTTCGTCACCCTCCTGCTTGAGCCAGGTATCCACCCGGCCTTCGGTCATCGACAGGCCCCACTTGGGCATGGTCAGGGTATGGATCTGGCTCATGCGGCACTCCTTGCGGCTTCGATCACCTTGCGCACGGCCGCTTCGATCTTCGCCGCGTCAGGGATGTACAGGTCTTCCAGGGCATCGGAGAACGGCACCGGGGTGTGCGGTGCAGTGACCATCTCGATCGGGCCCTTGAGTGCGCCGAAGGCCTTCTGCGCCACCAGCGCGCTGATGTCGGTGGCCATCGAGCAGCGCGGGTTGGCTTCGTCGATCACCACCAGGCGGCCGGTTTTTTCCACACTTTCAAGAATGCTGTCTTCGTCCAGCGGGCTGGTGGTGCGCAGGTCCAGCACTTCGCAGTCGATGCCCTGGCGGGCCAGGTTGTTGGCGGCTTCAAGTGCTACATGGACCATGCGCCCATAGGTGACCAAGGTCACATCGTCGCCATCACGCAGGAAGTTGGCCTCACCGAACGGCACGGTGTACACCTCTTCCGGCACCTCGCCCTGCATGCTGTACAGCAGCTTGTGCTCACAGAAGATCACCGGGTCGTTGTCGCGGATCGCCTGTATCAGCAAGCCCTTGGCATCGTAAGGGGAAGAAGGGCACACCACCTTCAGGCCGGGGATGTGCGTCCACAGCGAGGTGAGCATCTGCGAGTGCTGGGCGGCCGCACGCAGGCCGGCGCCGTACATGGTGCGCATCACCAGCGGGGTGACCGCCTTGCCGCCGAACATGTAGCGAAACTTGGCAGCCTGGTTGAGGATCTGGTCCAGGCAGCAGCCGGCAAAGTCCACGAACATCAGTTCGCACACCGGGCGCAGGCCTTGGGTGGCGGCACCGACGGCAGCGCCGACGTAGCCGATTTCCGATAATGGAGCGTCCAGCACGCGGCCGGGGAACTGGTGATACAGGCCCTTGGTCACGCCCAGCACGCCACCCCAGGCGTCCTCCTCGCCGGGTGCACCGGCACCGCCGGCGACGTCTTCACCAATGATGAACACCGTGTTGTCGCGGCGCATTTCCTGGGCCAGGGCTTCGTTGATGGCCTGCTGGTAGCTGATCTTTCTTGCCATGGTGGTTCTCCTGTTGTTCTTGTAATCCGCGGCTCAGGGGTAGCTGACGTAGACGTCGGTGAGCAGGTCGGCGGGCTGTGGCTTGGGGTCGGACTTGGCGCGGCGCACGGCGTCTTCGATCAGGTCCTCGATGCGCGCGTCTATGGCGTCCAGTTGCTCGGCAGTGAGCAGGCCGGCGCGGGTGGTCTTGTTGCGGAACTGCATCAGGCAGTCGCGGGATTCGCGCAGGTTCTTCACTTCATCCGGCGCGCGGTAGGTTTGCGCATCGCCTTCGAAGTGGCCGTAGTAGCGGCTGAGCTTGACCTCGATCAGTGACGGCCCTTGCCCGGCACGGGCGCGCTCGATGGCGGCGCCGGCGGCCTCGTACACGGCAAAGAAGTCGAAGCCGTCGATGGTGACGCCCGGCATGCCGAAGCCGGCTGCGCGGTCGGCAATGTGGTCGCAGGCGACGGACCAGTTGGAGGCTGTGGCCTCCGCGTAGCCGTTGTTCTCGGCCACGAAGATGCACGGCAGGTTCATGATCGACGCCATGTTCATGGCTTCGAACACGGCGCCTTCGTTGGAAGCGCCATCGCCGAAGAAGGCTACCGACACGTCATCACGGCCCTTGAGTTTGGCTGCCAATGCCGCCCCGGCCACCAGCGGTGCACCGGCGCCGACGATGCCGTTGGCACCGAGCATGCCTTTTTCCAGGTCGGCAATGTGCATCGAGCCGCCTTTGCCGCCGCACACGCCGGTTTTCTTGCCATAGATCTCGGCCATCATGCCGTACACATCCACCCCCTTGGCGATGCAGTGGCCATGGCCGCGGTGGGTCGAGGCGATGCAGTCGCTGTCGCGCAGGTGGGCCATGACCCCGGCGGCGGAGGCTTCTTCGCCGGCGTACAGGTGGACGAAGCCGGGGATCTCGCCAGTGGCGAACTCCACGTGCAGGCGTTCTTCGAAGGCGCGGATGGTGCGCATCACTTCATAGGCATGCAGCAGTTGTTCGGTACTGAGTTGATTGGACATCTTGTTGTTCTCCAGGGTTGTCTCAACGCGGGTTTGCAGGGTGCAGCCGGTGGCCGCGCGGGACGGCCAGCAGGTGATGGCGGGCGGCATGTGCCAGGACGGCCTCGACATCCACGCTCAGCGGGCCTTGGTGGTCGAGGGTGATGGTGGGCGTATCGTGCTCGGCGAATTCGATTTCGCGCTCGCCGTCCAGGGCCAGGGTGCCGCTGGCCAGGCTCAGGCGATGGGCGACGCCGGGCGTCAGCGGGCCGCTGGCGGTGATGCCGCAGCCTTGCAGCAGGCCGGGCGCCAAGGGGGCGAGCAGCGCCTGTTCGGCAGCGGGGTTCAGGCGTACCCAGGCGCCGTGCGGGTCCTGGCGCGACACCGGGCACCACAGCCCGCACAAGGCTGACAGGCCAATGGCATGGGGCTCGGCGAAGCAGGCAAAGACTTCGCTCAAGTCTTCGCTGCGGCTGAGTGCACGGGCACCGATGAAGCGCTGGGGCGATACCGCCACTTCCACCAAGGCCCATTCGGCAAGCTGCTGCTCGGGCACTTTCACCAGCAGGCGCTTGTTGCGGCGCAGGCCGATGCTGGCCGGTACCTGGCCGCTGGCGAGCAGGCCGCCGGCCAGGCCCGCACTGGTAGCTTCACGCAGTTCGGGGAAGGCATTGTTGGTGCCGGTGGACAGCGTCAGTAGCGGTATGTCACCGGCCTCGGCAGCGACTGCCTTGTGGGTGCCGTCGCCACCGAGCACGGCGATCATCGCCACGCCACGCTCGACCATGCGCCGGGTGGCCAGGCGGGTATCGGCAACGGTCTGGGTCAGCGGCAGGTCGAGTATTTCGATGGCCGGCCAGTGCTGGTCACGGGCGCCCGGGCCCTGGCTGGCCTTGAGCACGGCGGCGGCTATGCCGGTCATGTCGCTGGGCAGCAGCACCTGGCCGATGCCCGTGGCACCGAAGGCCGCCAGCAGGCGCTGGATCGCCGAGGCCTTGTCGGTGCTCGAATAGAGCCCGGCATTGGCGGTCAGGCGGCGCAGGTCGCGGCCAGAGGCAGGGTTGGCAATGATCCCGACGGTCAGGGCGGGTAGCTGCATGGCGCACCTCGTATTTTTGTTTGCAAGGGCAGGAGCAAGCGCGGTGCCAGCTTTTCGTGGCGCGGCTGAAATGGCCGTGCCAGAGCGGTTTTGTTGCGCTCAGGCAGGTGCTCATTGCGCTGCTTGCGAGACGCCGGGTGCCAGCGCGGGGCCAGGGTTGGCGAGACGCTGAGACGCAGCGTCTCAAGCCGGCCGGTAATCACACAGTGCTTGTCGGGGCATGCGTGGAAGCGCTTAATGGCCGGACAACGATAAAAACAGCAACGAGAACCGGAGGGCCTGAATGCTTGCCGCGAACTCCCGAGCCCATGTCGACTGCGTCAGCCGGGTGCTGAAGAACGCCGACCGCCTGCCACAGGCGCCGGTGCCAGCGCTGATCCTCGATTCATGGCGCCGTTCCATGGAGCTGTACCGCCTCGACCCCGGGTCCCAGCAGGGGCCGCGCATCCTGTCCCAAAGCCTGCTCAACGAATGCCGCGAACGCGCCGAGCTGTTTCTGCGCATCGCCAGCGATGCCGTGGCACGCCTGCACGAGCGGGTGCGCGGCGCCGACTACTGCGTGCTGCTGACCGATGCCCAGGGGCGCACCATCGATTACCGGGTCGAATCGGCCATCCGCAATGACTGCCGCAAGGCCGGGCTGTACCTGGGCACCTGCTGGTCGGAGGGCGAGGAGGGCACCTGCGGTGTAGCGGCGGTGCTGACCAGCAAGGCCCCGGTCACGGTGCACAAGCGCGATCACTTCCGCGCAGCCTTCATCGGCCTGACCTGCACCGCGGCGCCGGTGTTCGACCCGCAGGGCGAGTTGCTGGGGGTGGTGGATGTCTCGGCCTTGCAGTCACCGGACGACCGCCGCAGCCAGCACCTTATCCGCCAGTTGGTCGAGCAGACTGCCCGTGAAATCGAAAACGCCTTCTTCATGCACAGTGCCCAAGGCCACTGGGTAATGCGCGCCCATGGCACCCCGGGTTATGTGGAGAGCCAGCCCGATTACCTGCTGGCCTGGGATGCCGATGGCCGCTTGCAGGCCATCAACAGCCTGGCGCGGCAACGGCTGGTGCAGCACCTGGGGCGCTTGCCCGAGCACATTGGCGAACTGTTCGACATGGGCCAGCTACGGCGCGTCAACACGTCGTCCGCCCAGCGCCTGCCGGGCCTGGGTGGGCTGTATGGCCGGGTCAGCGCTCCGCAGCAACGCCAGCGCGCGCAGCCCTTGCAGCAGGCGCAGGACACCCGCATCGAGCAGCATTTGCGGCTGGCCACGCGGGTCAAGGACTGCAACCTGGCGGTGCTGGTACAAGGCGAAACCGGGGCCGGCAAAGAAGTGTTTGCCCGCCAGCTGCACCAGCAAAGCCAGCGCCGCCACGGGCCATTTGTCACGCTAAACTGCGCCGCCATCCCGGAAAACCTGATCGAGAGCGAACTGTTTGGCTATGTAGCCGGGGCCTTTACCGGGGCTTCCAGCAAAGGTATGCAGGGGCTGTTGCAGCAGGCCGATGGCGGCACCCTGTTCCTTGACGAAATCGGCGACATGCCGCTGAACCTGCAAACCCGCCTGCTGCGTGTACTGGCCGAAGGCGAAGTGGCGCCGCTGGGGGCTGCACGGCGCGAGCGGGTGGATATCCAGGTGATCTGCGCCACCCACCGCGACTTGGCGAAGATGGTGGCGGAGGGCCGTTTTCGCGAGGACCTGTACTTCCGGCTGGCCAATGCCCGGTTCGAGCTGCCGCCGCTGCGAGAGCGCGAGGATCGCTTGGGGCTGATTCACCAATTGCTGGCCGAGGAGGCGCAAGCGTGTTCGGTGGAGGTGGTGTTGGCGGATGCTGCGTTGCAGTCGCTGCTGCTTTACCGCTGGCCGGGGAACCTGCGCCAACTGCGGCAGGTGTTGCGTTATGCCTGTGCGGTGAGTGAAGGCGGGCAGGTGCAGTTGCAGGATTTGCCGCAAGAGGTGCGCGGTGATGCGGTTGTCTCGGCTGAAAGCGGCGTGTCCTGCCCGGCCCGGCAGTTGTTGCTGGATGCACTGATCCGCCATCGCTGGAAACCGGCCGATGCAGCGCGGGCGTTGGGTATTTCGCGGGCTACCTTGTATCGGCGTGTGCACGAGCACCGCATCGAGATGCCGCGGATGAAGGGGTAGGGCCCTGGGGCTGCGCTGGAGCCCAATCGCCGGCAAGCCAGCTCCCACCCCGACCGCATCGGCCTCAAGCCGGCCTCAAGCCATGTGCAGTACCTGTGGGAGCTGGCTTGCCGGCGATGAGGCCCCGACAGGCAATAAAAAACCCCGGAACAAGTCCGGGGTTCTGGTACATCACACTATTCGATCAATGCTCGTTTGCCAGCTTGTGTTCGAGGTAGTGAATGTTGACGCCGCCTTTGCAGAAGCCTTCATCACGCACCAGGTCGCGGTGCAGCGGGATGTTGGTCTTGATGCCGTCGACGACGATCTCGTCCAGGGCGTTGCGCATGCGCGCCATGGCTTCGTCGCGGTCTTTGCCGTAGGTGATCAGCTTGCCGATCAGCGAATCGTAGTTCGGCGGAACCGAATAACCGCTGTACAGGTGCGAATCGACGCGAACGCCGTTGCCGCCTGGGGCGTGGAAGTGCTTGACCTTGCCAGGGCTCGGGATGAATTTCTTCGGGTCTTCGGCGTTGATCCGGCACTCCAGCGAGTGGCCACGGATAACCACGTCTTCCTGGCGGAACGACAGCTTGTTGCCAGCGGCGATGCTCAGCATCTCCTTGACGATGTCGATACCGGTAACCATCTCCGACACCGGGTGCTCAACCTGCACGCGGGTGTTCATCTCGATGAAGTAGAAGCGGCCGTTCTCGTACAGGAACTCGAAAGTACCGGCACCACGGTAGCCGATCTCGATGCACGCATCGACGCAACGCTTGAACACTTCCTGACGGGCTTTCTCATCGATACCCGGGGCTGGTGCTTCTTCCAGTACCTTCTGGTGACGGCGCTGCAGCGAGCAGTCGCGGTCGCCCAGATGGATGGCGTTGCCCTGGCCGTCGGACAGGACCTGCACTTCCACGTGGCGTGGGTTGGTCAGGAACTTCTCCAGGTAGACCATCGGGTTGCCGAAGGCGGCACCGGCTTCGGTACGGGTGAGCTTGGCCGAGGAAATCAGGTCCTCTTCCTTGTGCACCACGCGCATGCCGCGACCACCACCGCCACCGGCGGCCTTGATGATCACCGGGTAGCCGACATCACGGGCAATCGCCAGGGCGACTTCTTCGTCTTCCGGCAGCGGGCCATCGGAGCCCGGTACGGTCGGTACGCCCGACTTGATCATCGCGTCCTTGGCCGAAACCTTGTCGCCCATCAGGCGAATGGTGTCGGCTTTCGGGCCGATGAAGGCAAAGCCGGACTTTTCCACCTGCTCGGCGAAGTCGGCGTTTTCCGCCAGGAACCCGTAACCCGGGTGAATGGCGGTAGCGCCTGTCACTTCGGCCGCAGCGATGATCGCCGGGATGTGCAGGTAGGAATCTTTGGACGAAGCAGGACCAATGCAGACCGACTCGTCTGCCAGGCCCAGGTGCATCAGTTCGCGGTCGGCCGTGGAGTGCACGGCGACGGTCTTGATGCCCAGCTCTTTGCAGGCACGCAGGATCCGCAGGGCAATTTCCCCGCGGTTGGCGATCAGGACTTTTTCCAGCTTCCCAGACATCGTTGGCTCTCCGCGAATCAAACGACGGTGAACAGCGGCTGGTCGAACTCAACCGGCTGGCCGTCTTCTACCAGAATGGCGTCGATGACACCGCCAACATCGGCTTCGATGTGGTTCATCATCTTCATGGCTTCAACGATGCACAGGGTGTCGCCTTTCTTCACGGACTGGCCCACTTCAGCGAAGTTCGGCGAGGTCGGCGAAGGCTTGCGGTAGAAGGTACCTACCATTGGCGAGCGGATCACGGTGCCTTTCAGGGCCGGGGCAGCAGCAGCGGCTTCGGCGACTGGAGCAGCAGCGGCAACCGGGGCAGCAGCAGCAGGGGCAGCGGCCATCGGTGCTGGTGCGTAGAACTGCTGGGCAGCTGGGGTCTTGCTGTGACGGCTGATACGGACCGACTCTTCGCCTTCCTTGATCTCCAGTTCGTCGATGCCAGACTCTTCCAGCAGCTCGATCAGTTTCTTGACTTTACGGATATCCATTAATCATCAACTCCCAAAGGTTCGGTCAGGGGGCGAAATACAAAAAAACGTATCGGAAACGTTTCTCTCGAACCCCGGCCCACTTAGGCCAGGGTTTTCATCATTTGGGCTGTGCGTTGGCAGCCAGTTGTTCCAGCGCGGACTCCAGGGCCAGGCGATAACCGCTGGCGCCCAGGCCGCAGATCACCCCTACGGCAACATCGGAAAAGTAGGAGTGGTGACGGAACGGTTCGCGTTTGTGCACGTTGGACAGGTGCACTTCGATGAATGGGATGCTCACCGCAAGCAATGCGTCACGTAATGCGACGCTTGTGTGGGTGAAAGCAGCCGGATTGATCAGGATGAAGTCCACACCCTCGTTGCGTGCGGCGTGAATACGGTCGATCAGTTCGTATTCGGCATTGCTCTGCAGGTACTGCAGATGGTGGCCCGCGGCGCGGGCACGTTGCTCCAGGTCCTGGTTGATCTGGGCCAGGGTCACGGCGCCGTAATGGCCAGGCTCGCGAGTACCGAGCAGGTTGAGGTTTGGGCCGTGGAGCACCAGTAGCGTTGCCATCTGCGGATTCCTTGGATTTGTAGGGCAATTCGACACAGCGCGGCGAGTGTGCCGTAAAGCGACGGCAAGTGTCCAGTTCCCGGCAATAGCCAGCACGATGTCCGAGATTCGCGCGAAGTATGTGACCAAATAATTAAATCTGGTCACCTATTACAGGATTTTTCCCCGCACGCGGGAAGTTATAGACCGACTTTGCCGCGCACGCGTGTCAGAATTTGCGCAAAATCACCGGCGTTTATCTCGCCAATCACCCGATCAGCGGTAATTTCGCCGCCGTTCGCGGCAAAGAACAGTAGGGCAGGTGGGCCGAACAGCTGGTAACGGTCGAGCAGCTTGCGTTGCTCGGCACTGCTCTCGGTGATGTCGAAACGCAGCAGCTTGAAGCCGGCCAGCTGCGTTTGCACCTGCGGCGCATTGAGCACTTCATGCTCGATCACCTTGCAACTGATGCACCAGTCGGCGTACCAGTCCAGCAGCACTGGCTGACCGGCCGCCTTGGCCTGGGCCAGTGCGGCGTCCAGTGCGCTGCGGGTGGTGATGGTCTGCCAGGCATACGCCTGCGCCGCCTGGCTGCTGCCGGTGGCCGCCACTGTTGCAACGGGCAGCGGGCGAAGCGGGTCGCCCTGGCCGCTCAGGGCGCCGTACCAGCAGGCCAGGGCGTATACCAGCAAGGCCAGGCCAAGCAGTTGGGCCAGGCGTTGGCGAGCGGTCTTGACCACGAACTCCAGGGCGCCGAGGAACAGGGCCACGCCAGCGGCGAGGAAACCGACCAGCAGCAAGGTCACCGGCCCCGGCAGCACGCGGCTGAGCAAGCCGATGGCCAGGCCCAGCAGCAGTACGCCGATGGCGTTTTTCACCGTGTTCATCCACGGGCCGCTTTTCGGCAGCCATGCTGCGCCACCGGTGGCCACCAGCAACAAGGGGGCACCCATGCCCAGGCCCAGGGCGAACAGCTTGAGTGCGCCGCCCAGGGCATCGCCACTGGCACTGATATACAGCAAGGCGCCAGCCAGGGGGGCTGACACACAAGGCGAAACCAGCAGGCTGGAGAGCACGCCCAGCACTGCGGCGCCCAGCAGCGAGCCACCCCGGGTATGGTTGGCGACGTTGTTCAGGCGGTTGCTCAGTGCCTGGGGCAGTTTCAGCTCGAACAGGCCGAACATGGCCAGGGCGAACAGCACGAAAAACAGCGCGAAGGGCACCAGCACCCAGGCCGACTGCAGGCGCGCCTGCAGGTTCAGGCCGGCGCCGAACAGGCCCATCAGCGCGCCGAGCGCCGCGAAACTGGCCGCCATCGGCAGCACGTAGGCCAGCGACAGCGACAGCCCGCGCAGGCCGCCGACCTGGCCGCGCAGCACTACGCCAGACAGGATCGGCAGCATCGGCAGTACGCACGGGGTAAAGGTCAGGCCGACCCCGGCGAGGAAGAACAACAGCAGCGATTTCCAGTTCCAGCCGTGTTCGGCGGTTGCGGGGGCGTTGGCGCCGCCTTCGCCATCGATGCTCAGGCGTGCGGTTTCCGGTGGGTAGCACAGGCCTTTGTCGGCACAGCCCTGGTAGCCCACCAGCAGGGTGAAGGCTCGCGGGTCGGGGCGCGGCAGTTCGATGTCGAGCACGCCGTGGTACACCTCGACGTCGCCGAAGAATTCATCGTGCTTGGCCTCGCCCTTGGGGATGTTCGGGGTGCCCAGGGCGATGTCGGCGGGCTCGGTGCGGAACTGGAAGCGGTGGCGGTAGAGGTAGTAGCCCTCGGTGGCAACGAAGCGCAGCTTGACGGTTTGCGCATCGGCCTGGACCAGGCTGAGCTTGAAGGCTTCGTGTACCGGCAGGAAGTCGGCGTTGTTGGCCAGCGAAGCGGCGCCGAGGGTGGCGCTGGGGCGGTTGTCGAGCAGGCCCGTGGCGAACGCAGGGCTGGCCAGCAGCAGGAACAGCAGGAAAAACAGGCGGCGCATGGCGGACTCGCGAGGTGGAACGTGCCGGGCATGATAGCGGAGTTGGTACAGGTTGGGGCCATGCAGGCGGCGGGGGCGACACATGGCCTGCGATATCTTCAAGGCATGCGCCGCTCCCACAGAGACTGCGCTGCCCGTTCAGACTCTGAACGCCCGCACCGCCCGGTTCAGCTCACCACCCAGCCCCAGCAACTGCTCGCCTTGCTCGCGCCCTTCGCCAATGCGTTGCAGGTTGTCTTCGCCCAGCTCATGGATGCGCTCGCTGTGGTCACGAATTTCACTCACCGCACCACTCTGCTGGGCCGTGACATCGGCAATGCGCACCGCTGTGTCGGAAATGGTGCGGATGGCACAGACAATCTCGTCCAGCGCGCCATCCGCCGCCTGGGCCTGGTTGGCCGTGGCCTCGGCATGCTCAAGCTGCGCACGCATTCCCGCCACCGAACTTTTCGCAGCTTGCTGCAAGCGGTCGATCAGTGCCTGAATTTCGCCGGTAGCCCCCGTGGTGCGCTGCGCCAACGAGCGCACTTCATCGGCCACCACGGCAAAGCCGCGGCCCATTTCTCCCGCACGGGCTGCTTCGATCGCGGCGTTCAGCGCCAGCAGGTTGGTCTGCTCGGCAATCGAGCGGATCACCGTCAACACCCCGCCGATGGTCGCCGACTCGTCGGCCAGTTGCTCGATCATACGGGCGTTGCCTTGCACTTCATCGACCAGCTCGCGCAAGCCCGACAAGCTCTGGCCAATGACCGCCTGGCCCTGTTCCACTGCGCGCCCGGCATCGCGGCTGGCATCGGCAGCGGTGCTGGCATCGCCCGCCACTAGCTGAATGGTGGCTTCCAGCTCGCCCAAGGCATCGCGGATCTGGCCGGTATCGCCGGCCTGGCGCTCGGCGCCGTCGTGCAGGGCGGCGCTCATGCCGGCCAGGGCGTGGCTGCTGCCAGCCACCTGCTCGGCGTTGTGGCGGATGGTGCCTACCAGCTCCACCAGGTACTGGCGCAGGCGGTTGAGCGACTCCTGGATGTCGTGCAGTTCGCGGTTGGTCTTGCCCAGGGAGATGGCCTGTGCAAAGTCGCCCTCGGCCCAATGTGACAAGGCTGGGGCAAGGCTGACGAGGGTGCGGGTCAGGCGCCGCTGCAGGGTGTCGATCAGCAGGGCGATGAGCAGTATCAAGCCGATCATCAGGCCCTGGATAATGCGCACCTCGGCGGCGATCTTTGCATGCTCGCCGCGTACTTCGGGTTCCAGCGCGGCGATGGCCTGCTGCACCGCCTCCAGGCGCTGATGGGTGCTGGCGGCAAGGGCGGCGCGGCGTTCGATCTGTTCGCGGGTGCGTTGCAGTTCGGCCGGGTAGCGGCTTAGCAGGCTTTGCAGTTCACGCTTCAGGCCCACCGCAATGTCTTCCTGCTGGGCGCTGGCCTGGGTTTCCAGGCCCATCATGGCGGCGAAGTCGTCGGCACCGGATTCGGCTGCGCGGGTCACGCCCAGCAACGGCAAACTGTCGATGGCCTGCGCCTGGGTGCGGATCAGTTGCAGTTCACGCTCCACTTCGTCGGCCAGCTCCGGGCGGCCGCTGCTGACCAACTTGTCCCTTGCCAGCGACAGGCGACCCAGGTGCACGCTGGCGTCGAGCAAGGGCAACAGGTAGCGGTTGGCATCGGCGCTGCCGCTGTCACGGGCGTAGCCGGCCAGTTGTTCGAAGTTGGCCCCCATTTCCCGCTCGGCCTGCAGCAGCAGGGCTTGCGGATCGCCAGCCAGTTTACCGGCGGCCAGCAGTTCGTTGGCAGTGAAGGCCTGCAGATTGTCGAGGCTGGGGCGCAGCTTGCCGGCCAGTTCTATGGGCCACTCGTTCAGGCTGGCCTGCAATTGCTGGTTGGCCTCCATGGCGGCGGCATGGCGCAGGGCATCGCCGCTGCCAAGGTAAGCCTGGATATTGCGTGCTGCCTGGTTCTGGAACTGCTGGGACAGGCCCAGGTAGCGCTCCATCATCTGGTAGGGGCGCTCCAGGGCACGCTGCGACCACCACAGGGTGACGGCCAGGGCGAGACACACCGTTACCAGCAACAGGGTGTTGAAATTGGTCAGCCACTTCAGGCGCATAGCCGCGAACTTCCTGCGCAGGGGAGAGGTAGGCGCCTGAAGTTATTGCGATTTTGTGACGGGGTGATGACGACAGGGGCTTGGTGCCAGAAAAAGTGGCACAGTGCTGCTATTGGTGTGGCCTGCTCTGGCCTCTTCGCAGCATAATGCTGCTCCTACATTCAGCGTGCTCCTGTAGGAGCAGCCTTGTGCTGCGAAGAAGCCGGTACAGCCTATAAATAACTCAAGGCTCTACACGCACTACGCAATTACGCCCCGCATGCTTGGCCCGGTACAGCGCCTCGTCCGCCGCACTGGCCATGGTCAGTGCATCCAGCACCTCATCCAGCTGCACCACCCCGGCACTGAAGGTGCACTGCAAATCCTGCGGCTGCGCCGGGTAGAGGATTTCTGCAAAGCGCCGGCGAATCTCGTCCAGCACCTTGTGCGCCGCGTCCAGCGCGGTGTTGGGCATGACGATGGCGAACTCTTCACCCCCATAACGGCCAATGAAATCAGTCTTGCGCAAGCGTTGCTTGAGGAACAGTGCAAGGCTCTTGATCACCCGGTCGCCCATGGGGTGGCCGTGGCGGTCGTTGATCTTCTTGAAATGGTCGATGTCGAGCATGGCAAAGCTCAACGGCTGCTGTTCGCGGCGGGCGCGGAAGCTACAGTCTTCCAGCAGTTGCAGGATGTGGGTGTGGTTGTACAGCCCGGTCAGGCTGTCGCGCACCATGCGCGCCTTCAGGTGCCGGGCGCGGGCGGCGCGGTTGCGCACGGTGGTGATCAGGTGGCGTGAGCGAAAGGGCTTGGTCAAAAAATCATCACCGCCTTCGCTCATCGCATCCAGCTGCTTGTCCAGGTCGTCTTCGGCAGACAGGTAGATGATCGGCACGCTCACATAGCGGTCGCTGTGGCGGATCACCTTGGCCAGTTCCGGGCCGGTGCAGGCAGGCATGTACAGGTCGAGGATGATCAGGTCGGGCTGGAAGTCGGCAAGCTCGGCCATGGTGCGGATGGGGTCGGTCAGGCTGCGGGTGACCATGCCGGCGCTGGCCAGCACGCGCTCGGTGTGCAGCGCCTGGGTGCGCGAGTCGTCGATGATCAGCACGCGCAGCGGGTCGTGCGGGGTGGCGTTGGTCAGCAGTTCGACCTTTTCCAGCAGGCTGGAAGCTTCAAGGCTGCCGGTGAGAAAGTCCTGGCCACCCGCGCGTACGGCGGCAAGGCGGGTCGGGGTGTCGGCTTCGTGGTGGCTGAAGAACAGCAGCGGAACAGGTAGCGCCAGCCCCTGCTGCACCTGGGCGGCCAGCAGCAAGCCTTGGCCGGCACCGGTGAAGTCGACATCCATGATGATGGCCGAAGGCGGGTATTCGTTGATCGAGGCGAGAAACGCCGCAGCGCTGGGCAGCGCTTGCACCACCAGGCCAAAGAACTCCAGTTGCTGGGCCAGGCGCTGGGCACGCTCATGGTCCTGCAGCAGGATGTACACCGGCTTGCGCAGGGGCAGCAGCAGCGGGTCGAGCGGGTCGTCCTTGCGCAGGCCGCTACGCGTCACCTGTTGGGTGGGGCACTGCGGGCTCGGCTCAACTGCTTGGCTCATGTCCTGGCTACTTATAGGTTGGGATGTGCAGGGGCAATGATGGCTCTATGCTAGCAGCTCTTTGCAAATACGTGACTGCCCTGTATCAACAAAGCGGCCAGAACGAATATTCAGTTGCTGACTGATTGGTCGCTTATGCGTACGGTGGTGTCTGCTTTATAGTGCTGCCATGCGGGCTTGCCGTGGCACCCTGGCGCAGGCCTGTGGTCAAAGCCCTAGAACCGTCGTGACTGATTAAGGACAAAGCCATGCTGGACTGGAAAAACCGCGAGGCCAAAGCCGAGCCCCGTGAGCGTGTCGACGGCCGCGGCGCTGCCGCCCGTAGCTACCTTGGCGGCCTGTGGAGCCGTGCCCTGGGGACCCTGATCGGGTTGTACCTGCTGGTGTGCATCGGCCTGGGTTGGTACTGGAGCCAGGAGCCGGAACTGTTCCCGGTACAGCAGAATGCCCAGTCTGCCGCTGAGCGCGGCGGCCAGCAGATGGTGGTGGGCTACACCACCATCGAGACCCTCAAGACTGTGGCCAGCACCTTGCTGAACAAGCCGGGCGGCTACATTTCCAACGACCGCTTCCCGCCAGGGCTGTGGATGGACAACATGCCGAGCTGGGAATACGGCGTGCTGGTCCAGGTACGCGACCTGTCCCGCGCCTTGCGCAAGGACTTCGCCCGTTCGCAGTCGCAGTCCACCGAAGACGCCGACCTGGCCAAGGCCGAGCCGCGCTTCAACTTCGACAACAAGAGCTGGATCCTGCCATCGAGCGAGTCGGAGTTCGAAGAGGGCATCAAGTCGCTGAGCCGTTACCAGACCCGTCTGGCTGCCGGCGACAAGGGCGCGATTTTCTACACCCGTGCCGACAACCTGAACAACTGGCTGGGTGACGTGGCCACTCGCCTGGGCTCGCTGTCGCAGCGGCTGTCGGCCAGCGTTGGCCGGGTCAAGCTCAACACCACGCTGAAGACCGAGTCGGTGGTTGCCGGGCAGGCGCCGCAGGTGGACGAGGAGCTGGTGGAAACCCCATGGCTGCAGATCGACAACGTGTTCTACGAAGCCCGCGGCCAGGCTTGGGCGTTGTCGCACCTGCTGCGCGCCATCGAGGTGGACTTCGCCGACGTGCTGGCGAAGAAGAATGCCACGGTCAGCGTGCGCCAGATCATCCGTGAACTGGAGGCCTCGCAAGAGCCGCTGTGGAGCCCGATGGTGCTCAACGGCAGTGGCTTCGGCATGTGGGCCAACCATTCGCTGGTCATGGCCAACTACATTTCGCGGGCCAACGCTGCCGTGATCGACCTGCGTCAGTTGCTGTCGCAGGGTTGAGAATGGCCATCAGCCCGAACGAGGCCGCCCACCGGGCGGCCTCCGACCGCGAACTGGTCAGCTGGGTGGACGAGGCCGATCAGGTACTGGGGGCATTGCCCCGCGCAGAGTTGCGCGAGCGTGGCCTGATCGGCCGTTGCACCTTCATTCTGCTGTTCAACAGTGCCGGTGAGTTGTGTGTGCACCGGCGTACCCTGAGCAAGGCGCTGTACCCGGGGTACTGGGATGTGGCGGCGGGTGGCATGGTGACGGCCGGGGAGGGTTACGCCGACTCGGCGGCGCGTGAGCTGGCCGAGGAACTGGGAATTGAAGGGGTTGAGTTACGCTTTCACGAACGGTTCTATTTCGACCAGCCCGACAACCGGTTGTGGTGTGCGGTGTATTCAGCGGTGTCCGATGCGCCGTTGCGCTTGCAGCCGGAAGAGGTGATCGAGGCGCGGTTCATTGGCTTGGAGCAGGCTGAGCAAGAGAGCCTGAGCAAACCGTATTGCCCGGACTCACTGGCCGCTTTGCAGCGATATAAAGTCAGCCAGGGATAGTTGTTTTCAATACTGGCCCTTTCGCGGGCACGCCCGCTCCCACAGGGATTGTGAAGTGTTCGAGAGCTGCGCTGTACCTGTGGGCCGCGAATAGTCGCAAAACATTCGTAAAATGCCGCAATCCTGTACTTAGCAACAGCCGGATTTATCGTTACACTGCGCGCCCTTTTCGGGCTGTCGCAGGATCTTGCGGCAGTAGCGCCGCCCCTGCCAGAGTGGGGCTTCGCGGTCGGCCTCAACCCCAGGGCACGACCAGTTTTTGTCCTCAGCACAGAGGAACAAAAGTGGCCAAGAAAGCTTCTTCCTTTTCCGCCCTCGGCGGTCTCGTTTACTCCACCGACGCTGGTCGGCACTGCCCCGACTGTGGCCAGCCGGTGGATGCCTGCAGCTGCAAGCAGCAAATCATCCCCGAAGGCGACGGCATTGCCCGTGTGCGCCGTGAGAGCAAAGGCCGTGGTGGCAAGACCGTGACTACCGTCACCGGTGTGCCCCTTCCGCCCGACCAGCTCAAAGACCTGGCGACCACGCTCAAGCGCCGCTGCGGTACTGGCGGCGCACTGAAGGACGGGGTTATCGAGATCCAGGGCGACCATGTCGAGCTGTTGATCGGCGAGCTGACCAAACAGGGTTTCAAGGCGAAAAAGTCCGGCGGCTGAGGCCATCGCACAATTTTTTGCCCAGCGCTTTCTAAACTCGTTCCTGTGGTCAGGGTCTATGCCTGAGCACGGATGAATCGTCATTTACAGCTTTTACACTCGCTCCGCTGCCTGCGGGGCAGTGTCTTCGACTTATCTATAGGGGACTTGAATGTCCGTACGACGCACACGCAAAGACGATGGTAGCCAGTGGACCGTGGCCGACAGCCGCAGTGTTTATGGCATCCGCCATTGGGGCGCTGGTTATTTCGCCATCAATGAAGCCGGGCGCGTCGAAGTGCGCCCCAACGGCCCCGACAGCGCGCCGATCGACCTGTACGAGCAGGTTGACGAATTGCGCCAGAGCGGCCTGTCGCTGCCCTTGCTGGTGCGCTTCCCCGACATTCTGCAGGACCGCGTACGCCAGCTGACCGGTGCGTTCGATGCCAATATCGCGCGCCTGGAGTACCAGAGCCAGTACACCGCGCTGTACCCGATCAAGGTCAACCAGCAGGAAGCGGTGGTGGAAAACATCATCGCCACGCAAAACGTCTCGATTGGCCTGGAAGCCGGCTCCAAGCCCGAGCTGCTGGCCGTGCTGGCGCTGGCGCCGAAGGGCGGTACCATCGTCTGCAACGGTTACAAGGACCGTGAGTTCATTCGCCTGGCGCTGATGGGCCAGAAGCTTGGCCACAACGTGTTCATCGTCATCGAGAAAGAGTCGGAAGTGGCTCTGGTGATCGACGAGGCCGCCGAGCTCAAGGTGAAGCCGCAGGTCGGCCTGCGCGTGCGCCTGTCGTCGCTGGCGTCCAGCAAATGGGCCGACACCGGTGGTGAGAAGTCCAAGTTCGGGTTGTCTGCTGCCCAGCTGATCTCGGTGGTACAGCGCTTCCGCGATGCCGGCCTGGACCAGGGCATCCGCCTGCTGCACTTCCACATGGGCTCGCAGATCGCCAACCTGGCCGACTACCAGCACGGTTTCAAGGAAGCCATCCGTTACTACGGCGAACTGCGTGCGCTGGGCCTGCCGGTCGACCACATCGACGTCGGCGGCGGCCTGGGCGTGGACTACGACGGCACCCACTCGCGCAATGCCAGCTCGATCAACTACGACATGGACGACTACGCCGGCGTGGTGGTGGGCATGCTCAAGGAGTTCTGCGACGCGCAGGGCCTGCCGCACCCGCACATCTTCTCCGAGAGTGGCCGCTCGCTGACCGCGCACCACGCCATGCTGGTGATCCAGGTCACCGACGTCGAGAAGCACAACGACGACGTGCCGACCATCGAGAACAAGGAAGCCCTGCCCGAGACGGTGCAGTGGCTGGCCGACCTGCTTGGCCCGACCGACATCGAGATGGTGACCGAGACTTACTGGCGCGCCACCCACTACATGGGTGACGTGGCCGCGCAGTATGCCGATGGCAAGATCAGCCTGAGCGAGAAGGCCTTGGCCGAGCAGTGCTACTTTGCCGTGTGCCGCCGCCTGCATAACTCGCTGAAAGCCCGCCAGCGCTCGCACCGCCAGGTGCTGGACGAGCTGAACGACAAGCTGGCCGACAAGTACATCTGCAACTTCTCGGTGTTCCAGAGCCTGCCGGATACCTGGGCCATTGGCCAGGTGCTGCCAATCATCCCGCTGCACCGCCTGGACGAAGAGCCGCTGCGCCGCGCCGTACTGCAGGACCTGACCTGCGACTCGGATGGCAAGATCAACCAGTACGTCGACGAGCAGAGCATCGAAACCAGCATGCCGGTGCATGCGCTGAAGGATGGCGAGGACTATCTGCTGGGCGTGTTCCTGGTCGGTGCCTACCAGGAAATCCTGGGTGACATGCACAACCTGTTCGGTGACACCGACTCGGTGAACATCTACCAGAACGCCGACGGCAGCGTGTACCACGCCGGCATCGAGACCCACGACACCATCGAAGACATGCTGCGCTATGTACACCTGTCGCCGGAGGAGTTGATGACCCATTACCGCGACAAGGTCGCCAGCGCCAAGATCACTGCGCGCGAGCGCACGCAGTACCTGGATGCGTTGCGCCTTGGGCTGACCCGGTCTTCGTACCTGTCGTCGTAATTGCCGGGGCCGCTCCTGCAAAAGCCTGTGCTGCCTTTTGTGGGAGCGGCCTTGTGTCGCGATGGGCCGCAAAGCGGCCCCGACATCACTGAATCCACTCACCCCTCTGCTGCAACCGCCACCCTACCCACCCCAGCGTCACCGCCCGCAACCCCATGAACCCGAGAAACGCCAACCACAATCCATGGTTGCCGAACCCGCTCATGGCCACCGCCACCGGCAGTGCAATCAGCACCGACACCAACATCGCATTGCGCATCTCCCGCGCCCGGGTCGCTCCTATGAACAGGCCGTCCAGCAGGTAACTCCACACTGCAATCAACGGCAGCAGCGCCAAATAGGGCAAATATGGGTAGGCCGCCGCCCGCACACTGTCGATGTCGGTCTGCAAGTCGATGAACAGGTGCCCACCCAGCAGGAACAACCCGGCAAAGCCCAGGCTGGTGATCAGCGACCAGCCGCAGGCGACCACCAGCGAGCGGCGCAGGGTGTCGCGGTCGCGGGCACCAATGGCATGGCCACACAGGGCCTCCACCGCATGCGCCAAGCCATCGAGGGCATAGGCAGTCAGCAACAGGCCGTTGAGCAGCAGGGCATTGGCCGCCACCGTGGACTCGCCCAGGCGTGCGCCTTGCACGGTAATCAGCAGAAACACCAGTTGTAGCGCCAGGCTACGCAGAAAAATATCGCGGTTCACCGCCAGCAGCGGGCGCCAGGCCTGCCAGCCTTTGAGCGCCGCCCACGCCACTTGCCCCGGGTAGGCCCGCAGGGCCGGGCGGGTCAGGGCCAGGCCCAGCAGGGCGGCACTCCACTCGGCAATCACCGACGCCCGCGCCGAACCCAGTACACCCCAATCCAGCCCCAGGACGAACCACAGGTTCAGGACGATGTTCAACAGGTTGGTGGTCAGCAGGATGGCCAACGGTGCCCGAGCGTTCTGGGTGCCCAGAAACCAGCCCACCAGCGCGTAGCTGGCCAGTGCTGCGGGCAGACCCAGCAGGCGGGTGTGAAAGAAGTCTTCGGTGGACTGCTGCAAGGCTGTGCTGGGTTGCATGGCATGAAGTGCAAGCTGGCTGAACGGCAGGGCCAGCAGGCCGATCACAACGGCGAAACCGACTGCCAGCAGCAGCCCTTGCACCAGCACCTGGCGCAACGCCGCGCCGTCGCCACGGCCGGCGGCCTGGGCGGCGAAGCCGGTGGACCCCATGCGCAGGAAGCCCATCAGGCCGACCATGAAGGTGAACAGCGTGGCGCCCACCGCCACCGCACCCAGCTGATGGGCGTGGGGCAGGTGGCCGATGACCGTGCTGTCGACCAGCGCCACCAGCGGCACGGAGATATTGGACAGGATCATCGGCGCGGCCAGCGCCCAAACCTTGTTGTGGGTGGGACGGTGGCGCCAGTCGGCAGAGAGTTGGGGCATTTGCATTCCATGAGAGTTGGGGCCGCTGCGCGCCCCTTCGCGGGCTTGCCCGCTCCCACAGGAAAGTGTTGCTCTTGCGCCGGCGCCAAACCTGTGGGAGCGGGCAAGCCCGCGAAGGGGCGCGAAGCGGCCCCCTTTAACCAATGCCACAGTGTAACGGCCAGGCAACCATTTAGCGCGACCATGGTCTCACTTGCCGCGCAACGCCCGGGTGCTGCACCTGACGTTGAGCTATAGTTGCTGCCCTCACGAACACGCTGCCTAAGAGTTCCTACTCCATGTTCAACAAAGGATTGTTGCTGGCCTGCGCGCTGGCTTTGCTCAGTGCCTGTGACTCTTCGACGCCGGACAAACCGGCGCCGGTCGAGAAACCCGTAGCTACAGCACCCGCCGAAACCCAGGCGCCCAAGCGCGAAGACCCGGCTGTGCTCGCCAAGCGCTACGAAGGCCGCGAGCTTTCGGTGCTGGATGTTTCGGAAGTGCAGCTCGATGGCGCAGCAACGCTGTCGATCAGCTTCTCAGCACCGCTGGATGCCAAGCAGGACTTCGCCACCAAGGTGCACCTGGTAGACACCGTCAAGGGTAAGCTCGATGGCGCCTGGGAACTCTCCGACAACCAGATGGAGCTGCGCCTGCGCCATCTGGAGCCGCAGCGCAAGCTGGTGCTGACCGTCGACAAGGGCCTGCTCGCGGTCAACGGCAAGCAACTGGACAATGAGTCGGTCTCCCAGCTGGAAACCCGCGACATGCAACCGACCATCGGCTTTGCCAGCCGCGGTTCGTTGTTGCCCACGCGCCTGGCCGAAGGCCTGCCGGTGATTGCCCTGAACGTCGACAAGGTCGATGTCGAGTTCTTCCGGGTGAAGCCGGAAATGCTCTCGACCTTCTTGGCCAGCTGGGGGCGCAACAGCAGCCTGTACTACTACCAGTCCAAGGAAACCCTGGACATGGCCGAGCTGGTCTACAGCGGCCGATTCGACCTCAACCCCGCCCGCAACACCCGCGAAACCGTGCTGCTGCCCATCGCCGGCATCAAGCCGCTGCAGGACCCGGGCGTGTACCTGGCGGTGATGCGTGCCTCGGGCACCTATGACTACTCGCAGCCAGCGACCCTGTTCACCCTCAGCGACATCGGCGTGTCGGCGCACCGGTACCGGGACCGCATTGACGTGTTCGCCCAAGCGCTGGAAGGCGGCAAGGCGCTGAACGGCGTCAACCTCGAAATCCATGACGAGAAGGGCAAGTTGCTCGCCCAGGCCAGCACAGATGGCAAGGGCCACGCCCAGCTGCCGATCACGCCCAAAGCCGACACCCTGATCGCTACCCAAGGTGTGCACACCACCTTGCTGCGCCTGAACACCGCCGCCCTGGACCTGGCCGAATTCGACATCACCGGGCCCCAGGCCAACCCGTTGCAGTTTTTCATCTTCGGCCCGCGTGACTTGTATCGCCCAGGTGAAACCGTGCTGCTCAACGGCCTGCTGCGCGACCAGGACGGCAAGCCCGTCAAAGCCCAGCCGGTGAGCGTGGAAGTGCGTCGCCCGGATGAACAGGTGAGCCGCAAGTTCGTCTGGGAAGCCGACAGCAATGGCTTGTACCAATACCAGTTGCAACTGGCTACCGAGGCCCCGACTGGCCGCTGGCAACTGCTGCTCGACCTGGGCGGCGGGCGCAAGCAGGTGTATGAATTTTTGGTCGAAGACTTCCTGCCCGAGCGCCTGGCGCTGGAGCTGAAGGGCAGCAGCACGCCGCTGTCGCCGGAGGAGGATGCGCGCATCCAGGTCAATGGCCGTTACCTCTATGGCGCCCCGGCTGCCGGTAATCGCCTGAGTGGCCAGGCCTATGTGCGTCCACTTCGCGAGGCGGTGCCTGCGCTGCCGGGCTACCAGTTTGGCTCGGTCACCGAAACCGAGCTGAACCAGGACCTGGAGCTGGACGAAGTTACCCTCGACCAGGTTGGCAAGGCGGTGGTCGATATCGAAAGCCGCTGGGCCGAAGCGCGCTCGCCGCTGCAACTGACCGTGCAGGCCAGCCTGCAGGAGTCCGGTGGCCGGCCGATTACCCGGCGCCTGGAGCAACCGATCTGGCCAGCCGAGCGCCTGCCGGGCCTGCGTGGCCTGTTCGATGGTGAGGAAACCGATAGCGACGGGCCGGTGGAATTCGAGTTCTTGGTAGCCGACCGCGATGGCAACAAACTGGCGGCCAACGACCTCAAGGTGCGGTTGATCCGCGAGCGCCGTGACTACTACTGGAACTACTCGCAGAGCGACGGCTGGAGCTACGCCTACAACGAGAAATTCCTGACCCAGAACGAAGAGACAGTCAGCGTCAAGGCGGGCTCCACTGCCAAGCTGAGCTTCCAGGTTGAATGGGGCCCGTACCGCGTCGAGGTGGAAGACCCGCAGACCGGCCTGGTGTCCAGCGAGCGCTTCTGGGCCGGTTACCGCGCCCAGGACAACGCCGAAGGCGGTGCCGTGCGCCCCGACCAGGTCAAGCTGGCGCTGGACAAACCGTCCTACGCCGACGGCGCCACGGCCAAGGTTACCGTCACCCCGCCTGCCGCTGGCAGCGGCTACCTGATGATCGAGTCCAGCGATGGCCCGCTGTGGTGGCAGGAAATCGAAGTGCCCGCCGAGGGCAAGACCTTCGATGTGCAACTGGACAAAGCCTGGGCACGCCACGACCTGTACATTAGCGCGCTGGTGATCCGCCCGGGTGAGCGCAAGGCCAACGCCACGCCCAAACGTTCGGTAGGCGTGCTGCACCTGCCGCTGGACCGCGCCGAGCGCAAGTTGGCGGTGAGCCTGCAGGCGCCGGAAAAAATGCGCCCGAAACAGCCGCTGACCGTGAAGGTGAAGGCCGCCAATGCTGATGGCAGCGTGCCCAAGCAGGTGCATGTGCTGTTGTCGGCGGTGGATGTGGGCATCCTCGACATTACCGATTTCAAAACCCCCGACCCGTTTGCCAGCCTGTTCGGGCGCAAGGCCTATGGCGCCGACCAACTGGACATCTACGGCCAGCTGATCGAAGCCGGGCAGGGCCGCCTTGCCAGCCTGGCGTTTGGTGGCGATGCGGCGATGGCCAAAGGCGGCAAGCGCCCTAACACCACGGTCACCATCGTTGCCCAGCAGAGCCTGCCGGTGACGCTGGACGACAAGGGTGAGGGCCAGGCCACGGTCGATATCCCCGACTTCAACGGCGAGCTGCGCTTGATGGCCCAGGCATGGACCGAAGAGCACTTCGGCATGGCCGAAGGCAAGACGGTGGTCGCCGCACCGCTGATTGCCGAGCTTTCGGCCCCGCGCTTCCTGGCCGGCGGCGACCGCACCAGCCTGGCACTGGACCTGGCCAACCTGTCGGGCCGCGCCCAGCAACTGAACGTTGAAATCACCACCGAAGGGCAACTGAGCCTTGCCACCAATGCCATGCAGACCGTCGCCCTGGCCGAGGGGCAGCGTTCGACCCTGATGATTCCTGTGCAGGCTCAGGGTGGTTTGGGGCAGGGCAAGGTGCATGTGCGTGTCACAGGCCTGCAACTGCCGAACGAGCCGACCACCGCGTTCGAACGTGAGTGGACGCTGGGCGTGCGCCCGGCCTACCCGGCAATGCTCAAGCACTACCGCGTGGCCTTGAAGGACCAGCCATGGACCCTGCCCGAAGCAGACCTGGCCGCGTTCGAACCCGCAGGCCTGGAGGCCAGCCTGGCCTTGTCGAGCCGGCCGCCGTTGAACCTGGCCGAGCAGATCCGTGCGCTGGAGGCTTACCCTTACGGTTGCCTGGAGCAAACCACCAGCGGCTTGTATCCGTCGCTGTACGCCGATGCCGACAGCCTCAAGCGCCTGGGCATCAAGGGCGAGCCGGCGGATGTGCGCAAGCGCAAGATTGAAATGGGTATCGAGCACCTGCTGGGCATGCAGCGCTACAACGGCAGCTTTGGCCTGTGGAGTTCGGACAGCGAAGAGGAGTACTGGCTGACCGCCTACGTTACCGACTTCCTCTTGCGTGCCCGTGACCAGGGTTATGGCGTGCCGGCCGAAGCGTTGAAGAAGGCCAGCGAGCGCCTGTTGCGCTACCTGCAGGAGCGCAACCTGATCGAAGTCGATTACAGCGAAAACGCTGACCACACCCGCTTTGCCGTGCAGGCTTACGCGGCGCTGGTGTTGTCGCGCAGCCAGCAGGCGCCGTTGGGCGCGCTGCGTGGCCTGTTCGAGCGCCGCGCCGATGCCCGCTCCGGCCTGCCGTTGGTACAACTGGCGGTGGCGCTGGACAAGATGGGCGACAAACCGCGCGCCGAGCAAGCCTTGCAGGCGGGCCTGGGCATCAGCCGTGGCAAAGGCTGGATGGCCGATTACGGCAGCGCCCTGCGTGACCAGGCGCTGATATTGGCATTGCTGCAGGAGAGCAACCTGGCCAGCAGCCAGGTCGACCAGCGCCTGTTCGCCTTGTCGGATGAACTGGCGGCCAACCGCTGGCTGTCGACCCAGGAGCGCAATGCACTGTTCCTGGCCGGCCGTGGCCTGCTGGGCAAGCCGGAAGGCAAGTGGCAGGCACGCCTGGACAGTGCGGGCGAGGTCCGCGAGTTCAACAACGCCGAAGCCGGCATGAAGCTGGAAGGCCCGTTGCTGGCCTCGCCACTGAGCGTACAGAACGAAGGCAGCGAGACGCTGTACCAGCAACTGACCTTGTCCGGTTACCCACGCCAGGCACCTGCGGCCGGCGGCAACGGTATGCAGATTCGTCGTGAGTACCTGGGCATGAACGGACAGCCGCTGGACCTGCACAACCTGCGCAGTGGCGACCTGGTATTGGTGCACCTGGCGCTCAAGGCCGAAGACCGTGTGCCGGATGCGCTGGTGGTAGACCTGCTACCGGCCGGCCTGGAGCTGGAAAACCAGAACCTGGCGCAAAGTGCCGCCAGCCTGGACAACGCCAGTAGCGCCGTGAAGGAATGGCGCGAGTCGATGCAGAACGCCAGCGTGGTGCACCAGGAGTACCGTGATGACCGTTATGTTGCCGCGCTCAAGCTCGACAGCTATGGCACCACCCACCTGCTGTACCTGGCGCGGGCGGTGACCCCTGGCACTTACCGCGTGCCGCCGCCGCAGGTCGAGTCGATGTACCGGCCAAACCTGCAGGCCGTGGGGGATGGGCAAGGTGAAATGACCGTAAAAGCCCGCTAAAGACCCGCTCTACACGGACCATGTGGGAGCGGCCTTGCGTCGCGAAAGGGCCGCAAAGCGGCCCCGGCAATTAAAGCGGCGAAGCTGCAATCCTGGGGCTGCTGTGCAGCCCTTTCGCGACGCAAGGCCGCTCCCACAAAAACCGCGCAGATCAGCTGAGTAATTCAGTGAATCACCCAGCTCATCACCCACAACCCCAGCACCAGCCAGATGATCCCGAGGATGATCGAGGCGCGCATGAACGCGCGGATTGCCGAGTACAGCAGCATCAGGCCGATGATCACGGCCAGGATGCTGATCAGCGAGGTGTCCGTGCCCAGGGTGCGCGCCAGGCCGTCGATGAAATTACCACCGGCATTGGCCAGCAGGTTGAACAGCCCGCTCAATGCGTCGACGATGAAGCGGATCACAGACCCCAGTGCCTGGCCCAGCCACTCGAAAAAACCTTCTACATGCATAGTTGCTTCCTGATGAACGAATTGGCGAGGTTGCCGTTCCCAAGCCTTTGGCCATTGCCTGGCCAGGTCGGTTCCCGATGCCAAGCTTAGCGCGTGCGGGCAGGCTGTTGCGCGCCACGCTGATTGGCCTGCTGGTGCTATGCGGCCTGTTGTGGCTGGCCGACCGCCTGTGGCCGCTGCCGCTGCCGGGCGACGACCTGGCGCGGGTGGTGCTGGCCGAAGACGGTACACCCTTGTGGCGCTTTGCCGATGCCGAGGGGGTATGGCGCTACCCGGTCAGCCCGGACCAGGTTTCGCCGTTGTACCTGCAGGCCTTGCTGACGTACGAGGACCGCTGGTTCTACCGCCACCCCGGGGTCAACCCGTTGGCCTTGGCACGTGCGGCCTGGCTGAACCTGCGGGGTGGGCGCGTGGTGTCGGGCGGCAGCACGCTGTCGATGCAGGTGGCACGGTTGCTAGACCCGCATGACCGCACCCTGGCCGGCAAACTGCGCCAGCTGTGGCGTACAGTGCAGCTGGAGTGGCACCTGTCCAAACGCGAGATCCTGCAGATCTACCTGGACCGCGCGCCCTTCGGTGGCACCTTGCAGGGTGTGGCCGCAGCCAGCTGGGCGTACCTGGGTAAGTCGCCCATGCACCTGACCCCGGCCGAGGCCGCGCTACTGGCGGTGCTGCCCCAGGCACCCAGCCGGCTGCGCCCGGATCGCCACCCAGAGCGTGCCCAACGCGCGCGCGACAAGGTGCTGCAGCGCCTGGCCGAATACCAGGTGTGGCCTGCGCAGCAAATCCGCGAGGCAGCCGAAGAGCCGCTGGTGCTGGCACCACGCCAGGAGCCAGCCTTGGCGCCCTTGCTCGCCCGGCGCCTGAACAGCGCCGACAGCCCGCCGCTGATCCGCACCACGCTGGATGCAGCGTTGCAGCGGCGCCTTGAAGACTTGTTGCTGGGCTGGCGCGCGCGGCTGCCGGAGCGCACCTCTGCCGCCATCCTGGTGGTCGAGGCACAGACCATGGCGGTGCGCGCCTACCTGGGTTCGATCGAGCTGGCCGACGAGCGCCGCTTCGGGCACGTCGACATGGTGCGCTCGCTACGCTCGCCCGGCTCCACCCTCAAACCGTTCCTTTACGGCATGGCGCTGGACGATGGCCTGATCCATTCCGAATCGTTGTTGCAGGATGTGCCGCGCCGCTATGGCGACTACCGCCCCGGCAACTTCTCCATGGGCTTCAGTGGGCCGGTGTCGGCCAGCTCGGCGCTGGCCCTGTCACTCAACCTGCCGGCCGTGCAGTTGCTGGAGGCCTACGGCCCGAAACGCTTTGCCGCGCAACTGCGCATGGCGGGCATGCCACTGGCATTGCCGCCCTTGGCCGAACCCAACCTGTCGCTGATCCTGGGCGGTGCCGGCAGCCGGCTGGAAGACCTGGTGGGTGGCTACGCGGCGCTGGCGCGGGGTGGCAACAGTGCGCGGGTGCGCTTGCAGCCGCAGGACCCGCTGGTGGAGCGCCGGCTGCTGTCACCAGGGGCGGCGTGGATCATCCGGCGCATCCTCAGTGGCCAGGCGCGCCCCGACCGCGACCCGCATGCCGAACTGGTACAGCGCCCGCAACTGGCCTGGAAGACGGGCACCAGCTATGGCTTTCGCGATGCCTGGTCGATTGGCGTGGGCCCGCGCTACCTGATCGGCGTGTGGATCGGTCGCCCCGATGGCACGCCGGTGCCCGGCCAGTTTGGCCTGGCTTCGGCGGCGCCGTTGATGCTGCAGGTGCACGACCTGCTGAGCAACCGCGACAGCCAGCGTGGCATCAGCGTGCCGGTGGAGCGGGTGCCGGCGAATGTCGGTGTGGCGGCGATCTGTTGGCCGCTGGGCCAGCCGATGAGCAAACAGGACCCCAACTGCCGGCGCCAGCGTTTTGCCTGGACCCTGGACGGCACCACGCCGCCGACGCTGCAAGCCGCCGATCAGCCCCTGGGTCTGGGCTTGCGCGAAAGTGTGTGGGTCAACGACCAGGGGCTGCGAGTGGATGGCAGTTGCCCAAGCGCCAAGGCCCGCGACATTGCCTTGTGGCCGGCCCCGCTGGAGCCTTGGCTGCCCCGCGTGGAGCGGCGCGCGGCGCGGCTGCCGGCCATCGACCCGGCCTGCCCACCGCAGGTGCCGGCCAGCGCTCCGCCGCTGTCGATAGTGGGCGTGCGACCGGGTGACAACCTGCGCCGCCCGGCGACCAGCAGCGAGCCGTTGCAGCTGCATGTATCGGCCCTGGGCGGTGGCGGGCGGCGCTGGTGGTTCCTCAATGGCCAGCCGTTGGGCGAAACCCTGGGGCAGGACAGCCTGCTGGTGCGCTTACCGCAGGCCGGGCAGGCCGAGGTCAGTGCGCTGGACGAAAGCGGCGAGACCGCGCGAGTGGCGTTCCAGGTCAGCGAGTAGGCGTTCGACGGCAGCCGGGCCAGCACCTACGCTTGCAAGTGACGGGTGTGACCGGCTGGTGCCCCGCAACCCAAGGGAACATGGAGCGCCCTATGCGTCCTCTGGCCGTGCCCCTGTTGTTGCTGCCTTGGGTGTTTTTGGCCCAGGCCGAGTCGTTGCCGGGTTTTCTCGACAGCCATGAGTACGAACGGCGCCTGCCCGACACCAACCTGCCGGTAGACACCTATCGGCCCGCCAGCCCCAATGTGCGAATGCCCCGGCCAAACGCCGAAAGCCAGGCCTGGGCACCTGCTGATACGCGCATGGTGCTGCACAAGGTGCGTTTCGAAGGCGGTACGGTGTTCCCCTTGAGCGACTTGCGCGAGCACTACCAGCCGTTGATCGGGCACAGCATTACATTAGGCGAGCTGCAGCAGTACACCGAGCGCCTGACCGAGCGCTACCGGCAGGACGGTTACCTGCTTTCCTACGCCTACCTGCCACCTCAGGATGTGGCCGAAGGCCGGGTGAATGTGGTGCTGGTCGAAGGTTACATCCGGGATTACCGCGTGGAGGGCGACATCGGCCCGGCGGGTGGCTATTTGCAGCAGCTGCTGACGCAACTGGAAGCCGAACGCCCGCTGACACGTGAAACCCTGGAGCGCTACCTGGGGCTCGCCGAACGCCTGCCGGGTGTGTCGATTGAGGCTGAGCTGGCGATGGCGCAAACCGCTGACGGTGCCACCCGCTTGACCGTGCATGCGCAGCGCAAGCCGTTCAGCGCCGCTGTTACCCTGGCCGATTCCAGTCGCGACGATGCGCAGGCACTGCTGACGGTCACCAGCAATGCCCAGACCCGCTTTGCCGAACGGTTCAAGGCCAGCCTGCTGCTGCCTCCGGGGGATGACCAGGTGCATTACCAGCGGCTGGACTACAGCCAGTACCTGGACGCTGCCGGCAGCCAGTTGCTGCTGTCGGCTTCGCGCTACCGCAGTGATCCGGGCACGCGCACACGCCTGGATGATGGCCGTGACATGACCCGCGAGCGGGACAGTGAACGCTATGCAGTGGGCCTGCGTCAGCCAGTGGTTGTAAGGCCGAACGAATGGATGGCCGTGCAGGGGCACCTGTATGCGGTCAGCGAGCACGTCGAAGACCAACTGGACGGGGTGCCTTCACTACGGGACTACGACACTTCCGTGCGCGCGCTGTCCTTCGAGGGCGACTGGCGCAAAGTGGAAGGTGGCCGCCTGCGTATTGTCAGTGCCGGGGTTTACCAGGGGCTGGATTACCTGGGCGCGCGTAGCGATGCTGACTACGATCTGGATTTCCTGCGGTTGCGGCTTTCCGGACTGCAGAGTGACACGCTGGCTGGCAACTGGCAGGGGGTGGCGTCGGGCGCGTTGTACTGGAGTGATGACCGGCTGCCCGACAGCGAGCGGGCGGGCTTTGGTGGGCAGCATTTTGGCCGTGGCTACCCGCGTGATCAGGCGGACGGGGACAAGGGATGGGGTGTGGCTTACGAACTGAACTACAGCCTGCGAGGTAACGGGCTGGCACTGGTTCAGCCCTATGCGGCAGTGGATGTGGCGCAGGCCTGGCATAACCGGGGGCCGGTGGACGATGCCCACCTGGCTTCGGCGGCACTTGGCGTACGGTTGGGGGATGGGCGCTACTTCAACGTTGCGCTGGAGGTGGCGAAGCCTTTGGCGGATGTGGCGTTGGATAGCCTGGACCGTGGCCCCCGGCTAATCCTGAGTTTGGGTTTTCAAATGTAGGGGGCTGCAAAGCAGCCCCGGCAATCTCCAGGCAAACCCCTCAATGGGTAGTAAACCTCAGATGCACCGGCGACGAGCTGGGCGTCAGCGCCAATGCCAGCTGGGTACGGTTGTGCATGTGGGTCAAACGCAACACTTGCGACACATACAGCTTGACGGTGTTTTCGGTAATGCCCAGCTCACAGGCGATCTGGTAATTGGTCTTGCCCTTGCTCACCAGCCGCGCCACTTCCAGTTGGCGTGGGGACAGCTTCTCGAAGGCAGCTGGCAGCTCGCTTTCGCTCTCTTCCACATCGGTGGCACGGCGGTGGGTACCTTGGCCACGGGCTTTTTCCAGGTCCTGGTACAGTTCGTCCACCGAATCGGCCAGGTCCTGCAAGCGCTGGTTCAACCCGCCCAGGGCGCGGAAGTTGCGCTGGCGTTCTTGCAGGGCCTGTTCCTGGCGGCGCACGCCCTCCAGCAGTTCGTCGAGGTTCATGGGCTTCTGGTAATAATCGGCAAACCCTTCGCGCAGGGCGCGGATCACGTCCTGTTTGTCCGCACGCCCGGTCAGCATGATGGCTTCAAACATACGTGGCCCGGTGACTTCCTTGAGGGCGCGAACCAGTTCGATGCCATCACGCTCAGGCATGTGCAGGTCGCAGATGATCAGGCCGATGGCCTCGTCGGCCAGGTAGCGCTGGATGGCTTCGTCGGCCGAATGGGCTGGCAGGCAGTGGTAGCCCTGGGTTTCGAGAAATTCACACAACTGTTCGACGATGACTGGTTGGTCATCGACCACCAATAGCTTCATTTCACTGAATGGTCTGGACACGATCAACTCCCTGTTCGTATGCGGCCCTGCTCCCGTGCCAGACACGCTGGCAGCTTAAAAATAGTCGCACTTTCTGGATATGTACAAGTTATAAGTTATGTACAACTCATAGGACCACAGGAAGGATTATTGGATCCATACCGCCGTTAGAAGAAAACCTGCTAACACGTAGGGTACGAATGCCTGTTTCTCGCCCATTTCATCGGTCAGAGCCTGCAAACGCTTCTTCACCTTGGGGTTGAGCAGGGTCCACAGGCGCCGACGGGTGAGCAGCCACACCAGCACACTGACACCGGCGCCAATGAAGGTGCCGAGCACGTATTGCGGGCTGGTGGCCAGGGCCAGTGCGCCCATCAGCTTGACGTCGTCGGCACCGAAGCGGCCGAGCATGTAGCCGGGCAGTGTAAGCAGCATGACGATGGCCAGTGCCCAGCCGGCATCACTGGCATCGGCGCCGATCCAGCTGTGGCCGGTGGCGAACAGCCAGAACAGGGCGCCGGCAGCCACGCCCAGGGTCAGCAGATCGGATATCTGGCGTTGACGCACATCCTGTTCGGAGCACAAGGCAAGCCACAGCAGGAGAACAATGCTTTGCATTGGCAGGTCGCCTTTCCCAAATGTTGAACACATCTACCCGGTCAGTCAGGTTTCCTTAAGTGAAGATAGACAAGAACCTGCGCACGAGTGGCGCTGGAAAGGCAAAAAGGCGGTGTCGAAATGGATTTTGTCGCTCCTGACACCGCTCAGGTGGGTGCTACTGCCTTGCTCAACATTCAAAGGTGGCACGGTCACTGTGGGAGCGGGCGCGCCCGCGAACACGGGCGAAGCCCGTGCCATGCACCGCGGTGTCTGCTTCGCGGGCATGCCCGCTCCCACAGGGGGGGGCGGTGCATGCAAAAGCCGCATTACAACCTTATTTCTTGCTACCCGGCGGGTAGTTGGCCAGCACCTTGGTCACGGTATTGTGGATGGCGCTGTTGCGTTCTTCCGGGCTTGGCGGGTAGTTGTTCATGATCTGCTCGGCACTGCCTCGCCACACCAGCTTGCCGTCACGCCCGTCGAACATATCAACCTGAATGGTGGCGACCTTGTAGTCGACACTGCGGGTTTCGTTATACATCGGGCCGCCCCAGTAGCCGCCCCAGTAGCCACCCCAACCACCGCCATAGTTGGTGGTGATCTGTTGCTGGCGCTGTTCCACGATCAGGTAGGTGCGCACCGTCAGGTCAGGCCGCGCGCCGCCTTGTACCGGGCGCAGGCCGCGCTGGTCGAGCTGGTCTGCCACTGCCTGGCGAATCCGCTGCTCGGTGAGGTCACTCTTGATCCGCGGGTCATCCGGGCGGTACTGCAGGCCCGGCTCTTGCCACGCCCAGCTGCGATAGGCGGCAAAATCACGGCTGGCATCAAAATCCTGTTGCACGTTATTGCTGGAGCAGGCGGCAAGCAGTAGCGCGAATGACAGTAGAACGAGACGGCGCAACATGATGGTTCTCCGTTAGCTATTAACTGGGAGGATAGCCGCTGAGCGCCTTGTGCACAGAATCGCGCAGGGCGCTTTCGCGTTCACGCGGCGAGTTCTTGTCGCTGCCGCTTTCGGCGCTGGCGCTCCACACCGGCTGGCCGCTGCGGGCGTCGTACAGGTCGATGCGCACCACCATCACTTCGACCTCGTAGGTGCGCACGATGGGCACGCTGGCATAGCCCCCGTAGCCATGGCGATAGCCGCCATAACCGACACCACCGTAGGGATAGGGGCCGTAGTAGGGGTCGTAGGTGTCGTAGTCACGCACTTGGCGCAAGCGTTTTTCCAGACGCATGTCGGCGCTGACCAGCAAATCGCCGGAAGCCCCCCGGGCAGGGCGTAGGCCATGCTGGTCGAGTGCGCCGCTGACGGCATCGGCCAGTTGCGCCGGGTCGGCATTGGCCGAGCCGCTGGGCAACTGGCCGTTGCGCCAGCTCCAGCTGCGGTAGTGCCCGTAATCACGGGCGGGCGCGGGGTAGGCACTGGCGTCGAAGGTGGTGGCCGCCTGAGCGGGGGCCGGTGGCAGCGGGCGGCTGCTGGCCACATACGGGTTGCTGCCCTGGCAGGCAGCCAAGGCAAGCGGCAGCAGGGCCAGGCACAACAAACGGTACGGCATGTATTCCTCCCGGCAGGCGAGTCAACGGGGGCGGCAGACCCAGTGCAGGTAGCGGCCAAGCCCGGCGAAGCCGGGGTGGCGGCGGTAGGCCAGTTCCATTTCCAGCAGGTCGAGCAGCTCGGCCTTGGCTTGGAACTCTTTGGGCATGTAATCGTGGAACACCCGCACCCCACTCTCGGTTTCAACCTGCCACATAGGATCAAGTTGCGCCTTGAGCTCGCGTGGATCAAGCGGTTTCTGTGGGGTCAGGCTCTGCTTTTCACCTTCCAGCCGGTTGCTGCGCAATTTGCGGAAATGGCCCTTGAGCAGGTTGCGATAGACCAGCGCGTCGCGGTTGTAGAAGGCCAGTGACAGCCACCCGGAAGGGGCCGTGAGCTGGTGCAGCACGGGCAGGATGCTTTCGGGCTCTGCCAGCCATTCGAGCACGGCATGGCACAGCACCAGGTCATAGGGCTCGGTCAGTTGGCCGAGCAGGTCTTGCCAGGGTGCCTGGATGAACGTGGCGGTCTGGCCGGCCTCGGCAAAGCGCGCCCGGGCGCCTTCGAGCATGGGGGCGGCAGGCTCGGCCAAGGTCAGATGGTGGCCACGCTGGGCCAGCCACAAGGCCATGTGCCCCAGCCCGGCGCCGATGTCGAGGATGCGCAGCGGGCGATCGGGCAGCGCCTCGGCCAGGTCGGCCTGCAGTACGGCCAGGCGGATCGCGCCCTTGGCGCCGCCGTAGATCTTCTCGGCAAAGCGGGTGGCCAGCTCATCGAAGTGACGGTCGTTCATCGGGCGAAGCGCCTCTCGCTGTCGGCCAGCTTGGCCCGCACCACCTGGTCCATGTCCAGGCCCAGCTCGCTGCACAGCAGCAGCAGGTAGAGCACCACATCACCGACTTCCTGGCCGGCGTGGGCGAGTTTGTCGGCAGGTAGCTGGCGCGATTGGTCTTCGCTTAGCCACTGGAAGATTTCCACCAGCTCGGCCATTTCGACGCTGGCGGCCATGGCCAGGTTCTTCGGGCTGTGGAAGCCGCGCCAGTCATTGTTGTCGCGAATCTGGTGCAGGCGTTGGGTGAGTTCTTGCAGGTTCATCGGGGGTCTCCTAATGCTGCATAGCTTCGGCCCAGGCCCGATGCAAAGCAAGCGTATACCGGCTCTACAGCGGAGCCCAGCGCCCGACCATATGCAGCACCCCGCCATGCCCATCCAGCCGCAACGCACCCTCAGGCCCCGCCTCACTGGCACTGAGTACCACCTCTGACGGCAACCGCACCGGTTTGCGGAAATCCACTTCAAAGGCGTAGCCGCTGTGCGGCAGGTGCCCACGCAGTGCCGCCAGGGCCATGGCCTTGCTCCACATGCCATGGGCAATGGCCGTGGGGAAGCCGAACAGCCGCGCGCTGGTGGCACTGAGGTGGATAGGGTTGTAGTCCCCGCACACCTTGGCATAACGCCGGCCGATATCACTGTCGGCGTACCAGCGGGTGGCCTCGGGCAATGGCTCCGGTTCATCGTCGGCGGGCTCGCCTGCCTGGCCCTCCAGCTTCAGCCCGCGCACCAGCATGCGGCTGGTCTCCCGCCAGAGCAGGCCAATCCCGTCGTCTGCCTCGGTAACCAGGTCGAAGGTGCCGCCCTTGGCATGTGCCTGAAGGTTTTGCGCATACACCGCAAAGCGCAGCCCTTCGATACCACCAAGCGGGCGCAGCACCTCGATGCGGTTGTGCAGGTGCACCAGGCCGAGCAGCGGGAAAGGGAAGTTTGGGGCGGTCATCAACTGCAGCTGCAGCGTGAACGCCATGACGTGGGGATAAGTGCCTGGCAGGCGGCCATCGTCGGTAAAGTGGCAAAGCCGTCTATAGGCTGCCAGGTTGCCCGGCTTAACCGGGATGAAGCAGCGCAGGCCATCGTCCGGCAAGCGGTCACCGCTGATGCTGCGCTTGCTGGCTGCACGCAGGTACAGGCTGGCGCGGGCAGCCGGGCTTTGCAGGTCGTGCCAGTTTCTGCTCATGTTCACGCTCCCATCAAGGCCTGGCCGCACACACGCAGCACCTGGCCGTTGACTGCCCCGGAGCCTGGCTGGCTGAGCCAGGCGATGGCCTCGGCGACGTCCTGCGGGCGGCCGCCCTGGCCCAGCGAGCTCAAGCGCCGCCCGGCCTCGCGCAGGCCCATGGGCATGGCCGCGGTCATGTGGGTTTCGATGAACCCGGGGGCGACAGCGTTGATGCTGCCGCCGTGTTCGGCGAGCCGGGGCGCCCAGGCCTGGGCCAGGCCGATCAGCCCGGCCTTGCTCGCGGCGTAGTTGGCCTGCCCGCGGTTGCCGGCGATGCCGCTGACCGAGGCCAGCAGGGTGATGCGCGCGTTTTCGCCCAGTGCGCCGTTGTCGTACAGCGCCTGGGTCAGTACTTGCGGTGCCTTGAGGTTGACCGCCATGACCGCGTCCCAGTATTCCGGGGTCATGTTGGCCAAGGTCTTGTCGCGGGTGATGCCGGCGTTATGCACCACGATGTCGATGCCGTCGGGCAGGGCTGCTAGCAGTTGCGTTGCCGCATCGCTGGCACAGATATCCAGTGGCAGCGCTTTGCCACCCAAGCGTGCGGCGAGGGCGTCGAGGTCCTGGCTGGCCTGTGGCACATCCAGCAGCAGCACATCGGCGCCGTCCCGCGCCAGGGTTTCGGCAATGGCGGCGCCGATGCCGCGGGCCGCACCCGTGACCAGGGCGCGGCGGCCAGCCAGCGGGCGGGTCCAGTCGCCTACCTGATTGGCGCAGGCTTCCAGGCGCAGCACCTGGCCGGAAATGAACGCACTCTTGGGCGAGAGGAAGAAACGCAAGGCGCCTTCCAGCTCGTCTTCGGCGCCGGGCGCGACATACAGCAGTTGGGCGGTCGCGCCATTGAGCAGTTCTTTGGCCAGGGAGCGGCTGAAGCCTTCAAGGGCCCGTTGGGCAACGCTGGCCAACGGGTCGTCGAGGCTTTCCGGCGCGCGCCCCAGCACCACGACATGGGCGCTCGGGGCCAGGCTGCGCAGCAGTGGCTGGAAAAATTCGCGCAACTGCTTCAGCGCATCGCTGTCGGACAGATGACTGGCATCGAACACCACGGCTTTGATTTTCGGCCCCAAGCCGGCCACCCAGGCTTCGGCCTGCAGGTGGTCGGCATTGAAGCTGTAAAGCGCGTCGGTCAGGCGCGGGGCGATGGCTTCGACCTGGCCTGCCAGCGGCCCGCCACCCAGTACCAGGGCCCCTTCGACCGGGCGCAGGCGGCCGGCTTCCCAGCGCTCCAGCGGCGCCGGGCGTGGCAGGCCGAGGGCATCCACGAGGCGGCGGCCGAGGTTGGAGTTGGCAAAACCGAGGTAGCGATCGCTCATGAGTGGGTCTCCGCAAAAGGCAAGCTTGAAAGTGTGGACCAACTTTGTGGCAAGGTCGTTCGAATGCGGTAAAAACACCTAGGCTGTACGGATCAAATTGTTTCAGGAGGAACAAGCACATGCGTTCACCTCGCCGGGTCGCGATCCTGGGCGGCAACCGAATCCCCTTTGCCCGCTCCAATGGCGCCTACTCCACGGCCAGCAACCAGGCGATGCTCACGGTCGCCCTCGAGGGCCTGATCGAACGTTATCGCCTGCATGGGTTACGGCTGGGGGAGGTGGTGGCTGGCGCGGTGCTCAAGCACTCACGTGACATGAACCTTACCCGCGAATGTGTACTGGGTTCGCGCCTGTCGCCGCAGACCCCGGCCTACGACATCCAGCAAGCCTGCGGCACCGGGCTTGAGGCCGCGCTGCTGGTGGCCAACAAGATTGCCCTGGGGCAGATCGACTGCGGTATTGCCGGCGGCGTGGATACCACTTCCGATGCACCGATTGCCGTCAACGAAGGGCTGCGCCACCTCCTGTTGCAGGCCAACCGTGGCAAAAGCCTGGGGGAGCGGCTGAAGCCTTTGCTCAAGTTGCGGCCTCACCACCTGAAACCCGAGTTCCCACGCAATGGCGAACCACGCACGGGGTTGTCGATGGGCGAGCATTGCGAGCGCATGGCCCAGGCTTGGCGGGTTGGCCGTGCAGAGCAGGACGAGCTGGCGTTGCTCAGCCACCAGAAGCTGGCCGCCGCGTATGTCGAGGGTTGGCAGGACGACTTGCTGACGCCGTTTCTGTCGCTGACACGGGACAACAACCTGCGCCCGGACCTGAGCCTCGAGCAGTTGGCCAGGCTCAAGCCCGCCTTCGACCGCAGCGGCCAGGGCACGCTGACGGCGGGTAATTCCACACCACTCACCGACGGGGCCTCGGTGGTGTTGCTGGGCACTGAAGAATGGGCTGCGCAGCAGGGGCTTCAGGTGCTGGCTTACCTGGTCGATGGCGAAACAGCTGCAGTGGATTTCGTCACCGGTCGCGAAGGGCTGTTGATGGCCCCGGTGTATGCCGTGCCACGCTTGCTGGCGCGCAATGGCCTGACCCTGCAGGACTTCGACTATTACGAGATCCACGAAGCCTTTGCCGCCCAGGTGCTGTGCACGCTGAAGGCCTGGGAGGATGCCGACTATTGCCGCGAACAGTTGGGGCTGGAGGCGCCGCTAGGGGCGATTGACCGCAGCAAGCTCAACGTCAAGGGCAGCTCGCTGGCGGCCGGGCACCCGTTCGCGGCGACCGGGGGGCGGATATTGGCCAACCTGGCCAAGCTGCTGGCCACGGCGGGGAAGGGGCGTGGGCTGATTTCGATTTGTGCGGCGGGTGGGCAGGGGGTGACCGTTATCGTCGAGCGTTGATTTTTTGCAATACCGCGTCGCCTGCTGCGCGGGTAAACCCGCTCCCACAGGACAGCGCAGATGTCCCCGTGATGTCCACCAGCTGTTAGGCTTGTCTGCTCAGAACTACAAGAAACCGCCATGCCGATCATCGGACATCCTCGCGCTATTCCTGCGCTGGACCACTTGCCCAGGCCCCTCTATGCCCGTGCCGAAAGCCTCGGTGCCGGCTCCTGGACCACCCGCCACCAGCACGACTGGGTGCAGTTTTCCTACGCCATCAGCGGCGTACTGGCCGTGTACACCCGGGACGGCAGTTACTTTGCCCCACCCCAGTGGGGTGTGTGGATCCCTGCCGATGCCGAACACGAAGTGCTGACCTCGATGCAGGCCGAGATGCGCAGCCTGTATGTGCGCCGCGATGCCTGCCCATGGGCACCGGAGCAATGCCGGGTGCTGGAGGTGACGCCACTGGCACGCGAGCTGATCAAGCAGTTCTGCCTGTTCCCGGCGGACTACCCGGAATATGACAGTGCCGAGGCGCGACTGGTGGCGGTGCTGCTCGACCAGTTGCGCACGTTGCCGGAAGTCGGGTTTTCGCTGCCTTTGCCACGTCACCCTGGGTTGCTGGCGCTGTGCAACGGTTTGATCGCCGCGCCGGACCAGCCGCAGACTTTGCAGCAATGGGCGCGGGAGCTGGGGTGTTCGGAGAAGACGCTGATGCGGATGTTCCAGCGCGAGACCGGGTTGAGCTTTCGCAACTGGCGGCAGCGCATGCGGCTGTTGTCGTCGCTGGCGTTGCTGGAGGCGGGGGAGAATGTGACCGAGGCGGCGTTGGGGTGTGGATATGACTCCACCTCGGCTTACATTGCGGCGTTCAAGCAGCTGTTTGGGGCGACGCCGGGGGAGTTGAAGCTGTAGTGCCTGGTTGCCTGAACCGGCCTCTTCGCGGGTTTACCCGCGAAGAGGTCGGTTCAGGCCACACATCAGGTACGGAACCTGCGCACCAGCGAATCCAGCTCATTGGACAGCCCCGCCAGGCTCTCGGAGTCCTGCCGCGCCGCCTGGGCCAGTTCGGCCACCAGCTGCGCATCCCCGTGAATCTGGCTGATATGCCGGTTGATGTCCTCGGCCACCTGGTGCTGTTCCTCGGCCGCCGTGGCGATCTGCGTGTTCATGTCGCGGATCACATCCACCGACTCACGGATTTGCCCGAAGCTGTCGCGGGCCAGGCCGATGCGGCTTACCGACTGCTGCGACACTTCCAGGCTGGCATGCATCTGCTCGGCCACTTCGGCCGTGCGGCTGGCCAGGTTGCCCAGCAGGCCGTCGATTTCGGCAGTGGAGTCGGCTGTGCGCTTGGCCAGGGCCCGCACTTCGTCGGCCACCACGGCAAAACCACGGCCCTGCTCACCGGCACGGGCTGCTTCGATGGCCGCGTTGAGGGCCAGCAGGTTGGTCTGTTCGGCAATCGAGCGGATGGTGCCGAGGATCGACTGGATAGCGTTGCTGTCACGCTCCAGCTGCTGGATCGACTGCGCGGACTGTTCGATCTCGTGGCTCAGGCGGTCGACGCTTTGTACGGCGGCGTCGATCTGCTGCTGGCCCTCGCGTGCTTGCTGCTGACCGCTGTCGGCCGACTGGGCCGCCTGGCTACAGGAACGGGCCACTTCGTTGGCGGTGGCGACCATTTCGTGGAAGGCGGTGGACACCATGTCCACGGCTTCGCGCTGGCGGCCAGCGGCTTCGGCCATGTCGCTGGAAACGCGGGTCGAGCTGCTGGAAGTGCTGAGGATTTTGCCGGCAGCAGCGCCGATGTGCTGGATCAGGCTGCGAATGGCGCCGAGGAACTGGTTGAACCAGCTGGCCAGTTGCGCGGTTTCGTCGCGGCCACGGATTTCCAGGTTGCGGGTCAGGTCACCCTCGCCCTGGGCAATGTCTTCCAGGCCGCTGGTGACGCTATTGATCGGGCGCACGATCAGCTTGGCGAAGCCTGCACCGACCACTGCGAACAGCGCGGCCAGCACCACGGCGATGCCGCCGATCAGCCAGGTCAGCCGGGTGGTGGTCTGCATCACTTCGCTTTGTTCGATCAGGCCGATGAAGGTCCAGCCCAGTTGCTCATCGGGGTAGACGTTGGCCATATAGCGCACGCCATTAAGCTCGACCTCGACCAGGCCTTTGCCTGCCTTGGCCAGCGCGGCATAGCCGTCGCCAAAGCTGGCCAGCTGCTTGAAGTTGTGAGCGGCGTCGCGTGGGTCGACCATGACGTTGCCGTTGCTTTCCACCAGCATCAGGTAGCCGCTTTCACCCAGCTTGATCTGTTTGACGATCTCGGTCAGGCCTTTGAGCGACACGTCGATGTTGACCACGCCGCCGGGGTTGCCCAACTGGTTGGCCACGGCGCGCACGGTGCTGACCAGTACCGCGTCGTCGGCCGCCCAGTAGTAGGCGCCGGTACGCACGGTCTTGCCCGGGTTGGCCATGGCCAGTTGGTACCAGGGGCGGGTGCGTGGGTCGTAATTGACGAACTTTTGCCCGGCCGGCCAGCCCGTGTAGCCGCCGTCGTTCACCCCGTAGGACAGGTAGGCATAGGACGGATGCGCGTTGGCCAGGCGGGTCATGAAGTCGAGGAGCTTGCCGGCCTGCTCGCCCAGTTCGTAGGACGGCGCGGCGCTCATGTACTTGTTCAGCTCGCTGCCGGTGGCGGCGACCATTGGCTGCGAAGCCATGTACTCGACGTTCTGGTTGATGCCCTGGAAGAAGATGTTCATCGCGTTGCTGACCTGGCGGATTTCCCGGCTGCTACCGTCGAGGAATCCGTCACGGGCTTCGCCGCGCAGGTTGAGGACCACCAGGGTGGCCACGAGGACGATGGGCAAGCCGGCGATGACCGCGAATGCCCAGGTCAGTTTCTGTTTGATGCTCATCGACGCTCCCGGAATTTTTAATTGTCGACCCACGAGGCAGGTAGCCAGTGCATCGGCAGCATCCGGGTTTTATGTAGGAAAACGCCCGTATTTATTGGATAAAGTCGCGGCTGGTGACTATTCGGTCGCGTTTGGACGCTTATGGCATACCAAAGGCTGATGACCGATCAGTGACAGCAACTTCCAGCAGCACCGTTGGCCAGGTCCTTGAGGATCGGGCAGTCCGGGCGGTCGTCCCCTTGGCAATGCGAAACCAGCTCGCCAAGAGTGTCGCGCAGGCTCACCAGCTCCTCGATACGCCGGTTCAGTTCATCGATGTGCTGCATCGCCAGCGCCTTCACATCGGCGCTGGCACGCTGGCGGTCTTGCCACAGGGTCAGCAGCTTGCCGACCTCTTCCAGGGAAAAGCCCAGGTCGCGGGAGCGCTTGATGAAGGCCAGGCTGTGCAAGTCTTCTGCCTGGTACAGGCGGTAGCCGCTGTCGCTGCGCGTGGCAGGTTTGAGCAGGCCGATGGATTCGTAATAACGGATCATCTTGGTGCTAAGCCCGCTGCGGCGGGCGGCCTGGCCGATGTTCATGGCGCTTCCTCGTTGGTGCTGGTGGGTTTCCACGCCTTGAGCCACAGCGCGTTGCTGACCACGCTGACGCTGGACAGGGCCATGGCGGCGCCGGCCAGTACCGGGTTGAGGTAACCCAGCGCGGCCAGCGGGATGCCGATCAGGTTATAGATGAACGCCCAGAACAGGTTCTGGCGGATTTTGGCGTAGGTCTTGCGGCTGATTTCCAGGGCGGCCGGCACCAGGCGCGGGTCGCCACGCATCAGGGTGATGCCGGCGGCCTGCATGGCCACATCGGTGCCGCCACCCATGGCAATGCCGATATCGGCGGCCGCCAGGGCCGGGGCGTCGTTGATGCCATCGCCAACCATGGCGACCACGCCATCCAGCTTGAGCGCGGCCACGGTGGCGGCCTTGTCGGCCGGCAGCACTTCGGCATGCACATCGTCGATGCCCAGGGCGTCGGCCACCACTTTGGCGCTGCCGCGGTTGTCGCCGGTCAGCAGGTGGCTGCTGATGTGCTGTGCGTGCAGGGTATTTATGGCTTGCGCGGCGCCGGGCTTGAGGCTGTCACCAAAGGCGAACAGGCCCAGCACACGGGGTTGCGTGCCGCGTTCGATCAGCCACGACAGGGTGCGCCCCTCGGCTTCCCAGGCCTGGGCCTTGGCGTCCAGGTCACCAGGTTGCAGTGCGCTTTCGTCGAGCAGGCGGCGGTTGCCCAGGGCCAACTCGCGGCCCTCTACACATCCGGCGATGCCGCGCCCGGTCAGCGACTGGCTGTCGGTAACGCTTGGCACGTCCAGCTTCTGTTCGGCGCAGGCATCCAGCACCGCCTTGGCCAGTGGGTGCTCACTGCCGCGCTGCAGGGCGCCGGCCAGGCGGTGCAGGTCGGCGCTGTTGCCCACTTGCGCCTGGCTGTGGACAACCCGCGGGCTGCCAGAGGTAAGCGTGCCGGTCTTGTCGAAGACCACGCGGTTGACCGCATGGGCACGCTCCAGGGCTTCGGCATCCTTGATCAGGATACCGTGGCGGGCGGCAACCCCGGTGCCGGCCATGATTGCTGCAGGCGTGGCCAGGCCGAGGGCACAGGGGCAGGCGATGACCAACACAGCAACGGCGTTGATCAGTGCGGTTTCCAACGGTGCGCCGGCCAGCCACCAGCCGATCAGGGTGATCAGGGCCAGTACCAGCACGGCCGGGACGAACACTTGGCTGACCCGGTCGACCAGCTTCTGGATCGGCGCCTTGGCGGCCTGGGCGTCTTCCACCAGGCGGATGATACGGGCCAGCACGGTTTCGGTGCCCAGCGCCTGGGTGCGCACCAGCAACCGGCCTTCGCCATTGATGGCACCACCGGTGACACTGTCGCCGGGTTGCTTGGGCACCGGCAGGCTCTCGCCGCTGATCAGGGCTTCATCGGCATGGCTGCTGCCGTCTTCGACCACACCGTCTACCGGGAAACGCTCGCCGGGCTTGACCAGCACCAGGTCGCCCAGGCGCAACTGCGCGATGGCCACGTCTTGCTCCTGGCCGTCTACTACACGCAGGGCGCGCTCCGGGCGCAGTGCCTCAAGGGCGCGAATGGCGCTGGCGGTCTGGCGCTTGGCACGGCTTTCCAGGTACTTGCCCAGCAACACCAGGGCAATCACCACGGCCGAGGCTTCAAAGTACAGGTGTGGGGCCATGCCGGCAGGGGCCTGCGCCCACTGGTACAGGCTCAAGCCGTAGCCAGCGCTGGTGCCTAGCGCCACCAGCAGGTCCATGTTGCCGGCACCGGCGCGCACGGCCTTCCAGGCGGCTACGTAGAAGCGGGCGCCAAGAATGAACTGCACCGGCGTGGCCAGCAGGAACTGCGCCCATGCAGGCAACATCCAGTGCAGGCCGAATGGCTGCACCAGCATCGGCAATACCAGTGGCAGGGCCAACAGCAAGGCTGCGCCGACTGCCAGGCGCTCTTTGCGCAGGCGGCGCTGGGCAGCGCTTTGGTCGACGTTGGCCGTTTGCGGCAGGCTGGCGCTGTAGCCGGCCTTGTGCACGGTGTCGATCAGCAGGTTGTCATCAACGGCCGCCAGCACTTCAAGGTGCGCGCGTTCGCTGGCAAGGTTGACGCTGACCTGCTCGACCCCGGGCAGCTTGCCCAAGGCGCGCTCTACGCGGCCGACGCAGCTGGCGCAGGTCATGCCGCCAATCTGCAGTTCGACGGTACGGGTGGGCACGCCGTAGCCGGCTTCGCGCACGGCATCGACCAGGGCGGGCAGGCTGTCGGCCGGGGCCTGGACCCGGGCCTGTTCGGTGGCGAGGTTGACGCTGACCTGTTCAGCGCCGGTGACCTTGCGCAGGGCGCGCTCGACCCGGCCGGCACAGCTGGCGCAGGTCATGCCGGAGATCGGCAGGTCATACGTGGTGGATGCGGGCATGGCTCTCCTCCTTGGACAGGCCTCCAGCATCAACCTTGCCATGCAGGTAAGGTCAATAGCCCAGGCCGGCTCGCTTCAACTCAAGCCCATAATGCCCCATGGCGATGCGATATTTGTTGATCTGGCCCGCCTGCAGGTTCAAGCGTGTGCTGCGTTGGTCTTCGATGCCCGCTGCGCAGCCTGGCATCTGCCCTGGCAAAAGGCGCAGGCGCACGTCTACCGGGCCGGGCGGCAGGTTGAACGAGGTGGATTGCTCCTGGAACACACGCCCGGAAAGCTGATCGTTGAGGTAGACGCCGATTTCGCAGTTGGTGGCCACTTCCAGGCGTTCCCGGGAAATGATCAGTACGCTGTAGTCCGAATTGCCCTCGGCACTGGCCGGTGGCACCGCAGCCAGCGCGCTCAATAGCCCGACGACGCCCAATGCTGCCCTGAACATGAAGAATCTCCTGCTTGCCTGATCGTCAAACGCGAAGCTTGGCCGACGCGGGCGCGGATTTCCACCCCAGGTGTTGCTGGCAGGGCTTGACCTTGCCCCGATGGCAAGCTTGAGACTCGTTGAAAACCTGAAGGAGGCAACCCCCATGCAAGTGTTCAATGTACAAGGCATGACCTGCGGCCATTGCGTGAAAGCCGTGACCCGCGCGGTGCAGGAGCAGGATGCAGCGGCCAAGGTCGAGATCGACCTGGCAGCCAAGCAGGTACGGGTGCAGAGTGAACTGGGGCAGGACCAGATCCTTACCGCCATTCGTGATGAAGGTTATCAGGCCGAACTCGCCTGAAGACTTGCCAGTGGGAGACTCACCTGTGGGAGCGGGCGTGCCCGCGAATACCGGCATAGCCGGTGCCATCCACCGCGTTGCCTGATTCGCGGGCACGCCCGCTCCCCACAGGGACCACGGCAATTTTCAGGTTTCGAGCCAGACAATTTTCCCCGCAAGGCCCAGGTTTGTTGCAAATGTTTTCATACCGATAGGGTCCACAGCAGGTAGAATCAATCACTTGCTTAGCCTGCTATGGATTCCTGATGAACCTGCGAATGGTGCTCATCCTGGGCGCACTCAGTGCGTTCGGGCCCTTGGCGATCGACTTCTACCTGCCCGCCTTCCCGGCCATGGCGCAGGCGTTCGCCACCGATGAAAAACACATCCAGGCCACTTTGGCCGCCTACTTCCTCGGCCTGTCCATCGGCCAGTTGGCCTATGGCCCGGTAGCTGATCGCTTTGGCCGGCGCATACCGCTGATGTTCGGGGTGACCCTGTTCACCCTGGCGTCGCTGGCCTGTGCCTATGCCCCCAACCTCGACACCCTGGTGCTGGCGCGCTTCGTCCAGGCACTGGGCGGTTGTGCTGGCATGGTGCTGTCGCGGGCCATCGTCAGCGACAAGTGCGACCCGGTGGCCTCGGCCAAGGTGTTTTCGCAACTGATGCTGGTCATGGGCCTGGCGCCGATCCTGGCACCGATGCTGGGCGGGGTGCTGGTGAACCTGGCGGGCTGGCAGTCGATCTTCCTGGTCTTGAGCCTGTTCAGTGCCGGCTGCCTGCTGGCGGTCAGCCTTGGCCTGCCGGAAAGCCTGCCTGAGCACATGCCGCGTCAGCCGCTGTCTGGCGCTTTGCGCCAATACCTGCGTTTGATTGCAGACCGGGTGTTCCTTGGCCATGCCTTGACCGGTGGTATCGCCATTGCCGGCATGTTTGCCTACATCGCTGGTTCCCCTTTCGTGTTCATCAAGCTCTATGACGTGCCGGCCGAGCACTACGGCTGGCTGTTCGGCACCAACGCCGCCGGCTTCATCCTGGTGGCACAGGTGAATGCACGTCTACTGGCCAAGCGTGGCCCGGCGTTCCTGCTGGCGCGCGGGGTGTGGGTTTACCTGGCGGCAGGCCTCGCGCTGTTGGGCGTGGCAGCGTTGCAGCCGGCACAGTTGTGGCCGCTGCTGGTACCGCTGTTCATCTGCATCGCCAGCCTGGGCTGCATCATCCCCAACGCCTCTGCCTGCGCCATGAGCGGGCAGGGCGCACGGGCTGGCAGCGCCTCGGCACTGATGGGCTGCCTGCAGTTCAGCGTCGCCGCAGGGGCGGCGGCACTGGTCGGCCTGCTGCATGATGGCAGTGCGGTGCCGATGGCGACGGTGATCAGCTTGTGCGGTGCACTGGCGGTCAGTGTCGCGCTGCTGACCCGACGCTTGCAGGCCAGGCGTCCCGCATAAGCGGGTGAGGTGCCTGCAGGCGGGTTTCGAGCGTGGCGACGAAGGCCCGCGCCTCGGCCTCGCTGCGGAAACTGACCACGTGTTGATCGAGCTGGACCTGCCAGGGGCAGGCAGGATTTCGGCTCGATGCACTGACGACAATTTTCATCGCGGCAAACCTCCAGAAGGGGTAGCCGCTCAAGTGTAGCGCCGCCCTTCGTGGCTGCCACGGGCTGCATCAGTGTCCTGACTGACGGTCGACAGGCGCATTTACTCTCCCTGTTTCCCGCTTTGGGCGTAATGCCCGCAAACCCGCAGAACCTTCGCTTCGTTGCGCGCTATTTGCGGAACATGGCTGTGGGCCATATCTGAAATTGCAGCCGGTCTTTTTTCATCAAGATGTTTCTACGCCGCTGTACGCGTATATCGGACCTTTGGTTGACCGGGTTCCGGGCAGTTTTCCGAGGCTGTTTCACTGTTTGCCAAGGGTAGGCATACCCAGTGGTTTTTCGCCGCAGGTATATCGGCAGGTGAGCGTCTGAACGGCGTTTGCTGCGGCCTATACTGGCGACCCAGGCCAGTGACAGCGAGAGGTGCTTCCCCGCCAGGGTTGGCCATCGCATCCACACCGTGAACTTGCAGGGAGTTACAGGGATATGAACGCAGCCAGCAGTATCAGCCAGATTGCCAGCCTGATGGCCGACCCGAAGCGCAGTGCCATGTTGTGGGCATTGATCGACGGCACGCCACGGCTGGCCAATGAGCTCGCGATAATGACCGGCCTGACTTCGTCATCGGCATGCGCGCACCTTTCGTTGCTGTCGTCGGCCGGGTTGCTCAGGCATGAAGCACGTGGCCGCAAGCGCTATTTCCGCCTGGCGACACCGCAGGTCGGGGCCGCCGTGGAGGCCTTGGCCAGCGTTCAGCTGGAGGGCGCCAGGGGGGAGCAGGCCAAGGCGCCGGTATCACCGTTGCCCATGTCGATGCGCCGCGCTCGCCGTTGTGGCGATCACCTGGGTGGGGAGCTGGCCAGTGAGCTGTACCATCGCGTGGTGGTGGCCGGCTGGCTGGAAGGCAGCGGCCGACAGTTGATGGTAAGTGACGAGGGGCGGGCGCAATTGGCGCTTGTCGGGGTCTACATCGATGCCCTGGCGCCACACCAGCAACGTGGTTGCGTGATCTGTCGTTGCACCGAGTGGAACGACCAGGCCCCGCACCTGGGTGGCGTGCTGGGCCAGGCCTTGTTCAGGCTGTTTCTGCAATCTGGCTGGATGCGCGAGGCCGAGGACACGCGGGCATTGCATATCTCGGCGCTGGGTATCCAGCAGATCAATCGCATAGCCCGCGTGGCGACGTTGCAGGTCGGCTGAGCGCAACGGCGTCGGTCAATCAGACCAGCCGGGCATCCAGGCTGTTCTGCGCCAGCCGACGGGCCTGGTCTTCGGTCATGCCCAGGTGGGTGTGCAGGGCGTGGAAGTTTTCCGTCACGTAGCCGCCGAAGTAGGCCGGGTCGTCCGAGTTGACCGTAACCTTCACGCCGCGTTCGAGCATGTTCAGGATGTTGTGCTGGCTCATGTGGTCGAACACGCAGAGCTTGGTGTTGGACAGCGGGCACACGGTGAGCGGGATCTGCTCATCGATGATGCGTTGCATCAGGCGCTCGTCCTCGATGGCGCGAACGCCGTGGTCGATACGCTTGATCTGCAACAGGTCGAGCGCTTCCCAGATGTACTCGGGCGGGCCTTCTTCGCCGGCATGGGCAACGGCAACAAAGCCTTCGCTGCGGGCCCGGTCGAACACGCGCTTGAACTTGCTTGGCGGGTGACCCATTTCCGAGCTGTCCAGGCCGACGGCGATGAACGCGTCGCGGAACGGCAGGGCCTGGTCGAGGGTTTTTTGCGCTTCCTCTTCACTGAGGTGGCGCAGGAAGCTGAGGATCAGGCCACTGCTGATGCCCAGTTGCTTGCGGCCGTCGTTCAGCGCCTGGTTGATGCCATTGAGCACCACTTCGAAAGGGATGCCGCGGTCGGTGTGGGTTTGCGGGTCAAAGAACGGTTCGGTGTGGATCACGTTCTGGGCTTTGCAGCGTTGCAGGTAGGCCCAGGTCAGGTCGTAGAAGTCCTGCTCGGTACGCAGCACATCCGCGCCTTGGTAATACAGGTCGAGAAACTCCTGCAGGTTGTTGAAGGCATAGGCACCGCGCAGGGTCTCCACATCGGCCCAGGGCAGGGCGATCTTGTTGCGCTCGGCCAGGGCGAACAGCAGCTCGGGCTCCAGCGAGCCTTCCAGGTGCAGGTGCAGTTCGGCCTTGGGCAGGGCGTTCAACCAGTCATACATAGTGGGGCATCTCAATCAGGTACGGTTGCCGCCATTCTACAGGGCCTGGCCGGGCATTGCGCCCGGCCAGGCTGCGACCCGGTGAATCACCAGACCAAGGGTTCGCCCTTGTAGTTGATGAAACGCAGGCCGCCGTTGCCGCTTTGTGCGTTGATCTGGTCGAGCATGCCGCGGGTGCTGGTGAACACGTCGATTTCGGCGTTTTCGCCGCCCATGTCGGTTTTCACCCAGCCCGGGTGCATGGCCAGCACGCACAGGTCGGGGCGCTGTTGTTCAACCACGAAGCTGTTGATCATCGAGTTAAGCGCTGCCTTGCTGGCCTTGTACAGGCAGATTTCGCCACCGTCGGGGATGGTTACGCTGCCCAGGATCGAACTCATGAAGGCCAGCACCCCGCTGCCCTCGCGCACCTGGCCGACCAGGCGGCGGGCCACGCGGATGGGCGACACGGCATTGGTCATGAACAGGTCGCCGATGTCTTTGTTCTGAACCGTCTCCAGGTCTTGCGGCAGGGCGCCCATGACGCCCGCATTGACGAATACCAGGTCGAACACCTGGCCTTGCAGGCGTTGTTTCAGCCCATCGAGTTGGGCGGTGTCGTTCATTTCCAGCTGTTCGATGTGCACGCCGGTCACGTCCGCCAGGGCGCCGGGTTGCTGCGGGTTGCGCACGGTGGCAGTGATGCTCCAGCCGTCTTCGTTCAGGCGTTGCACCAGGCCTAGGCCAAGCCCGCGCGAGGCGCCGATGATGAGGGCAGTTCTTGAAGTAGCCATAGGAACATTCCTTTATCGGTGTGGGAAAAGGAATTGAGCATACGTCACGGCGAATACGCGTGCCTGGTTTGCGTCTGGTTAAAAAATGGTCAGTTTCGTCTGGGCCTTGCGGGGCCGGGCGCTTCGCCCGTTGGCGCACGGGTTATCCACAGGCTGGTCCACAGTTATTGTGTGCAAGGTGAGCAAGGGGGGGCGGCTTGGATGGGCGGTTCGCTGGGGATAAGTCGCGGACATTCAGCAGTTTACGACTGTCATCAAATAGTGATCAAAATATGATCAAAGCTCTGGGGGCCTCGAAATCACTAGCCTGCAAGAGAGTGCCCCAAGCTTATCCACAGGCAGGCCCACAGTTGTTGTGGGCAATGTTCAGCATGCTTCGAGCAGGATGCGCCCGCGGCTCAGGTCGGCCAGTTGCTGCTGCAGTGGCGCCCTGTGGGCATCACCAAGCGCGATCAGCAGGTCTACGCCATTGGCGGTGAACTGTTCATCCAGTACCAGGCCGTCCACCTCCGCCAGGCGCAGTTTCACCAACGCAAGTTCGCTGAAACTGCAACTGCAGGTGAATTCGCTGCGCTGCACCAGCAGCCGCTTGGGTGCCTGTTGCAGGCACTTGTTGGCGCCGCCGCCATAGGCCCTCGCCAGGCCGCCGGTACCCAGCTGGATACCGCCGTACCAGCGGATCACCAGCACCACGACCTGGTCGCAGTCCTGCGCTTCGATGGCTGCCAGGATCGGCCGGCCTGCGGTGCCGCCGGGTTCGCCGTCATCGTTGCTGCGGTACTGCCCGCCGAGCTTCCAGGCCCAGCAGTTGTGGGTGGCGGCCAGGTCGCTGTGGCGTTCGATAAAGCTCATCGCATCGGCGGCACTGCTGATCGGCCCGGCGAGGGTGATGAAGCGGCTTTTGCGGATGTCCTCGCGGTATTCGCAGAGGTCGAGCAGGGTAGAAGGCATAAATGACGGTTACACAGCGGGCTTGATGCCGCAGCCTTTCAGAATGATGTGGATAAGGTTGTTGCTTGCGTCTTCCATGTCCTGCTTGGTCAGGCGACTGCGGCCGGTAACCTGGCAGATCTGGGTAGCGAAGTCGGCGTAGTGCTGGGTGCTGCCCCAAAGCAGGAAGATCAGGTGCACCGGGTCGACCGGGTCCATCTTGCCGGCTTCGATCCAGGCCTGGAACACGGCAGCCCGGCCGCGGAACCACTCGCGGTAGTCGGCACTGAAATATTCGGTCAGGCAGGTGCCACCGCTGATTACCTCCATGGCGAAAATCCGCGAGGCCTGCGGGTTGCGGCGCGAGAACTCCATCTTGGTGCGGATGTACTGGCTCAGGGCTTCCCCGGGGTCGTCCTCGACGCTCAAGGCGTTGAAGGTACTGTCCCACAACTCGATGATGTTGCTGAGCACGGCAATGTACAGGCCCAGCTTGTTGGTGAAGTAGTAGTGCAGGTTGGCCTTGGGCAATTCCGCCTTGAGGGCGATGGTGTTCATGCTGGTGCCCTTGAAACCATGGCGGGCGAACTCGTCTTCGGCGGCCTGGATAATGGCCTGTTCGTTTTTCTGGCGGATGCGGCCCGCGGGCTTGCCCGAGGCGGAGAGGCGGTGCGCAGGGACTTCTAGGGTCATGGACGATTCCGTACGGGTCAGTGGCTGCGGCTGTCGGACAAGATTACCTGCCTGCGCCGAAGTGACAAGCGTTTGCGGCACAGACTGGCATCAACGTGTCGCAGCCAGGCTGTCGAGGAAGCTTTCCAGTACCAGGTTGGGCCGCCGGCCCTTGCGCGTTACCCAGCTCAGGCTCAGGTCATAGAAGCGCTGTTGGGGCTTGAGGGCGCGCAAGCGGCCTTGCTGCACCCAGAATGTGGCGTAGTGGTCGGGCAGGTAGCCAATGTAGCGCCCGGTGAGGATGAGAAACGCCATGCCTTCGCGGTCTGAAGCACTGGCCGTGCAGTTCAGCGCCTGGTAATGGGCCTGGATGTCGGCGGGCAGGCGGAAGGTGGGGGTGATGGCTTCCTGGCTGTTGAGGCGGTCGTCGTCGACCTGTTGGTCGTCGGCATAGAACAGCGGGTGGCCGACCGCGCAGTACAACAGCGAGCGTTCGCTGTACAACGGCTGGTACTCAAGGCCCGACAGCGGGCTGGTCTGAGGTACCACACCAACATGCAGGCTGCCGTCGAGCACGCCGTGTTCGACCTGGCTGGGTGCGATCATCCGGATCTGGATACGTACATCGGGCCCGCGGTCCTTGAGTTCGGCCAGGGCATGGGTGATGCGCATGTGCGGCAGGGTGACCAGGTTGTCTGTCAGGCCAATGTTCAACTCGCCACGCAAGTGCTGGTGCAGGCCGTTGACCTCGGTGCGGAAACTTTCCAGGGCGCTGAGCAGTTGCAGTGCCGAATGGTAGACCTCGCGGCCTTCCTCGGTCAGCGAGAAACCGGCGCGGCCGCGCTGACACAGGCGCAGGCCAAGGCGTTGCTCCAGGTCGTTCATTTGCTGGCTGATGGCCGAGCGGCCAATGCCCAGCACGTTCTCGGCGGCCGAAAAGCCACCGCACTCGACCACGCTGCGGTAGATCTTCAGCAGGCGGATGTCGAAATCGCTGACTTGGGCGAGTGGATCGGGGCGTCGGCTCATCAGTTTAGTCACGGCCTGTCTGAAGATTAGAAATGTTGGCTTTTTCAGACTTTATCGCCGTGCCAATTTAGCTGCAACAACATACATCGTTGCCTAATCGTCTTTCGAGGAACCGCCGATGAACATGCCCGAAACCGCTTCCGCCGGTATCGCCAGCCAGCTCAAGCTGGATGCCCACTGGATGCCTTACACCGCCAACCGCAACTTCCACCGCGACCCACGGTTGATCGTGGCGGCCGAAGGCAACTACCTGGTCGATGACCAAGGGCGCAAGATCTTTGATGCGCTGTCTGGCCTGTGGACCTGCGGCGCCGGGCACACCCGCAAGGAAATCACTGACGCGGTGACCCGTCAGCTGAGTACCCTGGACTATTCCCCGGCGTTCCAGTTTGGCCATCCGCTGTCGTTCCAGCTGGCGGAAAAGATTGCCGATCTGGTTCCTGGCGACCTAAACCACGTCTTCTATACCAACTCCGGTTCCGAGTGCGCCGACACCGCGCTGAAGATGGTGCGTGCCTATTGGCGCCTGAAAGGCCAGGCGACCAAGACCAAGATCATCGGCCGTGCCCGCGGCTACCATGGCGTGAACATCGCCGGTACCAGCCTGGGTGGCGTGAACGGTAACCGCAAGATGTTCGGCCAGTTGCTGGATGTCGACCACCTGCCTCACACCGTGCTGCCGGTGAACGCCTTCTCCAAGGGCATGCCGGAGGAGGGCGGTATTGCCCTGGCTGACGAAATGCTCAAGCTGATCGAGCTGCACGATGCCTCCAACATCGCTGCGGTGATCGTCGAGCCGCTGGCGGGGTCCGCCGGTGTACTGCCGCCGCCTAAGGGTTACCTGAAGCGCCTGCGTGAAATCTGCACCCAGCACAACATCCTGCTGATCTTCGACGAAGTGATCACCGGCTTTGGCCGCATGGGCGCGATGACCGGTGCTGAAGCCTTCGGCGTGACCCCGGACCTGATGTGCATCGCCAAGCAGGTAACCAACGGCGCCATCCCGATGGGCGCGGTGATTGCCAGCAGTGAGATCTATCACACCTTCATGAACCAGCCGACGCCGGAATACGCCGTGGAATTCCCGCACGGCTACACCTATTCGGCCCACCCGGTGGCCTGCGCCGCCGGTATCGCCGCGCTGGACCTGCTGCAGAAGGAAAACCTGGTGCAGTCCGCCGCCGAGCTGGCGCCGCACTTCGAGAAGCTGCTGCACGGCGTGAAGGGCACCAAGAACGTTGTCGATATCCGTAACTACGGCCTGGCCGGCGCCATCCAGATCGCCGCCCGTGACGGTGATGCCATCGTCCGCCCGTACGAAGTGGCGATGAAATTGTGGAAGGCAGGTTTCTATGTACGCTTCGGTGGCGACACCCTGCAGTTCGGCCCAACGTTCAACACCACGCCGCAGGAACTGGATCGCTTGTTCGACGCCGTCGGCGAAAACCTGAACCTGATCGACTGATCTTTCCGATTTCGATGCCAGGCGCGCGCATGTATAGATAGCGCGCCTGCCTCTACCTTCTATATCCGGAGTTTTGCATGAGCATTGTTCAGCACCTGATCCATGGCGAGCTGGTTTCCAAAGGTGAGCGCACCGCCGATGTCTTCAACCCGTCCACCGGCCAGGCTGTACGCAAGGTCGAGCTGGCCAGTCGCGCGACCGTGCAGGAAGCGATCGACTCCGCCAAGGCGGCCTTCCCGGCCTGGCGCAACACCCCACCGGCAAAGCGCGCCCAGGTAATGTTCCGCTTCAAGCAACTGCTGGAGCAGAACGAAGCCAAGATTTCGCAGATGATCAGCGAAGAGCATGGCAAGACCTTGGAAGACGCAGCCGGCGAACTGAAGCGCGGCATCGAGAACGTCGAGTTCGCCTGCGCAGCGCCAGAAGTATTGAAAGGCGAGTACAGCCGCAACGTCGGCCCGAACATCGATGCCTGGTCCGACTTCCAGCCGCTGGGCGTGGTCGCTGGCATTACCCCGTTCAATTTCCCGGCCATGGTGCCGCTGTGGATGTACCCACTGGCCATCGCCTGCGGCAACGCTTTCATCCTCAAGCCGTCCGAGCGTGACCCCAGCTCGACCCTGTACATCGCCCAGCTGCTGCTGGAAGCCGGCTTGCCGAAGGGCATCCTGAACGTGGTGCACGGTGACAAGGAGGCGGTGGATGCGCTGATCGAAGCGCCAGAAGTAAAAGCACTGAGCTTTGTCGGTTCAACGCCGATCGCCGAGTACATCTATGCCGAAGGCACCAAGCGCGGCAAGCGCGTGCAAGCCTTGGGTGGCGCGAAGAACCACGCGGTACTGATGCCGGATGCCGACCTGGACAACGCCGTCAGCGCACTGATGGGCGCGGCCTACGGTTCGTGCGGCGAGCGCTGCATGGCCATTTCGGTGGCGGTATGCGTGGGCGACCAGGTGGCCGATGCCCTGATTGCCAAGCTGGAACCGCAGATCAAGGCACTGAAGATTGGTGCCGGCACTTCGTGCGGCCTGGACATGGGCCCGCTGGTAACGGCTGCTGCCCGTGACAAGGTAGTGGGTTACATTGATGACGGTGTTGCTGCCGGCGCCAAGCTGGTGGTGGATGGCCGCGGCTTCCGTGTGGCCGGTAATGAAGATGGCTACTTCGTGGGTGGCACCCTGTTCGACAAGGTGACCCCGGAGATGCGTATCTATAAAGAAGAGATCTTCGGCCCGGTGCTGTGCGTGGTGCGTGTGAACAGCCTGGAGCAGGCGATGCAGCTGATCAATGATCACGAGTATGGCAACGGTACCTGCATCTTCACCCGTGACGGTGAAGCGGCGCGCCTGTTCTGCGACGAGATCGAAGTGGGCATGGTGGGTGTGAACGTGCCGCTGCCGGTGCCGGTGGCTTATCACAGCTTTGGTGGCTGGAAGCGTTCGCTGTTCGGTGACCTGCATGCCTATGGCCCGGACGGGGTGCGCTTCTATACCCGTCGCAAGGCGATTACCCAGCGCTGGCCGCAGCGTGCCAGCCATGAAGCGTCGCAGTTTGCATTCCCTAGCCTTTAAGGGCAGGTAATTAAAGCGGGGAGGCCGAAAGGCCTCCCCGCTTTGTTTTTGGGGGGGGGGCGCCTCGGGCATTTCAGCTTTGTTCGCCTTGGGTCTCACAGGCGCTGAATGCGTTGTACGGGCCTTTCTAGGTATTTCCCGCTTATATTTCAGTTTCTTGAAATTAAAGGTTGACGCCTTTTCGAATCCCCTTATAATGCGCCCCACTTCCAGCGACATCGGAACGACAAACTCCTTGAGATTCAATGAGTTAGGTAGT
>NZ_JAWRYH010000906.1:0-253 GCF_046534675.1 Pseudomonas sp. SIMBA_067 | reverse complement strand
CGGGTGCATGTGATCCCGCATCCTGCGGACAGTGATTTCGTGGTGATCAATTTTTCCCAGACCTTCCTGTTGCCACACCTGGATTGCGACCCGATGGATCTGGAAGAAGTCTCGATCCTGCAAGCCCCGGAGCTGTCACCGTTTCGCTTCCAGGAGCACCTGGATTTTTGCCTGGAAGACGCCGATTTCGCCGAGGTGTTGCAGCTGCTTGAGCGCATGCGTGCGCTGGATGCCAACCGCCGCTTTGGCAGCC
>NZ_JAWRYH010000905.1:0-253 GCF_046534675.1 Pseudomonas sp. SIMBA_067 | reverse complement strand
CATCAACTCGTCTTAATAAATACATCAGCGAGAGCGGCATCTGCTCCCGTCGTGACGCCGATCGTTACATCGAGCAGGGCAACGTTTTCATTAACGGCAAACGCGCCACTGTAGGCGCGCAGGTATTTGCAGGCGATGTGGTGAAGGTCAATGGTCAGCTTATCGAGCCGCGCGATGAAGACGATCTGGTGCTGATTGCCCTGAATAAACCGGTGGGGATTATCACCACCATGGAAGAGGGCGAGCGCGATAA
>NZ_JAWRYH010000904.1:0-253 GCF_046534675.1 Pseudomonas sp. SIMBA_067 | reverse complement strand
CCGGGCATGAAGGGGGTGACCGTACCGCGGTGAATGATCTGTGGATCTGAGGGCGGGCATTGTCTTGAGATCGCCGGCCGTCTCAAACCGTTGACCTTGCGTCTGCCCGGAGCGAACAGATGCAGGTCTTCAAGGGCTTTACGGGTGCGCGAGCAAGGCGGTTCGCGGCATTTGGGTCTTTTTTTTCCTGTGCGGAACAGTGATCATCGCCCTCCCCCAATGCCCTAGGAACCAAGACCATGGAGTTGACGCT
>NZ_JAWRYH010000903.1:0-253 GCF_046534675.1 Pseudomonas sp. SIMBA_067 | reverse complement strand
CGTTCAAAGTTAAGCTGATGTTCTTGAATTAAAAAGACCATTAATAAATTAAGCCCGGTTGAGATTTGCCCCGCGCGTTTATCAATATTTTGGTTAAGGCTTAACGCACTTCTAAAGTAGCGTTCAGCATCAGTAACATTGCCTTCATCAAGCGCTAAGTAGCCCAAGTTACTTTTTATAAGTGCTGTTATATTAGGAAGCTTTAATTGCGTGGTGAGATCAAGATTATTTAAGTATAAAGCACGCGCTTTAG
>NZ_JAWRYH010000902.1:0-253 GCF_046534675.1 Pseudomonas sp. SIMBA_067 | reverse complement strand
ACACTGATTATTATCTCCGGTGAAATTGATGTCAGCGTTGGGCCGATGGTGGCTTTTGTCTCGGTGTGCCTGGCATTTTTGCTGCAATTTGAAGTTCCGCTGGCGGTGGCGTGCCTGCTGGTGTTGCTGTTAGGCGCGCTGATGGGAACGCTCGCCGGGGTGCTGCGCGGCGTGTTTAATGTACCAAGTTTCGTTGCCACACTGGGGCTGTGGAGCGCCCTGCGCGGAATGGGGCTGTTTATGACGAACGCAC
>NZ_JAWRYH010000901.1:0-253 GCF_046534675.1 Pseudomonas sp. SIMBA_067 | reverse complement strand
ACAGGAAGTTGGCGTCGTCGAGCATACGCCGGTCACTACCGGCCAGCCCTGAGGCGGCCCTGGCTTGGTTGATCTCTTCATGGGTGAGCCGCAGGCTGAAGCTATCGCGCATGACCACTTCATACCCACCAGGAATGGCATTGACCTGCCGGAAAATAGCTTGAGGACTCTGTCCGAACCGCATCATTGCAGCCTTGATCGCCGACACTGTCACGCAATTACCCGGCGCCCCCTGGAAGAAGCCGCTCCATAC
>NZ_JAWRYH010000103.1:0-369 GCF_046534675.1 Pseudomonas sp. SIMBA_067 | reverse complement strand
GATACGGACGCGCTCATGCGTTGCGGCCATCGCGGCCTCCCCATTCGACATAGGACGGCGCCCATGGTAACGTGCAGTTTCGTGCAATTTCAAGATATTTCGTGCAATGCGATGCTGACGACCCAACGCAAGAAAGCGATCCTCGACGCGCTCGCCCGTGACGGCCAGGTGCTGGCCGTCGAACTGAGCGCGCAATTCGGCGTATCCGAAGACACCGTGCGGCGCGACCTGCGCGAGCTGGCCGCTCGTCTGCACACCCTGCTGCGGCGGGTGGCGGGGCGGGCGGTGAATGTGATCGAACACGGGCCTTTGCGTTACGACCCCAGCAGCTGCGAGGCGACCCTGGCCGGGCGGCCGGTCGACTTGTCC
>NZ_JAWRYH010000900.1:0-253 GCF_046534675.1 Pseudomonas sp. SIMBA_067 | reverse complement strand
ACCAGCCTCAACGTGACCAACAGGAATACGCTGATAAAACGCCGCCAGGCTGGTTGCCAGCGTCGTCGTTGTGTCGCCCTGAACCAGCACGACGTCTGGTTTGAACTCGGCAAGAATAGGTTTTAGCCCTTCCAGAATCCGACAGGTTATCTCTGTCAGGCCCTGTCCTGGCTGCATTATGTTGAGATCGTAGTCAGGTACAATGGAAAAGAGTTTCAGCACCTGATCAAGCATCTCCCGATGCTGCGCAGTG
>NZ_JAWRYH010000899.1:0-253 GCF_046534675.1 Pseudomonas sp. SIMBA_067 | reverse complement strand
AGCTCGATTTTGCAAATTTCATGTTATTTCCTCGATAATCACAATAGACTAATTTTTAAAACAGCAGCAGTGTGTCACCACTAAATGACAAAAATATTACAAAGGACACATTTTTGTCTTTTTAAGTTAATAAAACTGCATTAAATCTGAAATCAAAATAACATCTAAAATATACCGCTTAACGACTACTTACTTTGTTTCAATAAACTCGGTGTCATTTGCGACAGCAAATTAACCAGAGTTTCTATTAACT
>NZ_JAWRYH010000898.1:0-253 GCF_046534675.1 Pseudomonas sp. SIMBA_067 | reverse complement strand
CGGCGCTCGATCTGATAGGCGCTGAAAATGCCAAGCCAGGCACCTGGTGCCCCCGACTACTATCGGGTCATGCTGGCCTACGTGGCCAACCCCTCAGCCCCGACCGGATGCTCGCGTTGCATGCTCTGCCGGAAGCACTTGCAGCCTTTGGCCAGCAGCACGATGGCCAGCAACGACGCGGCGAAGCTGACGATCGACATCGACGAACCGACTGCTGCCGGCACACCGAAGTAGCGGTCGGTAATCAGCGCCA
>NZ_JAWRYH010000897.1:0-253 GCF_046534675.1 Pseudomonas sp. SIMBA_067 | reverse complement strand
AGTTCTGCGTGGTCCGGCAGCTGCGCGTTATGGCAACGGCGCGGCGGGCGGCGTGGTTAACATCATTACCAAAAAAGGCAGCGGCGAGTGGCACGGCTCCTGGGACGCATATTTCAATGCGCCAGAACATAAAGAGGAAGGTGCCACCAAACGCACTAACTTTAGCCTGACCGGTCCGCTGGGCGACGAATTCAGCTTCCGTTTGTATGGCAACCTCGACAAAACCCAGGCTGACGCGTGGGATATCAACCAG
>NZ_JAWRYH010000896.1:0-253 GCF_046534675.1 Pseudomonas sp. SIMBA_067 | reverse complement strand
GAGTCAGCCTCGGGAAATATATTAATAACACCAGAATGCAGGCGGCCTCGCTGAGTTTAAGGTTTACTGAAGCCACTATTGCAGAGGTAGCTGATCAGTTCAACTACGACTCACAGCAAACGTTCACGCGCGCCTTCTCGCGACATTTTGGTATGCCTCCTGGCATCTGGCGAGTCACTGATGCTGCAAAAAAAATCAGATAAAAACTCTCTCTGCTTCCCCAGCGATGACACCATTTTCAGGCAGCGGTTGA
>NZ_JAWRYH010000895.1:0-253 GCF_046534675.1 Pseudomonas sp. SIMBA_067 | reverse complement strand
ACCTGTGCATGCACACTGGCGGCCGAGAAGTGGATCTGCCCAGTGCCACTGCCGTCCCACACATGCATGTCGGGATACGGTGTGGCACGCCGTTGGGCAATGCCGTCCCAGGCGCCAAGGCGTTCGAGAATACGCTGGCTGGCCGCCGAAAGCGCACTGACACGCGGCTCGAACGGGGCTTGCGCATCGAATGGCTTGACCGTGAGCGGCCCGCCATCGAGCAAGAGGATTTGCAGGCCACTGTGGCGCAATG
>NZ_JAWRYH010000894.1:0-253 GCF_046534675.1 Pseudomonas sp. SIMBA_067 | reverse complement strand
GTGTCTGGAAGGTGAACACCACATCGTCGGCGCGGATCGGCTGCCCATCATGAAAGCGCGCTTCGGGGCGCAGATAGAAGCGTACCCAGCTGTTATCCGGGGCTTTTTCGATCTTGCCGGCAACCAGGCCGTATTCGGTGACGGGTTCGTCCAGGCTCTGCATGGCCAGGGTGTCATAGACCAGGCCGATGTTATCGGCGGGCACACCTTTGCTGATGTAGGGGTTGAGGCTGTCGAAGCCGCCCATGGCCGA
>NZ_JAWRYH010000893.1:0-253 GCF_046534675.1 Pseudomonas sp. SIMBA_067 | reverse complement strand
ACAACTCCCGTCTTTTTTGCTAAAATCTATCACCAGTCGTGGGATTCTGATAAGTTAACTATAGGTGCATTGAGTCGGAACACTCTATTCATTAATTAAAATCAAGAGATTAAGGAGGATTTCATGAGTGATAATGAAGGGAGTCAAAGACTCCTGACACTTGGCGAAATAGCGTTAGCAAAATCAGTATTCGGAAATTCAATCGTCTATCCTCGCGTGTGGATTCATCATGCAAGTTACTTTCCCTTCAAAC
>NZ_JAWRYH010000102.1:0-369 GCF_046534675.1 Pseudomonas sp. SIMBA_067 | reverse complement strand
GACTTCGTCGGTGGTGTCGGTGACATCCACTTTCGCAGCGCCGCCCAACTCCAGGTTCTCGAAGGTCGCACCGGTAGTGTCTACCGCCGACTTGATGCCAACACTGATTTCACCGGCGTCGTTGTAGACGTCGTCGCCCTGCGCATCGTGGGTGTACGGCGTGCTGGTTTCGCCCGCCTTGATGGTGACCTGGGCATTGTTGCTGAGGGTCACGACCAGGTCGTGGTCCAGCGGTTGGTTGACGTGCACGGTGAACGTCGGTTTGACGTTCTCGGCGACCGAAGTCTGGTCGGCCGTGATGGTGACCTTGACCAGGTCGCCTTCGTTGTTGCCGCCTGGGTTGCCCGGAGTGCCTGGCTCGTCAGTGAC
>NZ_JAWRYH010000892.1:0-253 GCF_046534675.1 Pseudomonas sp. SIMBA_067 | reverse complement strand
AAGACCGCAACAACGCCGCCACCTTGTCCGCCTCATCCTGCCGCTCCTCGGCGCTAAGCCCGTCCGCCACCAGATGTTCGCGGATATGCCCTTCCATCACTTCGGCCATCAGCCCGTTCACCGCGCCGCGCACGGCGGCGATCTGCTGCAGGATCGCCAGGCAGTCCTTGTCCTGCTCCAGCGCCGTCTCAAGCGCGGCCGCCTGGCCCTTGATCTTGCGCACCCGGGCCAGCAGTTGCTTCTTGCTCTTCAG
>NZ_JAWRYH010000891.1:0-253 GCF_046534675.1 Pseudomonas sp. SIMBA_067 | reverse complement strand
ATGTGTGGTTTATTGATTATTACTAAAGATCCAATGACGGCAAATCAAATCGCTGATGCGCTAAGTATCTCTCGCGGTAACGTGAGTATGGGGATCAAAGAATTACAATCTTGGCAGCTGATCAAAGTAATGCATATCCCAGGAGATAGAAAAGAGTACTATGCCCCTGCAGGTGATATTTGGGATATGGCAAATCGCGTATTCGAAGAGCGCAAAAAACGTGAAGTTGAGACAACACTGAGCTTACTCCGAG
>NZ_JAWRYH010000890.1:0-253 GCF_046534675.1 Pseudomonas sp. SIMBA_067 | reverse complement strand
GCCTTATGGCCAGATGGCCTAGCCGTTATAATGCCTCGTAAAACTGACATTGAGGGACATCATGGAAGCCGTTGCATCAGCTCAGGCCTCATCGGAGGCAGAAACTCGAGCCATAGTCGACCTACTTGTGGCCACCAAGAATGACGGAGAGTTGCTGCAGCACCTTGGAGGTATCGGCAAGGAAGAGCACGCACTGATGGGCGAGCTAGTCCAAACCTACTGCCAAGCTGATGCCTTGTGCCGAGGCCTCGTA
>NZ_JAWRYH010000889.1:0-253 GCF_046534675.1 Pseudomonas sp. SIMBA_067 | reverse complement strand
ATGTCTACGCAGACCTCTTTGACGACGACCTCGACGCGGTCGCTGAAGCGCTAGACAAGGCAGCACGACGGTCCGTGGATCGCGGGGCGCACCTCGCAGAGCGTTGACTATCAGTGATGACTAGACCAGTACGCACCGCCGACGTATCTCGCTAGTCTGCTCAACCCTTTCATGCCGGCACTGACAACGAGCACGGCAAGGACCACTGCGAACCACGGGTGGGTGATCACGTCCGCGACGATAGCGTTCCAAA
>NZ_JAWRYH010000101.1:0-370 GCF_046534675.1 Pseudomonas sp. SIMBA_067 | reverse complement strand
CTGGATGACCTCGATTGGCGGCGATTACAAAGCCACCGATGAACTGACCCTGCGTGCCGGTGTGGCGTACGACCAGACCCCCACCCGCAACTCCACCCGAGACCGACGGATTCCTGATGGTGACCGCTACTTCCTGGCGTTCGGTGCTGGTTATGACATCAAGGCCGTGCCTGGCCTGTCGGTGGATGCCGCGTATTCGCACCAGTTCGTCGAGAAGGTCAACCTGAGGACCAAGAACGTGGATCGCCTCGGAGCTGCGCAGTTGGATGGCAAGGCCGAGTCGTCCGGTGATGTGGTCAGCCTGTCGGCCACCTACAAGTTCTAAGCGTCTGGCACGGCAGTCGTGGGGCAGGGCGTCCAGCGCATCTAG
>NZ_JAWRYH010000888.1:0-253 GCF_046534675.1 Pseudomonas sp. SIMBA_067 | reverse complement strand
GAATTCTGACGCTTTTTTCTTGAACAAGCAATGATTTTTCGATAAATTCAATTTCTCTACACATCCGGTGTAATTTTGTGTCATCCGGCAATGTGCGGCTGAATAAGGGGTTTTTCTTTTCTGGATTTTTCATGGCTGAGAACTCTTCGTTTAGAGCTGCAGCTGCTATAGCGGAATGTACCTCTTTACATTTCAGATTGAGGCCGTTTATTGATTCAACATATAAAGAAAAAGCAAAATGTACAAAGCCCTC
>NZ_JAWRYH010000887.1:0-253 GCF_046534675.1 Pseudomonas sp. SIMBA_067 | reverse complement strand
GACGAACAGTGCGATCGGCTGCTCGGGGTGGTGGATGATGGCGTGGCAACGCTGGGCGACCTGGGTGCTGAACACCTGGGTGCCGTCCAGGCGAAAACCCACGGCATAGTGCTTGCCGTCGCCATCGTCACGCGCCGAAAGCAGCAGGGGTTCGCTGCCTTTGTTGCGGAACAGGCTCCAGCCGCCCAGGGTCAGGGCACTGAGCAAAACGCTACCGAGTTTGAGGGCCTGGCGTCGCAGCATGATCAGTCAC
>NZ_JAWRYH010000886.1:0-253 GCF_046534675.1 Pseudomonas sp. SIMBA_067 | reverse complement strand
CAGCGAAGTTCACCACCTGCAATGCGCCGGGATACTCAATCAGTCGGTAAATATTATCGATAACCAACTGCTCTGGTGCGATCAGATGATCAATCGGCACAGCATCTGAATGAAATAGCTTATCGGCATCGCGCACGTAGTCTGGTGAGCGGATACGAGCGATGCGATTAGGGGTGTTGAAAAGTGAGTAGGCTACCTGGCAGGCAACCATATTGGTTTCATCTGAACTGGTTACAGCAACCAGCATATCGGC
>NZ_JAWRYH010000885.1:0-253 GCF_046534675.1 Pseudomonas sp. SIMBA_067 | reverse complement strand
AGACCGTCATCACCGTACCGGCCAATGGCACCAGCGGTTCGATCACCGTCACGGCTCCGGACAACGTCTACGTCGGCAGCAACCCAGCGGTGGTCAACTCCATCGCGACCGTTGCGGGCGCTGATGTTGGCAAGTTCGAGCAACTGACCCTCGACAAGACCCCGGTCAGCACCATCGTCACTGACGAGCCAGGCACTCCGGGCAACCCAGGCGGCAACAACGAAGGCGACCTGGTCAAGGTCACCATCACGGC
>NZ_JAWRYH010000884.1:0-254 GCF_046534675.1 Pseudomonas sp. SIMBA_067 | reverse complement strand
GCCCCGCCTCACGCATTTCACGCGTCACTACTTCGGGCACGGGCTTCCAATTCCTCGGGACAGCCCATCGCACGATCGGCTCGCCGCCTTCCACCAGATGTAGCGAGCGTGAATAGTCGAGATACTTTTCGACCTTGCCTAGCTTCGTCGCTACGGCAACGTGATCCGGGGCACCGATGTCGAAGAAGAACTCGCCATTCGACACCTCGCCGAGCCGGTGAACCATTGCAAGCAGGTCGTTGAGCTCGCCATAC
>NZ_JAWRYH010000883.1:0-254 GCF_046534675.1 Pseudomonas sp. SIMBA_067 | reverse complement strand
CTAATTGCGCGATGATCAGACCGATTAAAAAGACACGGTTAGTGAACAACAGCTCCATCACGGCCGCGGAATTAGCCGCATACCAGGCAACAAATGCGGTCAGCAACAAGCCAACGGTCATCCAGCCATAGACTTGCGCCATATAAGTTTGCAAGCCAGCCCGGGGTTGTACGATTGAATCAGAACGTGGGAATCTGTCCATGACGATCTCCTGAAGATATAAGGAATATCTTAAGGATACTGCAAATGAGGAG
>NZ_JAWRYH010000882.1:0-254 GCF_046534675.1 Pseudomonas sp. SIMBA_067 | reverse complement strand
GCCAGGAAGTACGCCCAATAAGTGATTACGCCTGGGTCGTTGCAAGCAGGGCGAGCATACCGCAACACAGCCCGGACCGTGCTCGTCTCAACAAGGCGGCGCTACAGAAACAACCCGATCACGCCCGTTCTGTTTGGCGGTATAGAGCCCCTTATCGGCGCGCTCCAGTGCGTCATCCAGCGTTTCACCTTTGGCAAACAGGGTGCACCCTATGCTCAGGCTTACCTTCAATTGACCACTGGGCATCTGCATCG
>NZ_JAWRYH010000881.1:0-254 GCF_046534675.1 Pseudomonas sp. SIMBA_067 | reverse complement strand
CGCAGTTTACCTTATTCCGGCCGGGGCTTTCGCCACTGGGGCAGGCTGATCAACAGCACCGCGCTGATGATCCCCAGCATTGCCAAGGCTTCTTCCATGCCGATGGTCTCACCGACAAACACGATCCCCAGCAACACGGCCACTGCCGGGTTCACATAGGCATAGCTGGTCGCCGCCGCCGGCCGCACGTGCTTGAGCAGGTACATGTAGGCGTTGAAGGCAATGATCGAACCGAACACGGTCAGGTAGGCCAG
>NZ_JAWRYH010000880.1:0-254 GCF_046534675.1 Pseudomonas sp. SIMBA_067 | reverse complement strand
GATAGCACGCTTCGCCTGATCGGTCTTCGCCCACTTCAACATCCATTCGAGAACCCCATCAAGCACGAGCGCGTGGAACCCGCGCTCGCACAGAGGCTGCCATTCGGCCAGCTTCTTCATGAGCTCTAGGTGCTTGTCGGCTGCGTCTTCACCAAGACCCGCAGCGATGAGATCCTTTCGCTTGAGGCGATCGGATTCCTTCGAAGAAGCTGTCTTCCGGTGCAGAATCTGAAGATCCGCAGCACCGACACCGG
>NZ_JAWRYH010000879.1:0-254 GCF_046534675.1 Pseudomonas sp. SIMBA_067 | reverse complement strand
GCGTCGATGCTATTTACCAGACAGTGCCAATATTATCGCCCGGGGAATGAGGAAATATTACACAGGTGTTATGGCTGACGCGATAAGCTCATCGCGGCGTCCGTTCAGATCGCGCGGATATTTTTAATGCGTGGATTTATTTTCTGCTGAAGTAAATCTTCTTCGGGACCCAGATAATAAGGCACAGCACACTGCTTACCATCTTTGGTAAAAATAATCTGGTTATCATGCAGGAATAACGCAGTAAAATGGCC
>NZ_JAWRYH010000878.1:0-254 GCF_046534675.1 Pseudomonas sp. SIMBA_067 | reverse complement strand
GGGCAGTTTCGTAATCGCATTCTGGGTGGTCTGGCTGACTCAGCGGCATTTACTGTTTGCGCAACTCCATGCGCAACCGGTCGATCTGTTCCCGATCTGGGCTCATTTGTTGTTGGTGCTGGTGCTGGCTTTTCTGGGCTGCATCGTGCTGGTCGTCATGCTTGATGCACTGTGTGAGTACTGGCTGTACATCAAGGATCTGAAGATGGACAAGCAGTCAGTCAAGCGCGAGCACAAGGAACAGGAAGGCAACC
>NZ_JAWRYH010000877.1:0-254 GCF_046534675.1 Pseudomonas sp. SIMBA_067 | reverse complement strand
CGGTCAGCGTCTGCTGGTTGCTAAGGGCGGCTGGCACGGTCTGGGCAATACCCGTTTCAAATCGTCCGTTAACCGTACACCACGGCAGAAAACCAACGGTACGCCGGGTGATAAGCGTGAGCTGCTGCTGGAGCTGATGCTGCTGGCTGACGTCGGTATGTTGGGGATGCCAAACGCGGGGAAATCGACCTTTATTCGCGCGGTATCGGCGGCTAAACCGAAAGTGGCGGATTATCCGTTTACCACTCTGGTGC
>NZ_JAWRYH010000876.1:0-254 GCF_046534675.1 Pseudomonas sp. SIMBA_067 | reverse complement strand
CCTCGTCACAATGACTCGCTGCTGGTTGGCTGGGCCAGCCGCTCCTTCTTCAGTGAGTTGCTGGAAGCGGGCGTGAAAATTTATCAGTTTGAAGATGGCCTGCTGCATACCAAAAGCGTGCTGGTCGACGGACAACTGAGCCTGGTGGGAACCGTGAATCTCGATATGCGCAGTTTATGGCTGAATTTTGAAGTGACGCTGGTGGTTGATGATGCGGGTTTTGGCAGCGATCTCGCCTGTGTGCAGGATGACTA
>NZ_JAWRYH010000875.1:0-254 GCF_046534675.1 Pseudomonas sp. SIMBA_067 | reverse complement strand
ACGGCAGATAGCTGGTGACCGGCATATTGGTCTCTTCAACATCGCTGACCAGATTGAGACCGGCGAACGCCAGTCCGGCAACCAGCAGAATAAAGAACAGCGGTTTACTGAAACGGCTATTTTTGCCGTTGAAATCGGGGCGACCTCGGGCTGATGAGGAGGAGAGACTGTTTTCGCTCATGGTGTACCTCTGGTGGCTGATGCCGGATGCTGATTTGCACCGGGTCAACGCAGTTTGATACGCGCTTTATATG
>NZ_JAWRYH010000874.1:0-254 GCF_046534675.1 Pseudomonas sp. SIMBA_067 | reverse complement strand
CGGCAGTGCCTTGGCCCGGGCGTCACGCTGGAACAGCATCCCCGACTACCTCGACAAAGCCGATGAGCAGATGTGCCTGTTGGTGCAGATCGAAAACCGCGAGGGCCTGGCCAATCTGGACGCAATTGCCGCCGTCGACGGAGTCGACGGTGTATTTATCGGCCCGGCGGACTTGAGCGCATCGATGGGGCATCGGGGCAATCCTGGGCACCCTGAGGTGCAGGCGACGATCGAGGACGCCATCGTCCGCATCC
>NZ_JAWRYH010000873.1:0-254 GCF_046534675.1 Pseudomonas sp. SIMBA_067 | reverse complement strand
CGGCCATTTACCAGAACAGACTTATGGCTAACCAGCTGACGTGCTTCTGCACGAGTGGCACCAAAGCCCATACGATAAACTACGTTGTCCAGACGACCTTCCAGCAGAGCCAACAGGTTTTCACCGGTGTTGCCTTTCAGACGAGCTGCTTCTTTATAATAGTTACGGAACTGACGCTCCAGCACGCCGTAGATACGACGAACTTTTTGCTTTTCACGTAACTGACCGCCGTAATCAGACAGACGCGGTTTACG
>NZ_JAWRYH010000872.1:0-254 GCF_046534675.1 Pseudomonas sp. SIMBA_067 | reverse complement strand
CGCATAGCCGGTGCCGAAATCATCAACGGTTAACCTTACCCCGAGTGACCGTAAACCCTGCATCACCTCCAGCGCATGCTGCGGATGTTCAAAGGTCACGTTCTCCGTGATCTCCAGCTCCAGCCGCGTAGCCGGCAGGCCACTTTTCGCCAGCACATCCGCAACCCGCTGCACTAAATCGCTGGTGCGGAACTCCATGGGCGAAATATTAACCGAAACATAGCGATCGCCCCCCCATCCCAGCGCATCCTCAC
>NZ_JAWRYH010000871.1:0-254 GCF_046534675.1 Pseudomonas sp. SIMBA_067 | reverse complement strand
ACGGTACCGAGCAATTTCAGCCCCTGATTATCCAGCGAGTTACGCTGATAAGCCTGCCAGAAGAAGTCATAGGTTACGCCAAGATAGTTCCAGGCTTCCTCAGCCGCCACGTCGTCATTGCCGGGCTGGCCCTCCTGACGAATCAGCTTACCTGGCAAGGTCTGCTGACTTTGCGCATCATAAATTTCACGATCCACGTGGCCGCCTGCCGCGGTTTTTGCCACCGGTTGCTTTTGCCAGTGTTCCGCCATCAG
>NZ_JAWRYH010000870.1:0-254 GCF_046534675.1 Pseudomonas sp. SIMBA_067 | reverse complement strand
CTCACCGTCACTAAAACGGCCAACAACAGCATCGCCTAATTCAATATATAAACGTTTTGCAACTTTTTGAGCTAGGTCAGGTGTTGCGTTACCAGCGAAGAGCTTCATGTCAGGCACGGTAGGGTTCCTCAGGCACTGAATTTTTGGACTAACTTACATTGAATGAACAAAGTAGGTTAACTTATGATTACTTGTACGTTACTTCATTTATCAATGATGGCGGCTAACTCCGTGTGAGCAGGAGAAGTATTAAC
>NZ_JAWRYH010000869.1:0-254 GCF_046534675.1 Pseudomonas sp. SIMBA_067 | reverse complement strand
ATTACTATTTCGACATTGACGATATCAGTATCGTCTTACGCAGCCACCGTAAAAACAAACTCAACATCTACTCCACTCACTATCTTGATAAACAGCATCCCGCCCACGAACAGAGCGAAGTCGATGAAGCCGGAACCCTCACCGAACGCGTGTTCAAAAGTAAAGAGATGCTGCTGATCAATCTCCACGAGCGGGACGATTTAGCCCCCTATGAACGCATGTTGTTCGACACCTGGGGCAACCAGATTCAAACC
>NZ_JAWRYH010000868.1:0-254 GCF_046534675.1 Pseudomonas sp. SIMBA_067 | reverse complement strand
CCTTTTATATTTAGCGTGCGGGTTGGTGTCGGATGCGATGCTGACGCATCTTATCCGCCCTACCATCTCTCCCGGCAACATTTATTGCCGCTTTTGTTTACATATTCTGCCGCTAAACAATTCCCCATTCCTGGCGTATATCTGGCTAACATTCATCAATGTGATAGATTCCTCTCCCGCATTTATGGGAATGCGTAGTGACTTATTCTAATTATTTTTATAAAAGCATCCGTGATAATGAAAAGGCAAAGAAA
>NZ_JAWRYH010000867.1:0-254 GCF_046534675.1 Pseudomonas sp. SIMBA_067 | reverse complement strand
CTGGTAACTTAGAGAGTACCATGTCCGCCCGCGATTACGGATCGCGTCACCTGGATGGGGGTGGAAGATGCCGGGCTTGGAATCTCTCTATGTGGGAAAGAGCAGCTTGCCCACACGCTTGTCGGAGTTTGATGTCGAGCACTACTTTGCGCTGACCGATAGTGACCTCGCCGCGATCAACCACAAATTTCGACCTGAAGGGCGCGCCGGTGCTGCCATCCAACTGGTCTTTCTGCGCGCAAGTGGCCACACCC
>NZ_JAWRYH010000866.1:0-254 GCF_046534675.1 Pseudomonas sp. SIMBA_067 | reverse complement strand
ATAAGTGCGATGGTAATACTGAAGTAGACCAGATCTCAGCCTTTATAAATACCAATAATGGCATAGATTTAGAACAAGTAATTATTCGAAGTGGTAAGGCAAAACACTTACAACCTAATGATTTTAATGGTGATGGCTTAGTCGACTTATTATTTTATGATATAGATGATAACAACTGGAAAATCTTACTAAACGAGGGTGGCGAAGAACTTACGTTCACTCAAGTATTTAGAGTAGGCAATATGAGCGAGCAT
>NZ_JAWRYH010000865.1:0-254 GCF_046534675.1 Pseudomonas sp. SIMBA_067 | reverse complement strand
GCCGGTAAAGGCACCCCGGCGATGGGCGCCCCCGACCTGACTCACCCGGGTGCATTCATCTACGGCTCCAGCTTCGCCCAACTGCAGCAGACCATCCGGTACGGCCGCCAGGGCCAGATGCCTGCCCAGGAGCAGCTGCAAGGCAATGACAAGGTGCATCTGCTGGCGGCGTATGTCTACAGTCTGTCCCACGGGGATAAGCAGACCGAAGAGCAGTAAACCTGACTATCAACAAAGCCCTGCGCAGCGACACC
>NZ_JAWRYH010000864.1:0-254 GCF_046534675.1 Pseudomonas sp. SIMBA_067 | reverse complement strand
ATATCGGCAATCTCAAGGACTGGAACCGCATCCCCGAGATGGCCGAGTTCAAGATGCCGATATTGATCACCACCGGCCAACATGACGAGCTGACGCCGGCCTGCGCGATGCGCATGAAACAAGCCGCCAGGCACGCCGAGTTGCACGTTTTTCCCAACAGCAGCCATATGCCGTTTTATGAGGAGCCCCAAGTGTACTTCCCGGTGTTGCTGGACTTCCTCGCTCGCCACCGAGGCTGACCGATGAACCTGGCG
>NZ_JAWRYH010000863.1:0-254 GCF_046534675.1 Pseudomonas sp. SIMBA_067 | reverse complement strand
AACGTCGTCGAGGATGGTTACGCCAGAGAAGCGCTTAGTGACCTTGCGCAGTGCAATTGCTTCAGCCATTGCTCACACTCTTTTGGGTTTTCGGCAGCGAAAAGCGCGGCAACGACGGCCAGAGGCTGCGCTTTTCACGTCGCGTGACACCGCGGCCAAAATAACGCTCCACGTAATACTGGCCAACTGACAGCACTGAGGTCATCAGCAGATACCACAGGGTGGCGACCAGCAGCAGCGGTATCACTTCATAG
>NZ_JAWRYH010000862.1:0-254 GCF_046534675.1 Pseudomonas sp. SIMBA_067 | reverse complement strand
CCGGACGATGCCAGTTGGTGGATTGAACTCAAGACCACCCGCAACAATGCCGCATTGGACAATGAAGAAATTACTTACCTGAACACCTATGACGTTGGCAGTTTCATCGAACAGGGTATCGGGGTCATGGTGATTGCCAAGCATGGCACCATCCAGCGCGACGAACTTCGCAGTGTGCGCGTCGTTACCTCGGCCGCGCCGCCGCGCGCTGAGCGTCTGCAGCGCTAATGCTCATCTTGAATGGGAGATGACAA
>NZ_JAWRYH010000861.1:0-254 GCF_046534675.1 Pseudomonas sp. SIMBA_067 | reverse complement strand
CGAGCAACAAAGCTACAAGGCCAGTGATAGCCGCAGCGCCATGAAGATCGACGCCCCCCTGCGCGACATCCCGCAAACCGTCAACGTCGTACCTGAAAGCGTGATCAAGGACCAAGGCGCGCAATCCATGGAAGACGTGCTGAAAAACGTGCCCGGCATCGGCCTGTCCAACGGCGACGGCCAGCGCGACCAGGTGACCATCCGTGGCTTCAGCGCCATTGGTGACATGTACATCGACGGCGTACGGGATGACC
>NZ_JAWRYH010000860.1:0-254 GCF_046534675.1 Pseudomonas sp. SIMBA_067 | reverse complement strand
ATATTGAATGTTGGTACAGCTTGTACAGGATAGGTAGGAGCCTTGGAAACCGGAGCGCCAGCTTCGGTGGAGGCATCGGTGGGATACTACCCTGGCTGTATTGACCTTCTAACCCGCCGCCCTTATCGGGCGGGGAGACAGTGTCAGGTGGGCAGTTTGACTGGGGCGGTCGCCTCCTAAAAGGTAACGGAGGCGCCCAAAGGTTCCCTCAGAATGGTTGGAAATCATTCGCAGAGTGTAAAGGCACAAGGGAG
>NZ_JAWRYH010000859.1:0-254 GCF_046534675.1 Pseudomonas sp. SIMBA_067 | reverse complement strand
TGTCGATCGACCCGGCGCTGGTGCTGTTCTGCCCCAACTACGCCTCCGACACCTACCCGATCCTGCGCGACAGCAAGCAGTTTGCGATCCACCTGCTGTCCGCCGACCAGACCGCCGAAGCCTATGCCTTCGCCGGCAAGGGCAAGGACAAGGCCAAAGGCATCGACTGGCACCTGAGCGAGCTGGGCAACCCGCTGCTGGCCAAGGCTACGGCGATCATCGAGTGCGAACTGTGGCGCGAGTATGACGGCGGG
>NZ_JAWRYH010000858.1:0-254 GCF_046534675.1 Pseudomonas sp. SIMBA_067 | reverse complement strand
CCTGACACGCAATAATCATGTCCACTTTGTCTGCACAGACCGCCCAGGCGGCCTCCGTTTCATCCAGCAACGCGTTCAGATCACCGTTAGTGCGCGGCGTTGCCTGATCCAGCCGACACGGCGTCACTCGCGGACAACCACTGACGGTAAGCTGTACCTCCGGTGAGTGCCGGACGTTCCCGCAGCCGGATAATGTCAGCAGGCAAAGGAGTATCAGCCCAGCGGCGTAAATCCTCGTTCTCACGTTTCAGTTC
>NZ_JAWRYH010000857.1:0-254 GCF_046534675.1 Pseudomonas sp. SIMBA_067 | reverse complement strand
CTGTACGCGCTTGTCCGCTTCGCGAGCAACCTTATCGACGCGACGCAGGATATCCAGCTTCTCTTCACGGCTCATGCTTTGCAGCGGATCTACCGAGGTATACAACGGGCTATGCTCTACCGCGCCCAGCGTCTGTACTTTGCCATCACCACTATCACGGACGATGGTGCGCGCCGCTTGCGCACTCTGTTCCAGCGCCAGCAGGCTGATTTGGTCAGCGTAAGCAAATCCGGTTTTTTCACCGCTGATTGCAC
>NZ_JAWRYH010000856.1:0-255 GCF_046534675.1 Pseudomonas sp. SIMBA_067 | reverse complement strand
GTATCACGAGCTCGCAGGCGAGCGAGTCTTTATAGGTAAAAAGAAACCAAACCGTGAAGGTGCTGTGGCGCATAGCACCTTAAAAAAGCGCTTTTTTAGTAAAGGTGCACGCCAACTAATTAAAGACTATGTGTTATTTCCAGTTTTGGCGGGGCCACTATTTTTGTGGGTATTAAGTGGTAATTTGCTGGCAAACTTAATTCGTAACCTATGGACCTCAACCATTATCTTTTGTGGCCATTTTACTGAGCAAAC
>NZ_JAWRYH010000855.1:0-255 GCF_046534675.1 Pseudomonas sp. SIMBA_067 | reverse complement strand
ACGCAGCTGTCGGTCAGCGCATTGGACGAAGAAGGCGTCGGGCATGGCGACTGCATGCTGCCTGGTGGTTACAGCGAGCTGGTCGATGTGCTGACGCAAAACCTGGACATTCGGTTGAACACAGCAGTAGCCCGTATCGACTGGTCAGGCACAGCCGTCATGGTGAATGATGAAACCTGCGATTTCTGTATTTGCACCGTCCCCGTAGGTGTGTTGAAAACGATGCACTTCACCCCTGAGTTACCTGAAACCCAG
>NZ_JAWRYH010000854.1:0-255 GCF_046534675.1 Pseudomonas sp. SIMBA_067 | reverse complement strand
CAGCAAGGTTCATCGCAAAAGTGGTTTTACCCATTGATGGACGCGCTGCCACAATAATTAAATCAGATGGCTGCAAGCCTGTAGTCATTTTATCAAGATCAGCATAAGCCGTGCTAACACCGGTCACACCATCTTCTGGTGATTGATAAAGCTCTTCTATTTTATCAACGGTTTTTTCAAGTATGTTGTGAATGCTTTGTGGGCCTTCACTACTTTTTGTACGCTGCTCAGCAATTTTAAATACTTTACTTTCAG
>NZ_JAWRYH010000100.1:0-372 GCF_046534675.1 Pseudomonas sp. SIMBA_067 | reverse complement strand
ATCGCGAAAGCGTGGGAAACCGGTGAAGGTCTGGAACGTGTTGCGAAATACTCTATGGAAGACGCGAAAGCGACCTACGAACTGGGTAAAGAATTCTTCCCGATGGAAGCGCAGCTGTCTCGTCTGGTTGGTCAGCCGCTGTGGGACGTTTCTCGTTCTTCTACCGGTAACCTGGTTGAATGGTTCCTGCTGCGTAAAGCGTACGAACGTAACGAACTGGCGCCGAACAAACCGGACGAACGTGAATACGAACGTCGTCTGCGTGAATCTTACGCGGGTGGTTTCGTTAAAGAACCGGAAAAAGGTCTGTGGGAAAACATCGTTTCTCTGGACTTCCGTTCGCTGTACCCGTCTATCATCATCACCCACAAC
>NZ_JAWRYH010000853.1:0-255 GCF_046534675.1 Pseudomonas sp. SIMBA_067 | reverse complement strand
GGGGATGTGCACCAAGCCGAAGCTGATCGCGCCTTTCCAGATTGACCGGGCCATGGTCCGCTCCTACACATTTACAGGTTGACCGGGCTGGCTGTAGCGCAACGCGCCGCAGCGTTCGCAACACTGGCAGTGAAGCCCGGCGACTTCACACACCACCCGGCTGCGCCATTGGCAGCCCCGCAGCAGACAGACGAGTTTCATCCGCCACCTCCCTGACCCTCTTGAGTATCCGGGCCCCTTTCTGAAACTGACTGC
>NZ_JAWRYH010000852.1:0-255 GCF_046534675.1 Pseudomonas sp. SIMBA_067 | reverse complement strand
AGTCCATCCATGACTTCGGGCCGGACCAGATCGCTCGACAGGTACCCGAACTGAACAAACTGTTGGAGCTGCGCGAGGCGCTGGTCGCCCTGAAGGGCCCGCTGGGCAACGTGCCGACATTCCGCAAGCAACTGCAACACCTGTTGAGCAATGAGCAAACCCGCAAGCAGCTCGCCAAAGAACTGGACCTGGTGCTTGAGGCGCCAAAAGAAGACTGAGACAACGGAGCGAACCCATGCCAAAGCAAAACAGCAC
>NZ_JAWRYH010000851.1:0-255 GCF_046534675.1 Pseudomonas sp. SIMBA_067 | reverse complement strand
CAGGTGAACACCCGGGTGCTCCTGGCTATAGGCACCGATGGCTTCGGCCAGTGGCAACGCGCGGTCACCCACGGTCGAGTCAATTACCCCCAGGTTGAGCGTGCCCCGCAGCTCGCCCTTGAGCGCCGCGGCATATTGCTCGAAGCCATCCAGCTCGGCCAGCAGGCGCAGGCTCTCCTGGTGGAACAGTTCACCTTTGCTGGTCAGGCTGAAACCGCCGCGCCCACGGTGACACAGGACAATCCCCAGCCCGCC
>NZ_JAWRYH010000850.1:0-255 GCF_046534675.1 Pseudomonas sp. SIMBA_067 | reverse complement strand
CGGCAGGTCAAAGCGATGGCTACTGGATCAGAAAATGACGGGCCAGTAGCGCACTGGTGAAATTCTTCTTCAAATAAAAGCCGCGTGGCAGCGTCAGAATCCGTTCGCCCCGGGCACCAATGGCTTCGGTAAGCGCTTTCGCATTCGCTGCTTTCGGTCGTATCTGTAAATACTCCCCGTGACGAGCGGTAATCCGCTCAACCTGACCGAGAACAATCATATCCATTAATTCTTCCCAGTCTTCGCGTAGCTGCC
>NZ_JAWRYH010000849.1:0-255 GCF_046534675.1 Pseudomonas sp. SIMBA_067 | reverse complement strand
CGTGTATTAGCGCCATGGACATTAAACCCAATGAAAATATATGTGCTTTACCCTTCTCGTCAGCATTTATCGGCAACAGTAAGAGCACTAATCGACACGCTCAGTGATGAATTTAAAAATCCAGCATGGTAATTAATTATAAAAGTTTGGGTTTAAACCATAGCTTTATGCGTTAAGCATGCTGATATTGTGTAGGTTATTTTGTTACAGTAGATGTAATAAGCGCCTTAATCTATAAAGGTCAGCAGACCCAAG
>NZ_JAWRYH010000848.1:0-255 GCF_046534675.1 Pseudomonas sp. SIMBA_067 | reverse complement strand
CCCGCAGCAGGCCGCGGCCGCCGGCGGTGTGCGCCAGCGCGTCCAGCGCCTGCCGGGCCGCGTCTTCGTAGGGGATGTCGGGCGCGGTCCAGCGCGTGTGCAGCTTGGCTTCGCGCAGCGCCTTCTGCTGCCATTGCGCCACGCGCTCGATAAGGGCGACGACGGCGTCGGGGCGGTCGCCAATGTCCTCGGGCGCCAGCTCCAGCGGCCAGGCTCCGACCAGCGTCTGCAGCAGCAGGTAGCGGTCGGCGCGCG
>NZ_JAWRYH010000847.1:0-255 GCF_046534675.1 Pseudomonas sp. SIMBA_067 | reverse complement strand
GAATACATCGCCCAGAACCAGCCGGTCGCCGCCGCCAGTTTTTCGCGCGGTAAGACCTGCACCAGCATCATCATGAAAGAGTAGATAAACAGCGGATAAGCCAGCCCGCGAATGCCGTAGAACAGCACCATCAGCGGATAGTTGCGCAGGCCAAGCCCCAGCGACATAAACAGCGTATGCATCACGATCCATAACACAAAGCCAATCATCATCGCGCGCTGCGGTGTGATCAACTCGGCTACCACGCCAGATGCC
>NZ_JAWRYH010000013.1:0-148498 GCF_046534675.1 Pseudomonas sp. SIMBA_067 | reverse complement strand
CTGTAGGAGCAGCCTTGTGCTGCGAAGAGGCCGGTAAGGCTAAAGATTATCTTCGGCTGCAATGGCCTCTTCGCAGCTCAAGGCTGCTCCTACAGGGATCTGTGGTACGTCGCCCCCCCCACAATTCGAGCCAGAATACTAGACGAGCGCGCTTTCAAAGCCTGAGCAAGACTGTTGCTTCTACAACGGCGCCAGCGCAGCACTGCGACAATATTGCAGTTACATTAACGTGACTTTCCCACGCCCATCCTACGTCAAGACTTTGATTCAGGGCATTTCTACCCCTGGACCGAGCGATGCCAGCGTACCGTGCTGCGCATTTCTGGACTTCCACCGTCCCATCACTTGAGGTAGCAAGCAAGATGGCCAAGGCCGCCGATGTCGTTGTGCAATGCCTGGAAAACGAAGGTGTCGAATATGTATTCGGCATTCCCGGTGAAGAAAACCTTGACCTGCTCGAATCCCTGCGCAAGTCGAAGATCAAGCTGGTACTGACCCGTCACGAGCAGTCTGCAGGTTTCATGGCTGCCACCTACGGCCGACTGACCGGCAAGACTGGCGTCAGCCTGTCCACCCTCGGCCCTGGCGCCACCAACCTGGTTACCGCCAGCGCCTACGCCTACCTGGGCGGCATGCCGATGATGATGATCACCGGGCAGAAGCCGATCAAGAAGTCCAAGCAGGGCCGCTTCCAGATCATTGACGTGTGCGGCATGATGGACCCCATCACCAAGTACACCCACCAGTTCGCCTCGGCCGACAACATCCCGTCGCGCATGCGCGAAGCCTTCCGCCTGGCTGAAGAAGAAAAGCCGGGTGCGGTACACCTGGAACTGCCTGAAGACATCGCCGCCGAGCAGACCGACGCACTGCCGATCCCGCGCAGCCTGCACCGCCGTCCGTTGGCCGAGCATGTGGCCATCCAGGCTGCCGTCGAAAAATTGCAGAATGCGCGCAACCCGATCCTGGTGATTGGTGCCGGTGCCAACCGCAAGATGACCGCCAAGGTCCTCAAGCAGCTGATCGACAAGACCGGCATCCCGTTCATCACCACCCAGATGGGAAAAGGTGTGGTCGACGAGCGTCACCCGCGCTTCCTCGGCAACGCTGCGCTGTCGTCGGGTGACTTCGTGCACCGCGCCGTCGAAGCCGCCGACCTGATCGTCAATATCGGCCACGACGTGATCGAGAAGCCGCCATTCTTCATGGTCCGTGGCGGCACCGAAGTCATCCACATCAACTTCCGCTCTGCCGAAGTCGATGCGGTGTACTTCCCGCAGGTGGAAGTGATCGGCGACATCGCTAACGCCGTGTGGCAGATCAGCGAAGCGCTGAACGACACGTCGCACTGGGACTTCACCCGCCTGATGGCCATCCGTGAAGCCAACGAAGCGCAGATCGCCGAAGGTGCTGACGACAACCGCTTCCCGGTCTACCCGCAGCGCTTGGTGGCCGACATCCGTCGCGTACTGCCGTCCGAAGGCATCGTTGCCTTGGACAACGGCATCTACAAGATCTGGTTCGCCCGCAACTACAAGGCGCACAAGCCGAACACCGTGCTGTTGGACAACGCCTTGGCCACCATGGGCGCGGGCCTGCCATCGGCCATGGCGGCGCACCTGGTGCACCCGGACCGCCCCGTGATCTCGGTGTGCGGCGACGGCGGGTTCATGATGAACAGCCAGGAGCTGGAAACCGCTGTACGCCTGGGCATGCACATCACCGTGGTGATCCTGCGTGACGATGGCTACGGCATGATCCGCTGGAAGCAGGCCAATATGGGCTTCACCGATTTCGGCCTGGACTACGGCAACCCGGACTTCGTCAAATACGCCGAAGCCTACGGTGCCAACGGCCACCGCGTGGAAAGCGCCGAAGGCCTGCTGCCGCTACTGGAACACTGCATCAAGACCCCAGGCGTGCACGTTATCGACTGCCCGGTCGATTACAGCGAGAACGACCGCATCCTCAACAGCGAGCTGCGTGAGCGCGCGCTGGCGGTGTAAGCACCGACGACGGTATAGCTGGCAAGCCGGCCCCTTCAGGTATCTCACGATCCTGTAGGTGCCGGCGGGTGGTGCATAACAACCCCTCACGCATCTAGCAATTGCTCATTCTCAGGTTCTTCAAATAATGGAGAACACAAGACCATGACAATTGGTTCTACACACAACCACCCCGCCGATCTGACCATCGACCCATCACTGCCGATGCAGCCGTGGGCTGCGCGTTTCCCTAACCCCCCAGATCTCTGCTTCGACTACCGCCGCCTGATCGAACAAGAGGGAGGCGTTGCACGGGCCACACAGCCCGAACACCGCATTTGTATTGTCGGTGCCGGCGTTACCGGGTTGACTGCGGCCCGGGAATTATTGCGCTGTGGTTTTAGCCGTATCACCTTGATCGAGCAGTCCCGGCGTGTAGGCGGGCGACACCTGACAGTCGTGAACAACCCTGCAAGCCACAAGCACCCTGTCACTCCTTTTGAAATGGGGGCTATGCGCATGCCTTTCTTCAATAGGACAGGAGAATCACCTAAAGATGGCCGCTCGCTTATGGCGTATTACGCCAAGCTGTTTGAGCTGCGGATTTCTGATTTCCCCAATCCAGGTACACCTTGGGTGAATGCCACGGGTATTTATCTGCGCGAAGGGCAAATACAAGGTGAGGGTGACCCGGTGCTGTTGGTCTGGCGTAATCCGTCAGGGGAAACACCACCACCGTCGGCTGTCTTGCAGCAGGTCTACGAGAAATGGCGCAGTTTTGCTCAGCGGTTTGCTGAACACGTTTCCGCTGTTTATGGCACGCCAAGCTGGGAGTCGACATGGCGGGACATCGTCGAACGCTATCACCGCTTGTCCTTCAGGGATTTGGTGCATTTGCCCGCCCTCGTTGCCTGGGATCCTGAAAACCCCGGTGACTTTGGCGGTTTGGGCATGAGCAGTGATGAGTCAGCGATTTTCTATGCAATCGGTATTGGCGACGGCAGCTGGGGAGCATTTTATGATGTTTGCTGCTTGTACCCGCTACGTACGGCAATCTTTGGCTTCAGCAGTCATTTGCAGCTGGTGCATGGCCGTGTGGATTCAGCAGGTATGCCTTACGCTGCTCCGCATCTTGAAGCCAACAATGTTCCTGATAGCAGGGGATTGCCGTTTCAAGGACCCGCCTATCTCGGACTTGCGGCCATGGACGAATGCCTGTTGTACCTGGACGTCGGCATGGGAGGGATCTCGCTTTATGACCATCTGCTGGAAAGAGATGATGGGCTGCTGACAGATACGTCCGTGTGCGCGGTGCAGAAGCTGGAAAATGGCCGGGTCAGGGTCGGATATCGTTGGCAGTGCAGTGATCCGATACACGAGACCACCGAGTACCAAGACTTTGACAGCGTGATCATAACCACTCCGTCTTGGCTGATCGAAACCAACATCCGCCTCAGCGGCTTCACCCGCCAGATGTTGCCTCAGTCGATTATCGATGCCTGGAAACATGCCCACTGGGAGACCAGTTGCAAGGTTTATGCGCCGCTGAAGAAACGTTTTCTCGACCGCAAGCCACTGCCGCAAATCCTGATTACCGATAGCTTTGTGCACGATGTCTATGCCTATCGATACAACGACAGCTACCCCGATGACTGCATTCTCCTCAGTTATACCTGGGAGGATGATGCAACAAAATTGGCAGCCTTCTCTGATGAGGAATTGGCGACCAAGTGCCTGAAGGAGCTCGATCGGATCCTGCTGCGGTGCACCAATGTAGGCGAGGCTATATCGCCCTACATCGACACTCGAAACATTCGCATACAGCGTTGGAGCACAGACCGAAATGCGCTCGGGTGTGCGAAATTGTATAGGGCAGGTACCTATTATGATGCGGTAAGCCTGATGAAATACAACCGTGATCTGAGCGGGAGCTCAGGGTTGTATCTGGCTGGAGAGTCCTTCTCCGTTGACGCCGGGTGGACCGAGCCGTGTTTGCGCACGGCGATTGATACGGTCATCAACCTCTGCAACAACACTTCAGCGCAATTCAATGGTGGCTTTACCCTTGAGCACTACCCACATTATCAGGTTGGGAAATAGCGGCGTACGGGGCATTTTGTAGGGGGAGTCCTACTGCGATCATGTGATTTTCCTTTGGTCCCATCGGACCCTCCTGACTGTCCCTCCCAGGCCCAACATCGCTTTACTGGCGTCCTTCCAAAACAACCACAAAAAGGAAGCCGCCATGTCTGAATCCTGTTCCCCCGTCAGCCCTGTACGTATCGCTGTCATCCAGTACGACCCCCAGGTCGGTCTTGAGCATTGCGAGCGTAACTTGGGTAATGGTCTGGCGCTGGCCCGGCGAGCAGCACGCGAAGGCGCCAACCTGATAGTGCTGCCTGAGCTGGCCAATACTGGCTACACCTTCAACTCCCGCGCCGAAGCCTATGCCCATGCAGAGACGCTGCAGGACGGCCCTTGTCTGAAAGCCTGGGAGGACTTCGCCAAGGAATACCAGGTTTACCTGGCCGCAGGTTTTTCCGAGCGCGACGGGCTGAAGCTCTACGACAGCGCCATACTGTTTGGCCCTGAAGGCCGGCTCGGGCACTACCGGAAGGCGCACCTCTGGAACCAGGAAAAACTCTGGTTCACCCCCGGCGATCTGGGGTTCCCGGTATTCGAGACGCCAATCGGGCGTATCGGCCTGCTCATATGCTGGGACATCTGGTTCCCGGAAGTCCCGCGGCTGATGGCGGCGCAAGGTGCCGACATCATCTGCAGCCTCAACAACTGGGTATGGACCCCGCCACCATTGTTCGATGAAGCAGGGCGCTGCATGGCCTCGTACCTGACCATGACCGCAGCGCATGTCAACAACGTTTACATCGCCGCCGCGAACCGTGTCGGGAGCGAGCGGGGCGGGCGCTTCCTGGGGTGCTCGCTGATCGCCGGTACCAATGGCTGGCCGATTGGCGAAGTGGGCAGTGCAGAGGCCGAAGAAATTCTCTATGCCGATGTAGATCTGAGCAGTGCACGCTCGGCGCCGATCTGGAACAACCTCAACGACCTGCCGCGGGACCGGCGTATCGACCTCTACGATGCCAATCTTGGTTACCGCTTGCACGCGCCAATGCCACGTTGAGGAGTCGCAAATGAACACGCTACTCTTCTCAGGACAGCAGCGTTGGCCTGTGTTGATTTTTGCCTGTCTGCTGCTTGTGCTCGCTGCGAGCCTTGCCCATGGCCAATGGCCGGATTATGCAGTTATGGTGGCGACGCTCGATCAGCCCCTGAGTCGCTTGCGCTGGATCGTCGGTGATATCAGTGAAGTGGCATTCTACAAGCACGAGCTGCCCGCACTGGGCTTGCTGCTTGGCGCTTGCCTGGCGCACTGGGCCCACGTGCGAGGGTATCGCTGGCAGGGCTTTGCCATTTGCTATGGCAGCGGATTATGGCCATGGGTGTTCACCAGTTCGTTCCTGGGCTTGGTGCTTAGCCACGCGTTGTGGGGGTGGACCTTGGCCAGTGGCAACTGGCAACCCACCTTCGTCGCCTTCGTGTCATTGCCGGCCGCCATGGTGTTGCTGTTTGGTGCGGGCTGGCGGGTGACGATCACGGGGGCGGTACTGGGTGCTCTACTGGTAACACCGGCCAGCCTTCTGATAGTCAACTACCTGTGCTATCCCCTGCAGTTGCCCGTGGTAGTTGGTAATGTGAGCGGCATGGCGGTAGCCAGTGTCGTGGCCTTCCTCCTGTGCAAGCGCTTTCCTTCATGGGTACGCCAAAGTCGTGTAGCCACCGCAGTGGCGCCGGTCATCAACCGGCCAGACTACGGTGTGGTCTGGACGTTGCGTCGGGTGCTGGCCGATTTCAGCGAAGCGCCATTTTTCGGTAATGAGCTGGCCAGCCTCGGGCTGCTGCTGGGCGTGTTGCTGGCTTACTTGTTAGCCCCGGCTGCACCGTCCTACGGTTCAATGCTGGTGATGCACATAGTGGCCGGGCAGGCCCTGGCATCGCTGGTTGGGGTCGTATTCTGGCGAGGCCAGTGGCAAGCCCGGGGGTGGTACCCTACCTACATTCCGATTGTCTCGATCGTTCCGGCCGCAGTGCTGACGCATGGCGGCAGCTGGCAAGTGGTGGTGGCCAGCGCAGTGCTGGGGGCGCTGGTGGCTCCGCCGCTGGCAGTGGCGATCACCCAGCGGTTGCCGGCTTATGTGCATGGCTACATCGGCAACGTGATGTCGATGGCCATCAGCACCTTGGGGATCGTGCCTCTGATCGGGTTACTTGCGGGGGGAAAAGCATGATTGAACATTCCAGCCTGCCCAGGCTGTCGATCGCTAGCCTGGGGGGCACGGTCAGTATGCAGGCCGGGGCTGTCGGGTGTGGTGTGACGCCAACCCTGGGCTGCGAGCAGCAACTGCTTCAGGTCCCACAGTTGCGCGAGATGGCGCAATTGAATGTTGCTTCATTGTGTCTGGTCCCTAGTGCCTCGCTGGACTTTGCGACGTTGCTGGACGTGCTGGCATGGGCCCGGTGCGAGGTTGAGCGCGGGGCCCAGGCCTTGGTGGTGAGCCAAGGGACCGATAGCCTGGAGGAATCGGCTTATTTCCTGGATCTCCTGTGGCCATTCGATGCGCCCTTGGTGATGACCGGTGCCATGCGTTCGGCCAGCCAGCCGGGCAATGATGGGCCGGCCAACCTGTTGTCTGCGGCGCAGGTTGCATTGGCACAGGGCAGCTGCGGGCGTGGTGTGCTTGTGGTGATGAATGACCAGGTCCACTGCGCGGCAAGGGTTCGCAAGACGGCCAGCATGGCGTTAGCCGCGTTCGAGTCGCCGGGATCCGGCCCATTGGGCGAAGTGGTGGAGGGGGAAGTGGTCTATCGCCATCCGCCAGCACGACGGGAAGTGCTGCCCGTACCGCATCGCACCGACCAGCGCGTTGCCCTGCTGGAAGCGTGCCTGGACGCAGACACGGCGCTGCTGCAGGCTGTGGCTACATTGGGTTATGAAGGGTTGGTCATTGCCGGCTTCGGCGCTGGGCATGTTGCCGCTAGTTGGTCCGAGGTGCTGGAACACCTGGCGCCCACCTTGCCAGTAGTGGTTGCCACGCGCACAGGTAAAGGGCCAACCGCCCGGACAACCTATGGGTTTGCGGGTGCAGAAATCGACCTGCAGAAAAAAGGCGTATACATGGCGGGGGACCTCTGCCCGCGCAAATGCCGCATTTTGCTGTGGCTGCTGATTGGCACCGACCGGAGACACGAGCTGCAGGACTGGTTGCACGCCTGAACCATCTGCCCGCGCGGTAGTTCACGCGGGCAGCCCTTCCGGCGTTGCTGTGCTAGGGTGCACACACTTTTGCTTCCCAGGATTCTCACCCATGCTCCCCGTACTCAGCGAAAAAGAACTCGACCGTCTCGAAGACCTGTTGATCACCTACGGCAACGACTATTCCGTGCTGAACCTGGCCGAGCTCAATGGCTTTTTCACCGCGCTGGCCAGTTCGCCGGTCGCCGTCTTCCCAGAGCAATGGCTGCCCGCAGTGGCCGGTGGCAAGGTGCCTAAGTTCAAGAAGGCTGCGCACGAAGAAGCGTACACCGCGTTGATGTTGCGCTATGCCAATCAGGTGAAAGAGGCATTGACTGATGACGTAGACCACTTCGAGCCGCTGTTCGAGGAAAGCGAGGGCGAGGGTGGCACTGTGATCGTCATGGAGGAGTGGTGCTTCGGCTATATGCGCGGTACCCAGATTGCCGGTTGGGGCGAGTTGCCGCAGGAGCAGGCGCTATTGCTCAAGGCCATTTCGCTACATGGGCTGGAGGACAACTTCGAGCTGCTGGACCAGATGAGCGAAGCGGATATCCAGGCCTGCGTTCCGCAGGTAGTTGAGGCCGCACGTGGGCTGTTCCGGTATTTCAAGAAGCTGCACTGACCTGATATTCGTTGGCTAGCGATCCCTGCACTTAACTGCACATCTTTTGGAAACCATTATTGCGCCCCGCGAAATTATGGTTTCCCTTACGCACTGATTCTGCTGCCAGCCGATCCAGTGCAGCATAGGCTCCACCAGCCCATCCCGGTGCTGATCAGGAGCCAAACCCATGTCGAACCCGATCAAGCTCTACAACTTCCCCAAGTCTGGCCACGCCCATCGCATCGAATTGATGCTCTCGCTGCTCAACCTGCCCACCGAGCTAGTGTTCGTCGACCTGGCCAAAGGCGCGCACAAGCAGCCGGATTTTCTGGCCCTCAACCCGTTTGGCCAGGTCCCGGTTATCGATGACAACGGCACGGTGATCGCCGATTCCAATGCCATCCTCGTCTACCTGGCCAAAAAGTACGACAACGGTACCTGGCTGCCCGAAGAACCCGCTGCCGCCGCCCGTGTCCAGCGCTGGTTGTCGGTGGCTGCAGGCCCGCTGGCCTTTGGCCCGGCTGCTGCGCGCCTGGTGACCGTGTTCGGCGCTGCGTTCAACACAGACGAAGTCATTGCCCGTGCCCATACCCTGCTCAAGGTGATCGACGCCGAGCTGGCCAAGATGCCATTCCTGGCGGGCAGCACGCCCACCATCGCCGACATCGCCAACTACTCGTACATCGCCCACGCCCCCGAAGGCAACGTGTCGCTGGAGCCCTATGCCAACGTGCGCAGTTGGCTGGCGCGGATCGAGTCGCTGCCGGGCTTCGTGGCCATGCCACGCACTGTGATCGGGCTGCAGACCAGCGCCTGATACCTCGCCTTCGAGAGGAACGCCACCATGCAACAGCCCCCGGACCACCGCCCCTCGCCCTGGCATGCGGGCGAGAAAACCCTGCAGGAAAAGGTCGGTGTAGCAGAACGCATGGAGGCGTTCGGGCAAAAGGTCATTCGTGACTACATGCCCGACCAGCACCGTAGTTTCTATCACCAGTTGCCGTTCATGGTGGCCGCCAGTGTGGACGTTCTTGGCCGGCCTTGGGCCACCCTGCTGGAAGGGCCGGAAGGGTTCGTCAGCTCGCCCGACCCTCGCGTGCTGACGATTTATACCACGCTGCCAGCAGATGACCCCGCCACCCCGGGGCTGGTAGCCGGGCAGGCGGTCGGCCTGCTGGGTATCGAACTGCACACCCGTCGGCGCAATCGCATCAACGGGCAGATCCGCCAGGCTGCAGAAGGACAACTGCAGGTGAGGGTGGAGCAGTCGTTCGGCAACTGCCCGCAGTACATCCAGTTGCGTGACTACACCCGCGTTGCCGAGCCCGCCCAGGCGCGTGTCGATGCGACCACACTGGATGCCACAAGCGTCAGCATGATCCAGGCTGCCGACACGTTCTTCGTCGCCAGCTATGTCGAGCAAGGTGACGGCCAGCGCGCTGTGGATGTTTCTCACCGTGGCGGCCGGCCAGGGTTCGTCAAGGTCGTGGGCAATCGGCTGATCATTCCCGACTACGCGGGCAACCTGCACTTCAACACCTTGGGCAACCTGTTGGTGAACCCGCGGGCCGGTTTGCTGTTCATCGATTTCCGCAACGGCAACGTGCTGCAGCTGTGCGGGCGTGCGGAGGTGCTGCTGGACAGCCCGGCCATCCAGGCCTTCGACGGTGCCGAGCGGCTGTGGACGCTGGAGGTGGAGCAGGCAGTGTGGCGCCCGGCGGCGGTTTCCCTGCGCTGGGCGTTCAAGGAATACGCACCGACCAGCCTGATGACTGGCACCTGGGCCGAGGCCGACGCACGCTTGCAGCAACGCCAGCGACAGCGCCAATGGCAGGCCTGGCGTGTGCTGCGGGTGGAGCAGGAGAGCCGCGATATCCGCTCGTTCTACCTTGAACCGCCCAGCGATAGCAGCGTGGTCTTTGCGCCAGGGCAACACATTCCGGTGCAAGTGCAGATCGACGGTGAGGCCGCGATGATCCGGACCTACAGCTTGTCGAGCGCACCGTCCGATGGCTACCTGCGTATCAGCGTAAAAGCGCAGGGCCCCGCCTCTCGGCACCTGCATGAGCGCGTCAAGGCAGGTGATATGCTGGATGTGCGCTCGCCTATGGGCAGTTTCACCCTGGATGAGCAAAGTACGCGCCCGCTTGTGCTGATTGGTGCGGGCGTGGGTATCACGCCGTTGCTGGCCATGCTGCGTGAGCAGCTGAGCAAAGGCCAGGCACGGCGCATCCATGTGTTCCATGGCGCCCGCAGCCTGGCCGACCTGCCATTCAGGCAGGAGCTGGCAAGCTTGCGGCAACAGGCTGGCGGCTTGCTGCACGTTCATCGCGCCTTGAGCCAGCCAGAAGACCATGCCGTGGCCGGGCAGGATTATGAGTTTACCGGCCGACTGGGCATCGAGCAGGTCAAGGCGACGCTGGCGCTGGACGACTACGATTTCTACCTATGCGGCCCGGGCAGCTTTACTCAGGACCTGTATGAAGGGCTGCGCACGGTGCATGTGCCGGATGCGCGCATTCACGCTGAAGCCTTTGGCCCGTCAACGCTGCGCCGGCACACGGATGCAGGCCAGCCCACCTTGCAACAGCCGCCTGCGGCCCGCGAGCCAGTGCCTGTGTATTTCGCAGCGTCGGCCAAGGAGGCGCGCTGGGCACCAGGCAGCGGCACCCTGCTGGAGCTGGCCGAGGCACGTGGGTTGGCGCCGGAGTTCAGTTGCCGGGGTGGGTCGTGCGGTACCTGCAAGACCAGGTTGGTGAGCGGCCAGGTGCATTACCCGAACCCACCGGCAGAGCTGCCGGAGGCGGGATCGGTACTGATCTGTTGTGCGGTACCGGGGCAGGTTGAGGAGGGGATACAGGCGCTGGTGCTGGATATCTGATATGCCAGTCCCGGCCTCTTCGCCGGCAAGCCAGCTCCCACAGGGTCTGCGCAGACCTTGGGTTCAATGCGGTCGAGGTGGGAGCTGGCTTGCCGGCGAAGAGGCCAAGACTGGCAGCATAAAGCGCCCGGATATCCGATAATCCCGGCACCCCAAATACCCAGGAGCCCGCATGGACCAGATCCACCTGATGAAGGTATTCGTTGCGGTAGGTGAGCTGGAGAGCTTCGCTGCCGCCGCTCGCCGCCTGGACATTTCCCCGGCCGCCGTTACCCGCGCTGTCAGCGCCCTGGAAGACCAGCTGGGCGTCAAGCTGCTGCTGCGCACCACCCGCAGCGTGCGCCTGACCGAAGCTGGCGGCCGCTACCTGGAAGACACCCGGCATATCCTGGCCAGCATCCACGAAGCCAACGAAGCGGCCGCCGGCATTAACGCCACCCCCAAAGGCGACCTGGCAGTTACCGCCCCGATCCTGTTCGGCAAGAAGTTCGTCATGCCGTGTATCGTCCGCTACCTGCAGCAGTACCCGGACGTCGATGTTTCCGCCTACTTCCTCGACCGTGTGGTGAACATGGTCGAGGAGGGCATGGACGTGGCCGTGCGCATCGGCCCGTTGCCCGACTCCGGGTTGAAGGCGTTGCGGGTCGGCAGGGTACGGCGCATGTTGTGTGCGTCCCCCGACTATCTGGCGCGCCATGGCGTGCCGAAGCATCCCTCGGACCTTGCCGGGCATGCGGTGATCGGCACCACCAACCTGTCGCCCCGGGCAGGCTGGCGCTTTGGGGTGACAGAAGAGCCAACCCTGGTGCGCATGAAGCCGCGCTTGACGGTGACCAGCAATGACGGGGCGATCGCGGCCGCCAGCGGCGGGCTGGGGATTGCCCGCCTGTTGTCGTACCAAGTGGCAGATGAGCTGGCCAGTGGGCAATTGCAGGTGATCCTGGCCGAGTACGAGGAGGCGCCCTGGCCCATTCATGTGTTGCATCGCGAGAGCAAGTACGGCTCCGCCAAGGTCAGGGCCTTCATCGACATGCTGGCGCAAGCGCTGCGGGCGCAGCAGCTGGATTGAGATCGTACAACACAGAGTGAAATATTCAGAAATAATAAGTGTTGTACGACGACCTACGACGTGGCACTCTTTCGCCTGAAACAATTTGTCGTAAATGCCGCTGCCGGTGTTCGCGACAATCGCTCGCCACACTAAAAACAAGAAACTCAGGTGAACCATGAAGATGAAAGGCATCCGTTGGTGGATGGTCAGCCTTGTCACGGCTGGGCTCGTCGTCAACTACCTCGCCCGCAACACCCTCTCGGTGGCCGCCCCCACCTTGATGACTGACCTCTCCATCAGTACCGAGCAATACGCCAAGATCGTTGCCAGTTGGCAGGTGTGCTACGCCCTCATGCAGCCGGTAGCCGGCTGGTTCATCGATTTCATCGGCACCAAGCTGGGCTTTGCCGTGTTTGCCATGGCCTGGTCGCTGGCCTGTGCTGGCGCGGCCCTGGCCACCGGCTGGCAGAGCATGGCCTTCATGCGCGGGCTGCTGGGCATGACCGAAGCCGCCGGCTTGCCGGCTGGGGTCAAGGCAACCACCGAGTGGTTCCCGGCCAAGGAACGCTCGGTGGCGATCGGCTGGTTCAACATCGGCTCGTCGCTTGGCGCCTTGCTGGCACCGCCGCTGGTGGTGTGGGCGATCCTGCACAGTGGCTGGCAGCTGGCGTTCGTGATCGTGGGTGTCTCCGGGATTGTCTGGACCCTGCTGTGGATGCTGTTGTACAAGCACCCGCGCGACCAGAAGCGCCTGAGCGATGAGGAGCGCGACTACATCCTGGCCGGCCAGGAAGCGCACTTCAAACAGGACAGCCGCGAGAAGGGCGCCTGGAAGCGCATCTTCAAGGCCCGCAACTTCTACGCCATCGCTTCGGCGCGGATCCTCTCCGAGCCGGCCTGGCAAACCTTCAACGCCTGGATTCCGCTGTACCTGATGACCGAGCGGCGCATGAACATCAAGGAAGTGGCGATGTTCGCCTGGCTGCCGTTCCTGGCTGCCGATATCGGTTGTGTGCTGGGCGGGTATCTGAGCCCGCTGTTCCACCGCTACTTCAAGGTGTCGCTGTTCACATCGCGCAAGATGGTGTTGGTGTTCGGTGCCAGTTGCATGATCGGCCCGGCCTGCATCGGCCTGGTGGAAAGCCCGTACATGGCGATCCTGTTGCTGTGCATTGGCGGGTTTGCCCACCAGACACTGTCGGGCGCGCTGTACGCCATCACCTCGGACTCGTTCAGCAAGGACCAAGTGGCCACAGCGACGGGCATGGGTGGCATGTGCGGGTACCTGGGGGCGGCGGTGTTTACCCTGGTGTTCGGCATTCTGGTCACGCAGATTGGTTACAGCCCGCTGTTCGTGGTGCTGGCGGCGTTCGATATCGTGGCGGCAGTGCTGGTGTGGAAGGTGGCGCGGGAGGTGCTTGGCAAGCCTTCGGTCACGCCGATGGCGAACCCGACCGGGGCATTGGCATAAGGCTTGAAATTCAGGGGCCGCAAAGCGGCCCCCATCAAGGCAACACAATCAAAGGGGTCGATACTGCATCCTGAATCCCAGGCTCATTCCTTCCCCTTGCTGCAACAACCGCAACCCCGGCCGCCCTGGCAGGTGATGCGCATTGACCGGGTGGCTTACCGGTTCAAAGCAGAAAAAACCTTGCCCCTGTGGGCAAAACAGCAAGAAGTGCTCAGCCCCGCTGGCACTGCACGCCAGTCGATAACCCGCGCTTGGCTGTTCGATCACACACTCTCCTGGCCAGCCGCTGAAGGCGTGATCGACCACCGTCTCGGGCAAACGGCCCAAGGCATTGAAACACCACTGCTCGGGCACTTGGGCCTGGTACGACGGCAACCGCCCATGCTCGGCCAGCCACACTTTGCGCGCTGCGGCATACAGCTGGGTATCGGGATATCGCGGAAAGTAAGGATGCAACCCCAACCCATACCAGGTAGCTGGCTCATCCAGGTGGGTTACATGCAGGTCCAGGTTCAGGCAACCCTCATGCAAGTGCACATCCAGCGTTGCCTGGTAGGCAAACGGCACTTCACTGTGCAGCCTCAGGCGCGCGCGTCGCTCGCCGTGGTGCTCCACCTGCCAGGCCTGCTGCCAGGCGCTGCCATGAATCGGGTAGGGGTCGTGCCCGGTATTGGGCGTTAGCGCCTGCCAGCCATCCGGGCGGGCGAAGCCACCCTCGGCAATGCGGTTGGACCATGGCGCCAGCGGGTAACAGGCCAGGCGTCGCGGGGTGCCACTGGCCAGCGCGGCCGGGTCAGAATGGCGCAGCAGCGCTTGCCCGGTCGCTTTCACTTCCCAGTTGACCAGGCTGGCGCCCAGCTCCGGCGCCAGGCTCAGGCGGGTCAGGTGGTCCTGCAGGTGCAGTTCGGTCACAGCCATTCAAGGCTCCTTTCAAATGAACAATCAACTGGCCCGGCGGTAGGTGAGCAGCACGATGCCGCACACCACCACGGCACCGCCGAGTAATTGCAGGGTGCCGAGCTGCTGGTCGAGCAAGGCCCAGCCCAGCAGCAGTGTGGCGATGGGCTCGACGTTCATCACCGGTGCGTTCTGCGCCATGTTCAGCCTTGGCACACACACAAACAGCAAGGTGAAGGCCAGGCCATACAGCACCACCAGGCTGGCCAACGCCACCCAGCCACTGCTGCTGCCCGGCAGTGACAAGCCGGACGGCATCACGCCACTTGCGCCCGCAACCAGCATGCTGGAGAACACGATCAGCAGGGTCAGCAGGCTGCGCACGGGGCCGCGCACGCTGGCCAGTTTGTGGTCGGTAATCCACAAGGCGCAGGCGAAGGCACAGGCGGCGCCGAACGCCAGGCCGACCCCTAGCGCCCAGTGCGGGTTGGCCGTGCCGCTGTCGGCAAGGCGTGCCGGCACATCCAGAGCCAGCACCAGCCCGCACAGGATCAGGCCCATGAACAGCACGGTGCGGCCGGTGGGGCGTGCGCCGCCCAGCGCCCAGGTGAGCAGCGCCAGCAGCATCGGGAAGGTGTTGCCCACCAGAAGCGCCAGGGCCACCGGAATGCGCGCCACCGCCGAGTACAGGCACAGGCTTTGGGTGGCGATCAGCAGGCCGAGCAGCAGTTGCCAGTGCCGGGTGCCTGCGGGCAGGCCCAGCGCCTGGCGTTGCCACAACAGCAGGCAGGCCAGTACCAGCAAGGTGATGCCTGAGCGGCACAGAATCGCCAGCAGCACGCCGGTGCCGTCATCGAAGGCGATGCGCGCGGCGATGTGGTTGCCGGCGAATGAGCAGGCCAGCAGGGCGAGCAGGGCGATGGCCAGTTTGCGCGGGAACAGGGGAGCAGCAGAGGAGGGGACAGCCATGTGCAGGATCCATTTGCAGAAAGAACCAGAGGGCTGCTTTGCAGCCCATCGCCGGCAAGCCAGCTCCCACAGGGTGCGCAGGGCTGGAAGGCTGCACAATCCTGTGGGCGCTGGCTTGCCGGCGATGGGGTGCAGAGCGGCCCCGATTGCCGTTACAGCACCACGCTAGGCAGCCACAGCGAGATCGCAGGTATGTAAGTCACCGCCATCAGCACCAAGAACAGCGCCAGGTAGAACGGCAGCAGCGCCTTTACCGTCGACTCGATGCTTACCTTGCCGATGGCCGAGCCCACGAACAGCACGGCGCCGACCGGTGGTGTTATCAGCCCGATCCCCAGGTTCACCAGCATGATCATGCCGAAGTGCACCGGGTCCACACCAATACCGGTAATCACCGGCAGCAGGATCGGCGTGAGGATCAGGATCAACGGCGCCATGTCCATCACCGTGCCCAGCAGCAACAGCATGAAGTTGATGCACATCAGGATCACGTAGCGGTTGTCCGACAGGGTCAGGAACGCCGTGGTGATCTTCGACGGGATCTGCATCAGCGTCATCACGTAGCCGAAGCTGGCGGCAAAGCCGATCAGGATCATCACGATGGAGATGGTCCGTACCGTGCGGTGCATCAGCTTGGGCAGGTCGCGCCACTTGTAGTCGCGGTAGATGAACATGGTCACGAAGAATGACCACACCACCGCCACGGCGGCCGATTCGGTAGCGGTGAACACGCCCGACAGGATACCGCCGAGGATGATGACCATGGCCATCAGGCCCCACAGCGCCTCACCGGCAATCTTCAACGCCTGGCGCAGCGGGATCACTTCGCCTTTGGGGTAGTTGCGCTTCTTCGCGAAGATCAGGCACAGGCCCATCATCACTGCGCTCAGCAGCAACCCGGGCATCACACCCGCCATGAACAGCGAGGCGATGGATACCGTGCCGCCCGCCGCCAGCGAGTACAGCACCGAGTTGTGGCTGGGCGGGGTCAGCAGCGCCTGCACCGAGCCACTGACGGTCACGGCGGTGGAGAATTCACGCGGGTAGCCTTTGCGCTCCATCTCCGGGATCAGCACCGAGCCCACCGAGGCGGTGTCGGCCACCGACGAGCCGGAAATCGCGCCGAAGAAGGTCGAGGCCATGATGTTGACCAGCGACAGGCCGCCACGGACGAAGCCCACCAGCACCCCGGCAAAGGCCACCAACCGCCGTGACATACCGCCTTCGGCCATGATCGCGCCGGCCAGCACGAAGAATGGAATGGCCAGCAGCGAGAACTTGTTAACCCCACTGGCCACCTGGATCATCATCGCCTGCAGTGGGATGTCGATCCACCAGGCGCCGATCAGGGCCGACAGGCCCAAGGCGTAGGCTACCGGCATGCCCAGCAGGATGAGTGCAATGAAACTGCCCAACAGAATGAACGCATCCATTTATGCCGCTCCTTCGCTTTCTTCTACGTGGTCGAAACGCACCACCTTGCGGTGGCTCTGGTCGCCCAGCAGGAGTTTTTCCAGCACAAAGACCAGGGTCAGCACGCCACCGATCGGGATCGGCGCATAGGTCATGCCCACCCGCACACCTGGCAGGGAGGCCAGAAACTGGTTCCAGGTAGTGATGCACAGCTTGGTGCCGTAGTAGGTCATGAACACGCACACCAGAATCATCAGTACTTGCACCAGTAGCGCGATCATGCTGCGCTGCAGCGGTGGCAGGCGATCGGTGATCATCGCCACCGCCATGTGCGCCCCGGCCCGATAGCTGGCAGCGGCGCCGACGAAGGTGAACACCACCATCAGCAGGATGGCCACCGGCTCCGGCCAGCTGGAGCCGGTACCGAGCACGTAACGGGCGAAGATGCCCCAGGGAATGATCAGCGTCATGGTCAGGATCGACAGACCGGCGATCCAGATACAGGCGCGGTACAGCGTGTCGTTCACACGCAGGAAGAGGTTTTTCATGGGCATCACCAAAGCGGCAGGGCGACGGGCGCCGCACTGCCGAGGTCGATTGGGCTGGGGCCGCTGTTACTGGACGGCGTCGATACGCTTCATCAGGTCGGCGTACGGCGCGCCGTATTTTTCCCGTACCGAGGCGGTGGCGTCATAGAACGGCTTCTTGTCGACGGTGATGAACTCGACACCAGCGGCCTTGAGCTTCTCTTCGCTGGCGGCAGACTTGGCGTCCCACAGTGCGCGCTCTTCCATCTGTGCTTCACGCGCCACCTTCTTCACCAACGCCTGCTGCTCGGGGCTGAGCTTGTTCCAGGTGGTCTTGGACATCACCACGGGCTCCGGCAGGATCAGGTGGCCGGTCAGGGTGTAGTACTTGGCGCTCTGGAAGTGGTTGTGCTCAAGCAGGGTGGGCGGGTTGTTCTCGGCGCCATCGATCACGCCGGTTTGCAGGGCGCTGAAGATTTCCCCGGTGTCCATGGCGATGCCGTTGCCGCCCATGGCGTTCATCATGTCGATGAACAGCGGGTTGCCCTGCACGCGAATCTTCATGCCCTTAAGGTCTTCCAGGCTGCGTACCGGCTTTTTCGTATAGATGCTACGCGAGCCGCCGTCCATCCAGGCCAGGGCCACCAGGTTGAAATCGGAGTTGGTGATCTTGTCGAGGATTTCCTGGCCGATCTCGCCGTCGATGATCTTGCGCATGTGATCATGGTCGCGGAACACGAACGGCATGTTAAACACGTTCACATCCGGCACCACCGGGCCGACGATACCCAGGCTGACGCGGGTCATCTGCACCGCACCGATCTGCGCCTGTTCGATCACTTCCTTTTCCGAGCCCAGCACACCGCCGGCGAACATCTTGAAGGTGATGTCGCCATTGCTGGCCTGTTCGAGTTTTTTGCCCATGTTCTGCTCGGCGACCACGGTCGGGTAGCCGGCCGGGTGGATTTCGGCGAACTTGATGTCCAGTGCCGAGGCGGGCATGGCCACGCTGAAGGCGAACGGGAGTACGGCAAGGAGCAGCTTGCGTTTGAACGTCATGATGAAACTCCGTGGTTTTTATTATCCGGTTTCGTGCGTGCAAGTGTGGGTGCGGCAGGGGGCGTCAGCCCCGGTAGGCAGGTTCCTCCAGGCCCTTGGTGTCAGGGTTGAGGGCAAATACCCCGCCCGCCAGGGGCTGGTCACTGAGGTCTGTGCCTGTGGGACGGATCGAGGTGACGTACAGGGTGTCGAGGTTGGCGCCACCGAAGGCGCACATTGCCGGCTTTTTCACCGGCACGCTCAGCGAGCGGTCGAGGCGGCCGTCGGGGGTGAAGCGGTGGATCTGCCCAGCATCGTTGCCGCAGATCCAGTAGCAGCCGTCCTGGTCGATAGCCGCGCCATCGGGGCGCCCTGGGTAGCCGCGCATGTCGACGAAAAGCCGCTTGTTGTAAGGCGTGCCGCTGTCGATCTCGTAGTCGAAAGCCCAGACCTTCTGCACGTTTGGGTGCGAGTCGGACAGGTACATGCGCGTGCCGTCGGGGCTGAAGGCCAGGCCGTTGGGCACGATCATGCCGTCTTGCTGCAGGTGCAGCTGGCCTTCTCCATCATGCCGGTACAGCGCACCCACGTGGGCACCTTGCTGCATGTCCAGCAGCATGGTGCCGGCCCAGAAGCGGCCTTGGCGGTCGCAGCGGCCATCGTTGAAGCGCATGCCGGCCTGGGCGTGCGGCACGCTGCTGAGCAGGCGGCTATCAAGGCTGCCGTCGGGCTTGGCCTGGAGCTGGAAGATGCCGCTTTCCATGCCGGCGACCCAGCCCTGGCCGCTGCGGGCGATGCAGGCCAGCATCTCGTCGCCCTGCCAGACCTGGTGCTTGCCATCGGCCGCCTGCCAGCAGTGCAGCTGGCGGGCGGGAATATCGACCCAGTACAGGGCCTGTTCGCTGGGGTGCCACACGGGGCTTTCGCCGGTGCCGTTGCGGGCGTCGACGATCAGTTCACAGTTCATGGCCGTGCCTCCTGGCGTGCGTGGGTTCAGTTGAACGGGCCGGCCACGGCGAAGGCGCCGCCCTGGTAGACCATACTCGGGTCATCGGCGGCGGGCGCCGGCTGGGCCTCCACGGCGGCGCGGAAGCGCTCGGAGCTGTCCTTGGGCACGTAGCCAAGGTGCTCGGCATAGCGGTTGTCCCACCACACGGTGCGGTTGTCGGAGGCGCCGTAGACGATGGTGTGGCCTACGTTGGGGGTGAACAGCCCGCGCTCGATCAGTTGCACCAGGTCGTCATAGCTCAGCCACGTGCAGAGCATGCGCGGGTTCTGGGGCTGGGGGAACGACGAGCCGATGCGAATACTGACGGTCTCGATGCCGTAGCGGTCGAAGTAGAAACTGGCGACATCCTCGCCGTAGCACTTGGACAGCCCGTAATAACTGTCGGGGCGGCGAGGGGAGTGGGCGTCGATGCGCTCATCCTGGCGGTAGAAACCGATGGTGTGGTTGGAGCTGGCGAAGATGATGCGCTTCACGCCATGCTTGCGTGCGGCCTCGTAAACATGGAACACGCCGCAGATGTTTGGCCCGAGGATGTCTTCGAAGGAATGCTCGGTGGACACGCCGCCGAAGTGGATGATGGCATCAACGCCGTCAACCAGCGCATGTACCGCAGCCTTGTCGGCCAGGTCGCAGGTAATCACCTCTTCATGCGGGCCTGCAGCAGGTGGCATCGGGCTGATATCGGAAAGGCGCAGGACCTCGGCGTAGCCTTGCAGGCGTTCGCGAAGGACCTTGCCCAGGCCGCCTGCGGCTCCGGTGAGCAGCAGGCGATTGAGGGGGGTAGGGGTCATGGCCGGCTCTTGTTGTTAATTGTTGTAGGTTGTCGTATGACTTTACTGATTATTGGCGGTGGGTTCGGCTGTTGTCAATGAGGCCTGCGTCTCTTTATGGCCTGTCAGGGCCCAATCGCCGGCAAGCCAGCTCCCACAGGCACTCCACTTGGCTGGAAATTACCGCGGCCTGGTGGGAGCTGGCTTGCCGGCGATGGGGCGCAAAGCGGCCCCAATTTCAATCAGTGCCGGTCTTTTCGGTTACAAGAGCGATAACGGGTAATTGAAGATCAACCGGTTCTCATCGAACTCGTTATTGCTGTAATCCCGCCGAATCGACGAATTTCGCCACTTCACACTCAAATCCTTGAACGCCCCGCTCTGGATCACGTACGCCAGCTCGGTCTCACGCACCCACTCCTTACCATCGGTCACCACCCCGCTGTGCACGTCGCGCCCGCTGATATAGCGGTTCATCAAGGTCAGCCCCGGCACCCCGACGGTGACGAAGTTGAAGTCATGACGCACCTGCCACGAACGCTCGTTGGCATTGTCGAAGCTGGAGTTGTAACTGTCGTTGGCCAAGGTGCCGCCACTGGTGCCGTTGACCCGCATCCAGGTATCGCCATCGACTTTCTGCAGCCCCACCCAGAACGTGCTGCCGCCGTACTTGGCCGAGAACATCCCCGAGTAGGTTTTATTGTCCAGTTCCCCAGCGCGTTCGGAGCCGTCCTCATCGCCATGGAAGTAGCCCAGGTTGGCACCCAGGGTCCAGTCACCCACCGGCTGGCTGTGGCTCAGTTGCAGGTACTGTTGCTGGTACACGTCTTTCAGCACCGCATTCCACAGGCCCACCAGCGTGCGGTCCTGGTTGAACTTGTATTCGCCGCCGACGAAGTTGAACCGGTCCGACACGCCAGCGCCGTAGCTCATGTCTTCCATGCTGGCGTCGTTACGCGGGCTGTTGCCGCGGAACTGGCCGCCATACAGGGTCAACCCTGCGATTTCATTGGAGGTGACCTGCCCGCCACGGAACGTCTGCGGCAACGAGCGACCGTCGTCCGAGCGTAGAATCGGCAGCACCGGCATCCACTCCCCGATCTTCAGCTCGGTCTTGGAAATACGCGCCTTGCCCGCCACTGCCAGGCGCCCGTAGTCATCTGCTGGCTTGCCATCATCATGGCGCGGCAGCAACGCCGTGCCGTAGGTACCGCCGCCGCCATCGAGCTTGACCGACCACAGCCCCAGCACATCCACGCCAAACCCTATCGGCCCCTCGGTGAACCCCGAGCGGGCATCGAGGATGAAGCTTTGCGTCCACTCCTCGGCCTTGCTCTGCGGGTTGCTGGGGTTGGTGAAGTTGCGGTTGATGTAGAAGTTGCGCAGCCCGAGGGTGGCCTTGCTGTCCTCGACAAAACCGGCGGCCAGGCTGGTGCCCGGCAGGCCGGCGATGACCCCGGCGCCAAGCAGGGCGAAGGGCAGGGTGTGGCAGATTTTCATTATTGTTGTGCTCCCGAAGGGTGTGGCAGCCCGTCCACCGGGCACGCGCAAGCGGCCTGCGGCAGGGGCGGGTAGTTAACGGGCCGGTCAGGGCCAGGGGTGAATGCGCGGTAACCGGGCGCTACGTAGCGGCAGGTGTACGCGAGCTGGCCGGGCGAAGAGGGGTGTGCAACAGACGTGGGTGGAGCGGGATGGGGGTCGACATGGGATCGTCCACTGATTGTTGTTTTTGTTATGTGTTGTCGTACAACTGTGGGCGATTATTAGCAAGTGGGAGGTGAGCTGTCAACGGCTGATAGCTGAGCAGGTAGGGTCCCAGTTGCTGCATTCCACGCGCCGTACGCGGGACAAGATTTACAAATCAAATCTGATTGACTGACTCTGCCGCTAGCCTGCGCTATCTTCAGATCTGGCCTCGCCCTCGACCACGTAGACTGGCATGTCCAGTCCCGGCATCCTCGTTGGTGCCGTACCCCTCTTGTCGGCGTGGGCGGGGCCTCTTCCTTTTCCGCCACGCTTCCCGCCTAAGATCCAGCGCTCCCTGGCGCCACGGCCGTCAGCTACCTTGGCAAATCTCCTCTGCTACGCAATTCCCTGTAGGAGCGGCCTTGTGCCGCGAAAGGGCCGCACAGCGGCCCCGGCAAACAATTCGCCATTGCAGAATCCCCAAGATCAGTGCATTCGACAGGCTCTGCAATATATAGCGGAGCGGGGCCAGCTACCCTTCAGGCCAGTCCTGATGACCGAGGAAGATGAAGCCGTTCTGTGGGAGCGGGCTGGCCCGCGAATAGGCCACACAGGCGAAACCGTCCGCTGACTTGCGATGCTTCCTCTACCAATAAAAAAGGCTGCCAATTGGCAGCCTTCTCGATGTTCAGCCCGGACAATCAGTCCCAGCTCAAAGCACCACCCGTCTGATACTCAATCACACGCGTCTCAAAGAAGTTCTTCTCTTTCTTCAAGTCCATGATCTCGCTCATCCATGGGAACGGGTTGGTAGTCCCTGGATATTCTTCTTTCAGGCCAATCTGGGTCAAACGACGGTTGGCAATGAACTTGAGGTAGTCCTCCATCATCGCCGCGTTCATGCCCAGCACCCCGCGTGGCATGGTGTCGCGGGCGTATTCGATCTCCAGCTGGGTCCCTTGCAGGATCATCTGGGTCGCTTCTTCCTTCATCGCCGCATCCCACAGGTGTGGGTTTTCGATCTTGATCTGGTTGATCACGTCGATGCCGAAGTTCAGGTGCATCGACTCGTCACGCAGGATGTACTGGAACTGCTCGGCGACGCCGGTCATCTTGTTACGGCGGCCCATGGACAGGATCTGGGTGAAGCCGCAGTAGAAGAAGATACCTTCCAGGACGCAGTAGTAGGCAATCAGGTTGCGCAGCAGCTCTTTGTCGGTTTCGACGGTGCCGGTGTTGAATTCCGGGTCGGAGATGGCGCGGGTGTACTTCAGGCCCCAGGCGGCTTTCTTGGCGACCGACGGGATCTCGTGGTACATGTTGAAGATCTCGCCTTCATCCATGCCCAGCGACTCGATGCAGTACTGGTAGGCGTGGGTGTGGATCGCCTCTTCGAAGGCCTGGCGCAGGATGTACTGGCGGCACTCCGGGTTTGTGATCAGGCGGTACACGGCCAGGGCAAGGTTGTTGGCAACCAGCGAGTCGGCGGTGGAGAAGAAGCCGAGGTTGCGCATGACGATGCGGCGCTCGTCTTCGGTCAGGCCGTCCTGGCTCTTCCACAGGGCGATGTCGGCGGTCATGTTGACCTCTTGCGGCATCCAGTGGTTGGCGCAGCCGTCCAGGTACTTCTGCCAGGCCCAGTCATACTTGAACGGCACCAGCTGGTTCAGGTCGGCGCGGCAGTTGATCATGCGCTTTTCGTCTACCGCGACACGGGCAGAAGAACCTTCCAGCTCGGCCAGGCCTTCGGCCACGTCGAGGGCGTCGAGGGCAGCTTTGGCACGTTTGACGGCTTCGGAGTCAGACGCGGTAGCAGCGCGAGCTTCCAGAGCGGCGGCACCACCGGCGCTGTCGAGCTTGTCGAGGGTGGCGGCGGCAGCGGCCTGCGCAGGGGTGTTGCCTTTGGCGGCTACTTCGCCGTCTTCGTTATCGAATTCGTCCCAGCTCAGCATGGTTTGGCTCCTGCTTGAGGGTCGCCCTGGGGCAACCGGTTGGATTTTAAAAATGTGATGCCTGACGCAAGGCCGGTAACGGCGAATGGACAGCTCGAGAGGCTGACTCTCGTTTACATCTGAATGTGTTCTGGCTTGTACCTGGCCAGGCCTCGGGGAGGGGCCAGGACAATTGAATGGCGCTCTTTTCAGAGGGCGCAAAGTATACCGGAATTCACCTTCGATCGGGGCGCATGTCTTGCGGGCGAGGGTAACTTTTCGACCGGTTTTGCGTGCATCCGTTCACGAAATGGCTGTGTTCTTCTACGGGGGGAGAGTGTAGCGCTAACCTATATGTTGTGCCAGTTTAAATTTAAGGCACATCATATAGTGTTTTTGAGGGGATTTTGTTGTGTGCCCGGCCTCATCGCCGGCAAGCCAGCTCCCACAGGCACCGCGCCTGGCTGCAGGGCGATGCAGTACCTGTGGGAGTTGGCTTGCCGGCGATGAGGCCGGGGCACACAACACTAGCAGCGGTGGCTGCGCAGCGTTTCGACGATATGCGTCTTGGGTTGTTTGCGTGCTACTTCTACCGAGGTAAAACGGCCGGTTTCAGCATTACGACCAATCTTGCGAGTTGCCACTTTTTTCCGGGCCATGGGCTTGCGTCCTGTTTTGAGAGGTCCTGTTCTTTTACCGAGCCGCGCGAGCGGTGGGCAAAGGGCAGGGTTTCTCTGAGGCACGGATACAAAAATGCCGCGCGGGGCACCCGTAGGCACCCCGCGCGGCATTCAGGCCTTACTGGCAGGCTTCGCAGTCAGGCTCGTCGATCGCGCAGGCCTTCGGCACTGGCGCTGGGCCCGCTGCCTGGACCGGGGCGCTGTCGCCACCGCTGGAAACGGCGTTGAGCTTGCCGGTGTTGATGGTCGACTTCTCGGTGCTGGTCGCAGCCAGGGCACGGAGGTAGTAGGTGGTTTTCAGGCCGCGGTACCAGGCCATGCGGTAGGTCACGTCCAGCTTCTTGCCCGAGGCGCCCGCGATGTACAGGTTCAGCGACTGAGCCTGGTCGATCCACTTCTGGCGACGGGAGGCAGCGTCGACAATCCACTTGGTCTCGACTTCGAACGCGGTGGCGTACAGGTCTTTCAGCTCTTGCGGGATACGCTCGATCTGCTGCACCGAACCGTCGTAGTACTTCAGGTCGTTGATCATGACCGAGTCCCACAGGCCGCGGGCCTTCAGGTCACGGACCAGGTACGGGTTGATCACGGTGAACTCGCCCGACAGGTTCGATTTCACGTACAGGTTCTGGTAGGTCGGCTCGATCGACTGCGACACGCCGGTGATGTTGGCGATGGTCGCGGTTGGCGCGATGGCCATGATGTTCGAGTTACGAATACCTTTTTGTACGCGAGCACGCACCGGCGCCCAGTCCAGGGTCTCATTCAGGTCGACGTCGATGTACTTCTGGCCACGGGCCTCGATCAGGATCTGTTGCGAATCCAGCGGCAGGATGCCTTTGGACCACAGCGAACCCTGGAAGGTCTCGTAGGCGCCACGCTCGTCGGCCAGGTCGCAGGACGCCTGGATCGCGAAGTAGCTGACCGCTTCCATCGACTTGTCGGCGAACTCGACGGCAGCGTCGGAGCCGTAGGCGATGTGCTGCAGGTACAGTGCGTCCTGGAAGCCCATGATGCCCAGGCCGACCGGGCGGTGCTTGAGGTTCGAGTTACGCGCTTGCGGCACCGAGTAGTAGTTGATGTCGATCACGTTGTCGAGCATGCGCACGGCGGTGTTCACGGTGCGTTGCAGCTTAACGGTGTCCAGCTTGCCGTCGACGATGTGGTTCGGCAGGTTGATCGAGCCCAGGTTGCAGACCGCGATCTCGTCCTTGTTGGTGTTCAAGGTGATCTCGGTGCACAGGTTCGAGCTGTGAACCACGCCTACGTGCTGCTGCGGCGAACGCAGGTTGCACGGGTCCTTGAAGGTCAGCCACGGGTGGCCGGTCTCGAACAGCATCGACAGCATCTTGCGCCACAGGTCTTTGGCCTGGATGGTCTTGAACACCTTGATCTTGTTGTACTCGGTCAGGGCTTCGTAGTACTCGTAGCGCTCTTCGAAGGCCTTGCCGGTCAGGTCGTGCAGGTCTGGCACTTCCGAAGGCGAGAACAGGGTCCATTTGCCGTCATCGAAGACACGCTTCATGAACAGGTCAGGGATCCAGTTGGCGGTGTTCATGTCGTGGGTACGACGACGGTCATCACCGGTGTTCTTGCGCAGCTCGATGAACTCTTCGATGTCCAGGTGCCAGGTTTCCAGGTAGGCACACACGGCGCCCTTGCGCTTGCCACCCTGGTTGACGGCAACGGCGGTGTCGTTGACCACTTTCAGGAACGGTACGACGCCCTGGGACTTGCCGTTGGTGCCCTTGATGTAGGAGCCCAGTGCACGCACAGGGGTCCAGTCGTTGCCCAGGCCACCGGCGAATTTCGACAGCATGGCGTTGTCGTGGATCGCGTGGTAGATGCCCGACAGGTCGTCCGGCACGGTGGTCAGGTAGCAGCTGGACAGCTGCGGGCGCAGGGTACCGGCGTTGAACAGGGTCGGGGTCGAGGCCATGTAGTCGAAGGACGACAACAGGTTGTAGAACTCGATCGCACGGGCTTCCTTGTCTTTCTCTTCCAGCGCCAGGCCCATGGCCACACGCATGAAGAACACCTGAGGCAGCTCGAAGCGCACGCCATCCTTGTGGATGAAGTAACGGTCGTACAGGGTTTGCAGGCCCAGGTAGGTGAACTGCTGGTCGCGCTCGTGGTTGATCGCCTTGCCCAGTTTTTCCAGGTCGAAGTCAGCCAGGGCCGGGTTCAGCAGCTCGAACTCGATACCTTTGGCGATGTAGGCCGGCAGGGCCTTGGCGTACAGGTCAGCCATCTCGTGGTGGGTGGCGCTGTCGGCTACATTCAGGAAGCCAAGGCCTTCGGCGCGCAGGGTGTCCATCAGCAGGCGGGCGGTAACGAACGAGTAGTTCGGCTCGCGCTCTACCAGGGTACGGGCGGTCATCACCAGGGCGGTGTTGACGTCCTTGATGGCTACACCGTCGTACAGGTTCTTCAGGGTTTCGCGCTGGATCAGGTCGCCATCGACTTCGGCCAGGCCTTCGCAGGCTTCGCTGATGATGGTGTTCAGGCGGGCCATGTCGAGCGGCGCCAGGCTGCCGTCGGCCAGGGTGATGCGGATGCTCGGGTGCGGCTCGACCACGGCGTCGGTGTTGGCGCGGGTGGCACGCTCCTTGGCGCGCTGGTCGCGGTAGATCACGTAGTCGCGGGCAACTTTCTGCTCGCCTGCGCGCATCAGGGCCAGTTCTACCTGGTCCTGGATTTCTTCGATGTGGATGGTGCCACCCGATGGCATGCGACGTTTGAACGTGGCGGTCACCTGTTCTGTCAGGCGCGCGACGGTGTCGTGGATGCGCGACGAAGCGGCCGCGGTGCCGCCTTCAACTGCAAGGAACGCCTTGGTGATGGCAACGGTGATCTTGTCGTCGGTGTAGGGGACGACAGTGCCGTTACGCTTGATCACGCGCAGTTGGCCAGGGGCAGTGGCGGCCAGATCCTGGTTGGAATCGGCGGCCTGCGGCACCTTGGCCTGCGGGTTCTCGCGAGTTGTGTCGGTTTGCATGGGTGGGTGTCTCCACAGTTTCTATATTGTTCAGGCGCCTTTTGGGCGCCCACCGTTCCGTCCAGTTGCTCGATGGCCCGGCGGGGATGCGCAATGCATGCGCATCCGCCCGCACGGGCGTACCGACTTCGGGACAGACTCAGGAATAAGGGGCAATGGCTTGCCGCTCCCTGGCCGAAGTCAAAGGTTTTGGGCGGGGCCCAAAAACTGTTGCTGATGGATGCCAGGCCAGGCCTGCAACACCCATACCCGAACAAGGCCCTGGAAGGGCTTGCCTCGGTCGCCTCCGCAGGAGCGGTTTGGCTGCTGAAATCACCTGAAGTTCAGCTCGGAAAATCGCTTGATTTTGCGGGTTGACTTTTGTGTGTGATTTTGCACGAACCCCTATATGTAGTGGTTCGCTGCGTTCGGGATACAAGATAATGCGGTATTGGGGGCTTTGCAAGGCGAGCGCCTGTGGATAACGTGTGCGTACTTTGTGAGTGAATGGTGGGTATTCGCTGTAGGCCTTGTGCCAAGTGGTTTGCAGTATTTTTCTGCGCCTTGCTGCCCCATGGCAGTTTTTTTCGGGCGCGAACCCTATCACAAAAAACGGTTCAGTCGAGCCCGCTGCGGGCGGTTTGGCAATGCCGGGCGTGGGGCTTAGTATCCAGGGGGGATGTTGCCTTTTGGTGAAAGGGTTATGTTGCCTGTACCGGCCCCACAGAAGAGCGCCGTCTCCTGTAGGAGCAGCCTTGTGCTGCGAAGAGGCCGGTACCGGTAATAAAAAAACAACAAGCAAAGGCAGAGGCCATGGACCACCCCGCACCCCGCATCCTCATCGTCGAAGACGACCAGCGCCTGGCCGAGCTCACCGCCGAGTACCTGCAGGCCAACGGCTTCGAGGTCGCGGTGGAGGGCGATGGCGCCCGCGCCGCCCGGCGCATCGTCGACAGCCAGCCCGATCTGGTCATCCTCGACCTCATGCTGCCTGGCGAGGACGGCCTGAGCATCTGCCGCCGGGTGCGCAGCCAGTACCCCGGGCCGATCCTCATGCTCACCGCACGCAGCGACGAACTCGACCAGGTCCAGGGCCTGGACCTGGGTGCCGACGACTACGTCTGCAAACCGGTACGCCCACGCCTGCTGCTGGCGCGTATCCAGGCCCTGCTGCGCCGCAGCGAAGCCGTGGACAGCAAGCGCCAGGACCTGGTCTTTGGCGCGCTGCGTATCGACAACCGCCTGCGCGAGGCGCGCCTGGGCGACCAGCTGATCGAGCTGACCGGTGCCGAATTCGACCTGCTCTGGCTGCTGGCCAGCAACGCCGGCCGGGTACTGACCCGCGAACAGATCTTCACCGCGCTGCGTGGCGTGGGCTACGACGGCCAAGACCGTTCCATCGACATACGCATCTCCAAAATCCGCCCCAAGATCGGCGATGACCCGCTTCAGCCACGGCTGATCAAGACCCTGCGCAGCAAGGGCTACCTGTTTGTCGGCGAAGCGCCATGAACAACTCGATCTTTCTGCGCATCTACGGCGGCATGCTGGCGGTGCTGGTGCTGGTGGCCCTGCTCGGCGTGCTCAGCCTGCACCTGGCCAACGAAGTGCGCGCCGCTCAGCACCGGGAGGGCCTGGCCCAAGGCACCTTCAGCCTGATGGCTGACAACCTGGCCCAGCAGAATGCAACCGAACGCAAGCGCTCGCTGCTGATCTGGGAGCGACTGCTCGGTGTGCCGCTGGCGCTGCAACCGATGACTGCGCGCAGCCTTGACGGCGGCCAGCGGGCGCGCCTGTACCGCGGCCTGGTGGTGGTCGAAAAGACCGGCCCACATGCGGCGCAAGTGCTGCGCAAGGTGGGCCAGGAAGACCTGATGCTGGTGGCGCAGATCAAACAGATAAGCGAGCAACTGGCGCGGGCCACGCTGTATCTGTTGGCCGATGAACTGGTTCGCTACCCTATAACCGAGCAGCAGCAGCGACTGGCACAGATCAAGCAGGAAAAGGGCTTCGGTTTTGGCGTCGCCTTGCAGCGCATCGAGCGGGTTAGCCTGGACGATGATCAGCGGCGCCGGGTCGAGGAGGGCGACACCGTCATGGCGCTGGGCAAGGATGGCGACTCGATTCGTGTGTTTGCCGGGCTGGCAGGCTCGCCCTGGGTGCTGGAGATTGGCCCGCTGTACCAGCTCAACCCGTATCCGCCGCAGTTGCTGATCCTGATTACTTTTCTCGGCCTGTGCCTGATCGGCCTGGTGGTCTACCTGCTGGTGCGCCAGCTGGAGCGCCGCGTGTCGGGCCTGGAGATTGCCGCCACACGCATCGCCCAGGGCAGCCTGGACACCCGCGTGCCCGCAGGCGACGCCGACTCGGTAGGGCGCCTGGCCGCCGCCTTCAACGGCATGGCCGAGCACCTGCAGCGCTCGCTGAGCATGCAGCGCGAGCTGGTGCGGGCGGTGTCCCACGAGTTGCGTACGCCGGTTGCGCGCCTGCGCTTTGGCCTGGAGATGATCGAAAGTGCCACCACCGAACAGGCACGCGCCAAGCATCTGGCCGGCATGGACGGGGATATCCAGGACCTCGACAAGCTGGTCGACGAAATGCTGACCTACGCCCGGCTGGAGCAAGGCGCGCCGGCCTTGAAGTTCCAGCGGGTCGACCTGGATGCCTTGCTCGCGCGGGTGATCGAAGAGCTGGCCCCGTTGCGTGCCGAGGTGCGGGTCGTGCGCGGCGACTGCCAGGGCGCGGATGCCGAAGGCGCCTGGGTCGAGGCCGAGCCGCGGTACTTGCACCGGGCACTGCAGAACCTGGTCGGCAACGCCATGCGCCATGCCGGATCTGAGGTGCGCGTGAGTTACCAGTTGGGGCAGCAGCGGTGCCGCATTGATGTCGAAGATGACGGCCCGGGGATCCCCGAGGGCTTCTGGGACCGTATCTTCACCCCGTTCACCCGCCTGGACGACAGCCGCACCCGTGCTTCGGGTGGGCACGGCCTGGGCCTGTCGATCGTGCGGCGAATCATCTACTGGCACACGGGCCGGGCGACGGTGGGGCGTAGCGAAGCGTTGGGTGGCGCCTGCTTCAGCCTGAACTGGCCACGCCAGCAAGCGCCACAGTAAAGGTCAGACGCTGACCAGGCTGAGCAGGTGGCCGTCCTGCAGGCAGAACTGGCCTTGCAACTCGGCGCCATGGCGCCACTGCGGCGACAGGTCGGTGAGCAGGCGCAGGCGGGCCAGCCCTTCGGTGGACCAGTCCAGCACTTCGGCGTGTTCGAAATAGAAGCGCTGGCGGGTCAGCGGGTAGAGGGTCTTGAACAGGCTTTCCTTCAGCGAGAAGGTCAAGGTGACCGTCAGGCCGAGTTGACGGCGGTCCAGGCGTTCGAGCTCGGGCGGGGTGAGGATTTCGGCCATCAGCCGTTCGGCGCGTTCGTCATCCAGCAAGGCTTCCTGATCCAGGCCCAGGCCCTGGCAACTGCCCTCGGCGGCGACTACGGCGGCGGCCCAGCCTTTGCCGTGGGTGATCGAGCCGCGAACGCCCGCCGGCCAGATCGGCGAGCGGTCCTCATGGGTGCCGGGTACGTAGTCGCGACCGTCCAGGCGCTGCAGCGCCGCGCGCGCGCATACGCGACCGGCCAGGTACTCAGCCTGGCGCTTGGCCACCGAGCGCTGCAGGCTGGCGCTGGGCACGAGGCCGGCGCGCTGGAAGTCGTCGGATGCCAGGCGGGCAGGGTCGAAGGCGCAACTGACCAGCACCGCGCCGGGCAGCGGGCGAGGCAAGGGCCAGTGGTGCTGGAGCGGGGCGCAGCAGGCTGGGAGAGTGTTCATGGCGCTATTGTGCCAGCCGCAGCGGCGGTGTGGGAGGTGGGATTGCTGGGGCTGCAACGCAGCCCCGACAATCCTTATTTGAACACCTTCTTGAAGAACGCCTGCATATCCGCCCAGGAGCTCTCGTCCGCTGCCTTGTTGTAGCCAATGTCCGGTCCACCATGTTCGCCATGGCTCAGTCGGTCTGCATCTGGGTTGGTAAACCCATGCTTGGCACCGTCAATGCTGACGAACTGGTAGTTGACCTTGGCCGCATCCATTTCCGCCTTGAACGCGTCTACCTGCTGCTGGGTGACCATGCTGTCCGCAGCGCCATGTTCAACCAGGATGTCCGCCCGCACGACGCCAGGCTTGGCCGGCGTCTGGGTGGCCAGCGCGCCATGGAAGCTCACCACGCCGTCCAGTTTCTCCCCCCTGCGTGCGGCATCGAGCACCACCTTGCCGCCAAAGCAGTAGCCCACAGCACCCAGTTGGTGCTTGTTGACGTTCGGCTGCTTTTTCAACAGCTCCAGGCCCGCTTCGAAGCGTGCTGCTGCCGCGGCCGGGTCCTTCATCGCTTCGGCCATGAATGCCTGGGCCTCCTGCGGATGCTCGGTGTGCTGGCCATCGCCGTACATGTCGATGGCCAGCGCTTTATAGCCCAGGGCGGCGAGGTCTCGTGCACGGCGCTTGGCATAGTCGTTCAGGCCCCACCATTCATGCACCACGACGATGCCTGGGCGTTTGTCGTCCAGCGCATCGTCGTAGGCGTAGTAGCCGACCAGGCGGTTGCCGTCGGCGTCCTGGTAGGGAATTTCACGGGTCATTACCGCCGCTTGGGCGAGGGCGGCGCTGCACATCAGGGTCAGGGCCAGCAGGGCACGCATCTTTACTACTCCTTGTCTTGCAGACAGTTCGTTCAGCCGAGGTTCAGCCAGGGTTCAGTCGCGGTTCAGGGTGCCCTCCTTACTCTAGCTTCCAGACCGAAACAGCGCACCCAACTGGAGTAACCAGCCATGAAAACCTTCAACACCCTGCTTGCCGCCATGGCCGTCTGTGCCGCTGGCATCACCACTGCCCAGGCCGCCGACGACAACTTCGCCAGCCTCACCTACGGCCAGACCAGCGACAAGGTTCGCAAGTCCGGCCTGCTGCAGCGCAACACCGACCAGCTCAACGCCGATGGCATCATCGGCAAGGACGACACCTGGGGTGTACGTGTGGGCAAGATCAACGATCAGGGCCGCTACTACATGACCTACGACAACGTCTCGGGTGACCACAGTGGCCTGAAGTTGCGCCAGGAAAACCTGCTGGGCAGCTACGACCTGTTCCTGCCGGTGGGCGATACCACCAAACTGTTCGGCGGTGGCAGCCTGGGCATGACCAAGCTCACCCAGGACTCGCCAGGCGCCAGCCGGGATACCGACTACGGTTATGCCTACGGCCTGCAGGCCGGTGTGATCCAGGACATCACCGACAAGGCTTCGGTGGAGCTGGGCTACCGTTACCTGCGCACCAATGCCGCGACCGAAGTGGGTGCGCATGGCGGGCCGAAGGACGGCACCCTACGTCTGACCAGCAGCGCGCAGACATACCTGGCTGCTTCCTACAAGTTCTGACGGGCGAGCCGCGTTATCCTGTACCGGCCCTTTCGCAGCACAAGGCTGCTCCTACAGGAATCCACCCCCTGTAGGAGCAGCCTTGTGCTGCGAAGAGGCCGGTACAGGCAATACACATTAAGGAGCTGCACATGAAACTGCTGGTGGTCGAGGACGAAGCCCTGCTTCGCCATCACCTCTACACCCGCCTGGGCGAAAGCGGCCATGTGGTCGAGGCGGTCGCCGATGCCGAGGAGGCGCTGTACCAGGCCGGGCAGTACCACTTCGACCTGGCCATCATCGACCTGGGCCTGCCCGGTATCAGTGGCCTGGAACTGATCACGCGCCTGCGCAGCCAGGACAAGACTTTCCCCATTCTCATCCTCACCGCCCGTGGCAACTGGCAGGACAAGGTCGAGGGCCTGGCCGCCGGTGCCGACGACTATCTGGTCAAACCGTTCCAGTTCGAAGAGCTCGAAGCGCGGCTGAATGCCCTGTTGCGCCGCTCCAGCGGCTTCACCCAGTCGACCATCGCCGCAGGCCCCTTGGTACTCGACCTCAACCGCAAGCAGGCCACCCTCGACGACCGGCCCCTGGCGCTGACCGCTTACGAGTACCGCATTCTCGAATACCTCATGCGCCATCATCAGCAGGTGGTGGCCAAGGATCGCCTGATGGAGCAGCTGTACCCAGGCGACGAGGAGCGCGACCCCAATGTCATCGAAGTACTGGTCGGCCGCCTGCGCCGCAAGCTTGAGGGCGAGCACGGCTTCAAACCCATCGACACCGTGCGCGGCCTGGGCTACCTGTTCACCGAGCGCTGCCGATGATCCGCTCGCTGCGGGTACGCCTGATGCTGGCCGCCGCAGTACTGGCCTTGCTGTTCATGCTGGCGTTGCTGCCGGCCTTGCAGAAGGCCTTCAGCCTGGCGCTGCAGGAGTCGATCGAGCAGCGCCTGGCTTCGGATGTGACCACGCTGATTTCCGCCGCGCGCATCGAGCATGGTCAGTTGCAGATGCCGGCCCTGCTGCCGGACGAGCGCTATAACCTGCCGTACACGGGCCTGCTCGGTTATATCTTCGACCGCGACGGCAACCTGGTCTGGCAGTCGCGGGCCACCGCCGACCGGCACATCAACTACCGCCCGCGCTACGACGGGCGTGGCAATGAGTTCGCCCGCATTCATCAAGCAGATGGCGAAGAGTTCTTTGTCTACGACGTCGAGGTAAAGCTACTGGGGGGCCAGAGTGCCGCCTACAGCATTGTCGCCCTGCAGCCGGTGAGCGAGTACACGGCCACCCTCAATGGCCTGCGCGAGAAGCTCTACCTGGGCTTCGGTGCTGCCTTGCTGGCGCTGATGGTGCTGCTATGGGCTGGCCTGACCTGGGGCCTGCGCTCGTTGCGCCGGCTCAGCCACGAGCTGGACGAAGTGGAGTCGGGGGCGCGCGATGGCCTGAGCGGCGAGCACCCGCGCGAGCTGCTGCGCCTGACCCGCTCGCTCAACCGCCTGTTGCGCAGTGAGCGTGAGCAGCGTACGCGCTACCGCGACTCGCTGGACGACCTGGCGCACAGCCTGAAGACGCCGCTGGCGGTGTTGCAAGGCGTGGGCGAAAGCCTGCAGCAGCGCAGCGGTGAGCGCGAGCAGGCGCGGGTGCTGCAAAGCCAGATCGAGCGCATGAGCCAGCAGATCGACTATCAGCTGCAACGCGCCAGCCTGCGCAAGAGCGGCCTGGTGCGCCACAGCGTGAGGCTACGGCCGTTGCTCGACAGCCTGTGCAGCACCTTGGCCAAGGTCTACCGGGACAAGCAGGTGAGCGTGGCACTGGAATTGCCCGATGCGGCGCAGGTGCCGATGGAGCAGGGCGCCTTGCTGGAAATGCTCGGCAACCTGCTGGAAAACGCCTACCGCCTGAGCCTTGGCCAGGTGCGGGTGAGCCTAGAGCAGGCGCCTGGGCAGTTGACCTTGTGTATCGAAGACGATGGGCCTGGGGTGCCGGCCGACCAGCGCGAGCGCATTCTGGAGCGCGGTGAGCGGCTGGACAGCCAGCACCCGGGGCAAGGCATCGGGCTGGCGGTGGTCAAGGACATTGTCGACAGCTATGACGCCGAGCTCAGCCTGGGGGATTCGCCCTTGGGTGGCGCGGCGTTCAGAATCACTTTCCATCTCGATTGATTGGCCGGCACCTCTGATTCAGGTGGGCGGATTCCCGCCATCCACCCTGTACAAAACCCGCCACCGGGCGGAAATCCGCCAGCCTTCCTCAGGCAAATTGCCCTGTCGTTGGGCATTTATCCCTAGCAAATACGGCCCTTGCACCCTTCATGGGCATTTTGGCACCACCCTTGCTATTGATCTTCGCAGAGGCCTGCCCAGGCAGCTCGAACACAACGACAAATCCCTCCAAGTGCAGGAGGGTTAGCGATTCAGGTGCCCCATCACCCTGGGAAGGGTGAACCGGCACACTTGAGGAAAATGAGCCATGACGACACGTCAGCCGCTGTACAAATCCCTGTATGTCCAGGTGATCGTTGCCATCACCATCGGCATCCTGCTCGGCCACTACTACCCGGAAACGGGCGTCGCCCTCAAACCCTTGGGTGACGGCTTCGTCAAACTGATCAAGATGGTCATTGCCCCGATCATCTTCTGCACCGTGGTCAGCGGCATCGCCGGCATGCAGAGCATGAAGTCGGTCGGCAAGACTGGCGGCTACGCGCTGCTGTACTTTGAAATCGTCTCCACCATCGCCCTGATCATCGGCCTCGTCGTCGTCAACGTGGTCAAGCCGGGCGCTGGCATGCACATCGACGTCAGCACCCTGAACGCCAGCAGCGTGGCCGCCTACGCCGCCGCCGGCGCACAGCAGACCACCGTCGGCTTCCTGCTCAATGTCATCCCTAACACGGTAGTGGGTGCCTTCGCCAACGGCGACATCCTGCAGGTGCTGATGTTCTCGGTGCTGTTCGGCTTTGCCCTGCACCGCCTGGGCAGCTACGGCAAGCCGTTGCTGGACATGATCGACCGCTTCGCCCATGTCATGTTCAACATCATCAACATGATCATGAAACTGGCCCCGATCGGTGCTTTCGGCGCCATGGCCTTCACCATCGGCCAGTACGGCGTGGGTTCGCTGGTGCAACTGGGCTACCTGATGGCGTGCTTCTACATCACCTGCCTGCTGTTCGTGCTGGTGGTGCTGGGCGGTATCTGCCGCGCCCACGGCTTCAGCGTGCTCAAGCTGATCCGCTATATCCGTGAAGAGCTGCTGATCGTGCTGGGCACTTCCTCCTCGGAATCGGCCCTGCCACGCATGCTGGCCAAGATGGAGCGCCTGGGCGCGAAGAAGTCGGTCGTCGGCCTGGTCATTCCGACCGGTTACTCGTTCAACCTGGACGGCACCTCGATCTACCTGACCATGGCTGCGGTGTTCATCGCCCAGGCCACCGACACCACCATGGACATCACCCACCAGATCACCCTGCTGCTGGTGCTGCTGGTGGCTTCCAAAGGTGCTGCCGGCGTCACCGGTTCGGGCTTCATCGTGCTGGCCGCCACCCTGTCGGCTGTTGGCCACCTGCCGGTAGCTGGCCTGGCGCTGATCCTCGGCATCGACCGCTTCATGTCTGAAGCCCGCGCACTGACCAACCTGGTGGGCAATGCCGTTGCCACCGTGGTCGTGGCCAAGTGGGTCAAGGAAATGGACAACGACAAGCTGGCCTCCGAGCTGGCCTCCGGTGGTGCACCGCTGGTCGATACCCGTCCAACTGATGACCTGGGCGTGGCCGAAGGCCCAGCGCGCTGATCGCGCGGCTGTAGTACGAAAAAGGCGACCTTCGGGTCGCCTTTTTCATGTGCGCTGTTCGCGTCGGTGCGCGGTCAGGCCAGCACCACCTCCAACACCCGGATCACCTCCGGCTGAGGGTAATGCCACCTCACCTGCACATCCCAGAACTTCACTCCGTACACACGCTCGGCCGGTGGTACCTGGTAGGCCGGGCGCGGGTCTTGCGCCAGGCATTGTTCTATCAGTTCTACCAGCGGTTCAGCCAGGCGCAGTGCATGCTCGCGGGCTTGGGGCAGGGCGTTTTCGCCCCACTGCACGGCAATCGCGGCGGGCGCTGCGTTGGCCATCTGGTTGCTGGCGTCTGTAATGCAGTCGGCGTATGGCACATACGGCTTGATGTCCAGTACCGGCGTGCCATCGAGCAGGTCGATCCCGGACAGCAACAGGCGCCCAGGCTCTACACCCTCCAGGCGCACGACCGACTGGCCGATGCCGTTTGGCCGGTGGGTGGCACGAGTGGCGAACACCCCCATGCTCTTGTTGCCGCCCAGACGCGGTGGCCGCACTTTCAGGCGCGGCTTGTCCTCGAGGGCCTGGTGAAACAGGAACAGTAGCCAGACATGGCTGACCTGCTCCAGGCCTTCGACCGCATCACCTTGGTCGAACGGCGGCAGTAGTTCGAGCACGCCCCGCGCCGCAGGCGCCAGTTGGGGCTGGCGCGGGATGGCGAATTTCTCCTTGAAGCAGGAGCGGACGATGCCGACGGGTGCAACCGTATGCTGCATGGCCACTCAGCCGCGCACGCGCTGGGTCAGGCCTTTGAGGAAGTTGCGCAGCAACTGGTCGCCGCACGGGCGGTAGTTTTCGTGGCCGGCCTTGCGGAACAGCGCGCTCAGTTCAGGCTTGCTGACCGGGAAGTTGACCGACTTGAGGATCACGTGCAGGTCGTCTTCCTTGAGCTCGAAGGCCACACGCAGCTTCTTGAGGATAAGGTTGTTGGTCACTGGCAGCTCAACCGGCAGTGGCGGGCGGCTATCGTCCTTGCCGCGGCGGTGGATTACCAGGCCATCGAGGAAGTGCGCCATCACCCGATCAGGGCAACGGACGAAGCCTTCCTCTTCTTCTTTCTTCAGGTAGGTGGCCAATACCAGGGGGGTCACCTCGAGGCCGGAAAGCCCGATGATCTCGGCCATCTTGGCGTCGTTCACCTTGAGCATGTAGCGCAGGCTGCGCAGGACGTCGTTGTGGTTCATTGCTGCAGAATCCTGTTCAGGTGCCACGCTTGTGCGTGGCGTATTGCTTAGAAACGTTCGGTAGTCGCCACGTAGCGCCATTGGCCGAGGGGCAGCTTGCCCATCGACACACCACCCAGGCGAATGCGTCGCATGCTTACCAGTTCCAGGCGCAGGTAGGCGCACAGCTCGGCGATCTGCCCGGGTTGGGGGTTTTTCAGCACCATGCGCAGGTGGGTCTCGTTCTGCCAACTGGCCTTGGCCTTGGGCAGCTCGCGGTCATTGCGCGTGGCACCGCGCGCCAGGCGTTCCAGCGCCTGAGGTGTGGTCTCGCCGCGCACTTCGACAATGAACTCCTGCTCCAGGCGACGCAGGTCGGCCTCGATCTTGCGGCTTACCCGCCAGTCCTGGGTGAATACCTGCAGGCCGCTGGCGCCGCGCTCGAGCGGTGCCACGCAGGCCTGGCGGTTAAAGTGCCCATGCAGGGCGCGCACGCCTTCGCGGTGCGCCTCGCTGAGGGTGGCCATGTTCATGCTGGCGCGGGCGCTTTCGCTGTCCACGCCGGCCGCCTGGTTGAGCAGCAGGGTTACCGGCTCCAGCGCTTCGACGCGGGCACCCGGGAGCAGCTCGACGCGCTGGTCCTCTACCTTGAACTGCGGCTGCTCGACCACCACGCCGTCGACCGTGACCCAGCCACCTTCGATATAGAGCTCGGCATCGCGGCGGGAGCAGCCAAGTTGCTCGATAAGGCGTTTGGACAGGCGGACGGGTTCGGACATGACGGCAATTCGCAAAGGCAGGGAAAGGCCAGCATTGTACCTGCCTGAGCGGCAGAGGGGCTGGGAATCTGTGTCATTTACGCCATTTTGCCAAGGCGCATGTGCAGAAGAGGGTAGGGCTGGCCCAGGCCGTCGGTTTCCGATCGGCCGATTACCTCGAAGCCTTCGTGCAGGTAAAAGCCCAAGGCCTGAGAGTTCTGCTCGTTGACGTCCAGGCGCTCGGCGTTCAGCTCGTCGATCGCATAGTGCAGCAGGCGCTTGCCCACCCCTTTGCCGCGGTACTCAGGGGCAACAAACAGCATGTCCACGCGCCCGTTGGCGACCCCGGCAAAGCCACAGATGCGCTGCCGGTCCTTGCAGCAGATCAGCATCACTGCGTCGAGGTAGCGGCGCAGCACCTGTTCGCGCAGTAAAACAATGTAGCCCTCTGGCAGGAAATCGTGAGTGGCACGTACCGAGTCCTCCCACACCTGCACAAGCTCGCCATAGTCGCGCAAGTGCGGGGTTTGTAGCGTCAGTAGCGATGGCATGCCGGTGGTCCTCCATGGCGATCAGGAAAACATAGCAGGCCAACCACCGGTCGGCTTGTTCGCGTTGCGCGACCCGTAAAAAAGCCCCTGCTCCGGTCATTCCAAGCGGGAATGCCAAGGCAGGGGCTTTTCAGGTTTCAGCCGTTTTAGATGGGCTCTGCCCACATGTCGTATTCGTCGGCATCCACTACACGGCAACGCACTTTGTCGCCTGGCTTGAAGCCATGGTCGCCATCGATGAACACGCTGCCGTCGATTTCCGGGGCATCGAAGAAGCTGCGGCCAACCGAACCCTGTTCCTCGACTTCGTCGATCAGCACTTCGATTTCCTTGCCGATGCGCAGTTGCAGGCGGGCGGTGCTGATGGCCTGCTGGTGGGCCATGAAGCGGTCCCAGCGCGCTTGCTTGATGTCGTCCGGCACTTCTTCCAGGCCCAGGTCGTTGGCCGGGGCGCCTTCTACAGGCGAGTACTGGAAGCAGCCCACACGGTCGAGCTGGGCTTCGGTCAGCCAGTCCAGCAGGTACTGGAAGTCTTCCTCGGTCTCGCCTGGGAAGCCGACAATGAAGGTGGAGCGGATCACCAGCTCAGGGCACTGTTCGCGCCAGTTCTTGATGCGCGCCAGGGTGCGGTCTTCGAAGGCAGGGCGCTTCATCGACTTGAGAACCTTCGGGCTGGCGTGCTGGAACGGGATGTCCAGGTACGGCAGGATCTTGCCGGCGGCCATCAGCGGGATCACGTCGTCGACGTTCGGGTACGGGTACACATAGTGCAGGCGTACCCAGGCACCCAAGCTGCTCAGGGCCTCGCACAGTTCGAGCATGCGGGTCTTGACCGGGCGGCCGTTCCAGAAGTCGGTCTTGTACTTGACGTCGACGCCGTAGGCGCTGGTGTCCTGGGAAATCACCAGGATCTCCTTGACCCCGGCCTTGACCAGGCGCTCGGCCTCGCTCAGTACTTCACCCACCGGGCGGCTGACCAGCTTGCCGCGCATCGACGGGATGATGCAGAAGCTGCAGCTGTGGTTGCAGCCTTCGGAAATCTTCAGGTACGCATAGTGGCGCGGGGTCAGCTTGATTCCCTGGGGCGGCACCAGGTCGATCAGTGGGTTGTGGTCCTGGCGTGGCGGTACCACTTCGTGTACGGCGTTGACCACCTGCTCGTACTGCTGTGGGCCGGTGACCGACAGCACGCTGGGGTGCACGTCACGGATGCTGCCTTCCTCGACACCCATGCAGCCGGTGACGATGACCTTGCCGTTTTCCTTGATCGCTTCGCCGATCACTTCCAGCGACTCGGCCTTGGCGCTGTCGATGAAGCCGCAGGTGTTGACCACCACCACGTCGGCGTCCTCGTAGGTGGGCACGACTTCATAACCTTCCATGCGCAGCTGGGTGAGGATGCGCTCGGAATCGACCAGGGCTTTTGGGCAACCCAGGCTTACGAAACCTACCTTGGGGGTGGCGGGCGTGGTGGACATGACTAACCTCGGTATTGAATGCAGGTCGCCCGGCCGGAATCGCGGGCGATCTTGACGGGCGCTTTTTGGCGCCTCTGATCAAAAAGTGCGCAATTCTAGCGAGCGCAAGGTCGCTTGACCAGCAGAAATACGACGAACGCTGCGCTATGCTTCGCGCCGTTGCGTGAAGGTGCCTTCGGGGGCCTGGCGCGCGAGTGAATACTAAAGGCCGAGATGGCCGTCTGCGGGAGTGGTCGATGGTTCAGGCAAGCAGTCACGCCGAGGGCGGGCACGCGGGGAAGCAGGGGGCGGCGCGGTCGCTGGGCCTGCTCGTGGCGGCGGTCGGGGTGGTTTATGGCGATATTGGCACCAGCCCGTTGTATACCCTCAAGGAAGTCTTCACCGGCGGCTACGGGGTGCCGGTCAACCATGATGGCGTGCTGGGGATCCTGTCGCTGATCCTGTGGTCGCTGTTATGGGTGGTGTCGTTCAAGTATGTGATGTTCATCCTGCGCGCCGACAACCAGGGCGAGGGTGGCACCATGGCGCTGACCGCGCTGGCGCGGCGGGCTACGGCCGCCTACCCGCGGTTGCGTACGCTGATGGTGATCTGCGGTTTGATCGGCGCTTCGCTGTTCTATGGCGACAGCATGATCACCCCGGCGGTATCGGTGCTCTCGGCCGTGGAGGGCATGGGCCTGGCGTTTGACGGAATCGACCACTGGGTGGTGCCGATTTCGCTGGTGGTGCTGGTGGCGCTGTTCCTGGTGCAGAAGCACGGCACCGAGAAAATCGGCAAGCTGTTCGGCCCGATCATGGTCACCTGGTTCGTGGTGCTGGGCGCATTGGGCGTGCACGGCATCTCACAGAGCCCGGAAGTGCTCAAGGCCTTCAACCCGGGCTGGGCGGTGAACTTCTTCGTGGTTCACCCAGGCATGGGCGTAGCCATCCTCGGTGCCGTGGTGCTGGCGCTGACCGGTGCCGAGGCGCTGTATGCCGACATGGGGCATTTTGGCCGCAAGCCGATTGCCCGGGCCTGGTTCATCCTGGTGCTGCCCGCGTTGGTACTCAACTATTTCGGCCAGGGTGCACTGCTGCTGCAAAACCCGGAGGCGGCCCGCAACCCCTTCTACCTGCTGGCGCCGAGCTGGGCGCTGTTGCCGTTGGTCGGGTTGGCCACAATGGCCACTGTGATCGCCTCGCAGGCGGTCATTTCCGGGGCCTTTTCCCTGACCCGCCAGGCCATCCAGCTGGGTTACATTCCGCGCATGCAGATCCAGCACACCTCCAGCGACGAGCAGGGGCAGATCTACATTGGCGCCGTGAACTGGACGCTAATGGTGGGCGTGGTGCTGCTGGTGATCGGCTTCGAGTCGTCCGGCGCCCTGGCGGCGGCCTACGGCGTGGCAGTAACCGGCACCATGCTGATGACCACCATTCTGGTGTCGGCGGTGATGCTGCTGTTGTGGAAGTGGCCGCCGGTGCTGGCAGTACCGATCCTGGTGGGCTTCCTGTTTGTGGATGGGCTGTTCTTCGCCGCCAACGTGCCGAAAATCTTCCAGGGCGGTGCCTTCCCGGTGCTGGCTGGCGGTGTGCTGTTCCTGCTGATGAGCACCTGGAAGCGCGGTAAGCAGATCCTGGTGGAGCGCATCGACGAAGGTGCGCTGCCATTGCCGCTGTTCATCAGCAGTATCCGCATTCAACCGCCGCACCGGGTCGAAGGGACGGCGGTGTTCCTCACTGCCCGGTCGGATGCAGTGCCCCACGCCTTGTTGCACAACATGCTGCATAACCAGGTGCTGCACAGCCAGGTGGTGTTGCTGACTGTGGTCAGCGAGGACCGGCCGCGGGTACCGGAGCAGGAGCGCTTCGAGGTGGAGGCTTATGGTGACGGGTTCTTCCGAGTGCTGTTGCACTTTGGCTTCATGGACGAGCCCGACGTGCCGGCGGCATTGAAGCTGTGCCATCTGGACGATCTGGACTTCACCCCGATGCGCACCACTTACTTCCTCAGCCGCGAGACGGTAATCGCTTCGCGGCTGGAGGGGATGTCGCGCTGGCGGGGCAACCTGTTCGCGTTCTTGCTGAAGAATGCCAACGGGAACCTGCGCTTCTTCAACCTGCCGCTGAACCGGGTGATCGAACTGGGGACCCAGGTCGAGATCTGAGTTGGCAAGACTCGACGCGGTCCTACATTGACCGCGTCAATCTTCCAACGGTGAGAGCTCAGTTCTGTTCAGCGACGCTGGACTTGCCTTGGCGTGTCTCGATCTCACCAATCAAGCGCTTGGCCAGCGCCGGGTAGTTCTCATCAAAGTGGTGCCCCCCAGGCAGCTTCAGGCGCTCACCCACCGCGGTCTTTTCGGTGCAACCGCTTTCGTCGGTCTCTTCCACGCCATACACGCACACCACCTTGGCGGCCGGCAGCCTGGCCATTTCCGGACCGGTTGGGGCCTCCTGGCCTTCCTTGCCCAGCCAGCCCTCGACCTCGATCTCGAAGCTGCCGCTGCGGGCAAAGGCCAGCAGCATCACCGCGTCGATGCGTTGCTGGTCCTCCACCGGCAGGCGGTTGTAGATTGCCGGCAGCACATCGGCACCGAACGAATAGCCGGTCAGTACAAAGCGCTTGGTACCCCACTTCTGCCGGTAATGTTGCATCAGCTCGGACAGGTCGGCCGCACTTTGCTCCGGGGTCTTGTGCTGCCAGTAATAGCGCAGCGTGTCGATACCCACCACCGGGTAGCCCAGCTTGGCCATTTCCCCGGCGACATCGCGGTCCAGGTCACGCCAGCCGCCGTCACCGGAGAGGAACAGGGTGACTGTGTCGGTGGTCTGCCCGGCCGGCACTTCGACCACGGGGATGGCCAGGGCGTTGCCATCCTGGCCTACCAGGGCCTGGGTCAGCTGGGCCTTGAGCACTTGTGGCAAGTGGATGTCGTAGTCACTGATGCTGGTTTCGGCATTGGCCTGGTCGCGCACGAATGCGGCACTGGCGTCATCCGGGTTGTCGTTCCAGGCGACGTTCCAGTGGCCATGGGCAGCCGCTTTGGGCAGCGGTGCCTGGCAGCCGGGTTGCTCGACGGTGAAGTCCACGGAAATTGCCCGGGCCTTGTCATCGTTCTGGCTGGCCAGCCAGCGCCAGGCCTGGGCGGCGCCAGGGCCGATACCAGCGACCAATGTCGGCTTGTCCGACAGCTCGGCCAGGGCCTGGTCCATGACCTGTTGCTGCTTGCTGCAGTCGTTAGGCGGCAAAACCACCTGCACCAGCTGGGCTTCACCGGCCTGGCTCAGGTCGAGCAGCTGCTTGTCCGTCAGCGCCTGATCCTGTGGCACACCGATGGCCACCCGGGCCTTCGGGTGCACGCCTGGGGTCACGCGGGTGATGCTGGCGCCATTGCTGCTCAATTGCTCCAGGCGCGCCTCGGGGGCCGGGCGCGTCCACAGCCAGAATGCCAGCACCCCTCCCAGGGCGGCCAGCAGCAGAGGAACCAGCAGGTACAGCCAAAAGCGTCGGGTCATCAACGTTTCACCAATCCAGTCAGGCCGCCTGCAATCAGGGCGGCAGTATCGGCCAGTGCCACAAGCGGGTCGAGCCCGGCCGGCACGGCCATGTAGCGGGGTTCCCAATCCGGTTGGAATTTGTCCTTGAAGCGTCGAAGCCCCTGGAAGTTGTAAAGCTGTTCGCCACGGCGGAACACCATCGAGCCCAGGCGCTGGGTCAGGGGCGCGCCACGCCGCGGCTGCAGGCCTGAAAGCGGCACCATGCCCAGGCTGAAGCGGGAATACTCATGGCTTTTGTAGTGCAGGATCAGGCCGATCATCATGAACTCCATGGTCAGCTTCGGTGCCTCGGGGTGCGCACGCATCAGGTCGAGGCTGGCCAGCTCGTTGCTGTGGGTCTCCAGCAGGTTGGCGAACGCCACCGGCCGGCCCTGGAAGCGGATCAGTGCGATGCGGAAGTGCTGCAGGTACTCCGGGCTAAAGCGCCCCAACGAGAAGCCTTTTTCGCGCACGTTTTTACCGTCGAGCCAGGCATCGGAAATTTCCTTCAGCTCTGCCAGCGGGGCGTGGCCAGGTTCGTGAATTTCCAGGCTCAGGCCATCGCGGCCACCGCGGTTCCACGTGTAGCGCAGGTCCTTCATCTCTTTGCCCTTGGCTTCGAGGTCGAAGCGGCGCAAGTCCACCCGGGCTTCTTCGCCCAGCTTCAGTGCGGTCAGGCCAATGTCCATATAGAACGGCAGGTTTTCGGCGCGCACCTGGTAGAACACTGGCCGGGCGTGGTGCAGGTCGCACAGGTCACGGAACTGCCAGATCATTTCGGCGCGTTCCTGGGCCGGGCCGATCGGGTCGTACAGGGCCACCAGGCTACGGCCGCGACGGGCGTACATAAGGAAGGCATTGTCGCGTGGGTGAAACAGCAACGCCTTGTCGCCGGTCAGGGCCAGGCCGCCGTCGGGCTGGTCGGAGGCCAGCAGGATACGGTTGGCGCGCTGCAGTTCTTCGTCGTCGGGCAGGTGGATCACCGGCGGCGCGGTGCGCAGCAGCCAGGTCAGCGCCAAGGCAGCCAGCAGCAAGGCGCTGCCCATGGCGGCGCGCAGGCCGCGCGGGGCATCGGCGTCGAGGGTGAACTGCCACCACAGCTGATGGCTGTAGGGCACATCCTGGTAGGCAAACAACAGCAGCCACACCGATGCGCCGACCGCACAGGCACTGGCCACCAGGAACACTGGCGAAAATGGCAGCTCCAGCAGGCGGCTGGGGCGGTAGAACGAGCGACGGAACAAGGCTAGCAGGGCTGCGGTGAAGGTCAGCAGACAAGCCTCTTCCCAGTCAAAGCCCTTGAGCAGCGACAGCAGGGCACCGACCAAGAGCAGCACGGTGGTCAGCAGCCAGGCTGCGGACAGCCGCCGGCGCAGGCCTTGGGCCAGCAACAGGCACAGCACGCCGATCAGGCTCGCGCCAAAGTGCGAAGCATCGATCAGCCGGTGCGGCACCAGGAAGCCCATGTGCTCCAGGCGCGTGTCGATCTCGGGCGTGACGCCGGAAAACAGCAGCACCACCCCAGACAGGAATACCATTATCGACAGGATGGGGGCGGCCATCCCGGAGGCGGCCTTGATGGCCTGCTGTGCGAACAGCAGGCGCCGGGCTTCATTGGCCAGTAGCAGTACGCAGGCCAGCAGCAGGGGCAGCACCACATAGATCAGCCGGTAAAGCAGCAGGGCGGCCGCCAGCGGCGCGGCACCGAGCTGGTCGGCAAAAGCCGCCAGCAGGATGGCTTCGAACACCCCGACGCCGCCCGGTACGTGGCTGAGCACGCCTGCGGCCAGGGCTAGCAGGTACACCAGCACAAACGCGCCAAAGGGTGGTGCTTCAGGCAGCAGCAGATACAGTACGGTGGCGGCCGCTGCCACATCCAGCGCGGTAATCAGCAATTGCAGGGCGGCCAGGCGCGCGCCCGGCAGCCGCAGTGTACGGCGGCCCAGTTGCACCAGCAGGTTATTGGCCAGCGGTTGTTCGGCCAAGCGCCGGCGGTACAAGCCGAACACCAGCAGGGCGGACGCCACCAGCACGGCGGCGGCGATACCTGCCAGCAGGCCAGGCGCCAACCCCAGTGCGGTCGAGGCTGCCGGCAGGTCGCTCAAGGTTGCCAAGGCGGCGAGGGGGGGCAGCGCGCAGCCTAGCGACAGGCTGGCAAACACGGTCATGCGTGCGACTTCGCCAGCGCCCAGCCCCTGGCGTGCATACAGGCGGTAGCGCACCGAGCCACCCGAAAGCATCGACAGGCCGATGGCGTTGCCAATGGCAAAGGCGCTGAAGCCGCCAAGCACCAGGCTGCGTGCCGGCAGTTTCACGCCGGCATAGCGGCTGGCCGACCACTCGTAACCCAGCAGGATCACGAAGCCGATCACGGTCGCCAGCAAGGCGCCCAGCACTGACTGGGCCGGTACGCTGAGCATGGCACCGTGCAAGGCATGGATGTCCAGCTCGCTCAGCAGGTGGCGGCAGGCAATCAACGCCATGGTGAACAGCACCAGGGTCACTGCCAGGCCGATGGGCTGGCGGTAGCGGCTCACGCGTTCGAGCAAGGGCAGACGCTGCACGGCACCGGGTAGCGCCGAGGCCAGTGGCACCGGAGGTTCGGGGTTGTGAGAAGTCATGGGGTGCCTCGGGCCTGCAGCGCGAGGTTGAGGGGAGGTACGGCCAAGTGAAAGTCCCTTAGGAAAACGTACCCAATGTTACTCCGGCCTCAGGCGCTTTCAGCGGCTTGGCAGGGTTAAAGATAGTTCATCCTGGGCACGATGCCTCAAGCCTGCGGGTTGGCTGGAGGGCGGGGAAAATCGATGCGACGAAAAGCAGGGAGGGCAGAAGCAACAAACCCCGCGCTGCTGTTAAACAGGCGGGGTTTGTTCTGACGAATATGGTTGCGGGAGCCGGATTTGAACCGACGACCTTCGGGTTATGAGCCCGACGAGCTACCAGGCTGCTCCATCCCGCGTCAGTGGGGCGGATTCTACAGCGTGTGGTTTGTATGTCAAGCGCTAAGCTTTGATTTGTCGATGTTTTTCCGATGGCACTTTTCAGCCGACAAAGAAAAAGGCCACTGCGTTAACAGTGGCCTTTTCTTGAACTTGGTTGCGGGAGCCGGATTTGAACCGACGACCTTCGGGTTATGAGCCCGACGAGCTACCAGACTGCTCCATCCCGCGTCTGTGGGGCGCATTCTACAGTTTGCTGAGGGTGTGTCAAGCGCTAAGCTTTGATTTATCAAAGGTTTTTCGGTTTTACTTTTTTTAAGGCAAAGAAAAAGGCCACTGTATGAACAGTGGCCTTTTCTTGAATCTGGTTGCGGGAGCCGGATTTGAACCGACGACCTTCGGGTTATGAGCCCGACGAGCTACCAGGCTGCTCCATCCCGCGCCTGTGAGATCGAATTCTACGGATTTACGCCACAGTGTCAAGCAGTTTCATTGAAAAACCCTTTTTTGTTCAAACCCTTAGCGCTCGTCAGCAGCAAGCGGCTCAGGCGTGACGGGGCTTTCAGGCAGATTGTCGGGTGATGCAGCGGGTGAGGTGTTTCAGGTAGGTCGCATGCGATACTATCTGTATGAATTTACAGTGCTGACGGCCATCCATGTCTCTGCGCAAGATCATCCACGTCGACTGCGATTGCTTCTACGCCGCGATCGAGATGCGTGACGACCCCCGCCTGGCCGGGCGGCCCATGGCGGTTGGGGGCTCGCCTGAACACCGTGGGGTAATCGCTACCTGCAACTATGAAGCGCGTGCCTATGGTGTGCGGTCGGCCATGTCGTCACGGCATGCACTAAAGCTGTGCCCCGACCTGTTGATCGTCAAGCCGCGCTTCGAGGCCTACCGTGAGGCCTCGCGGGAAATCCATGCGATCTTCCGCGACTACACCGAGCTGATCGAGCCTTTGTCGCTGGACGAAGCCTACCTGGATGTAAGTGACAGCCAGTGGTATTCGGGTAGTGCCACGCGCATCGCCGAGGATATCCGCCGGCGTGTCGCCCGCACCCTGCATATCACCGTGTCGGCGGGCGTGGCGCCAAACAAGTTCCTGGCCAAGATTGCCAGTGACTGGCGCAAACCCAACGGGCTGTTCGTGATTACCCCGGGCGAGGTGGAGGCCTTTGTCGCCGCTTTGCCGGTGGCCAGGCTGCATGGGGTGGGCAAGGTGACGGCAGATAAACTGACGCGGCTGGGCATCGAAACCTGCCTTGACCTGCGTGAATGGTCGCGCCTGGCACTGGTGCGTGAGTTTGGCAGCTTTGGCGAGCGTTTGTGGGGGCTGGCGCGGGGTGTAGATGAGCGTGCAGTACACAATGACAGCCGCAGGCAGTCGGTCAGCGTGGAAAACACCTACGACACCGACCTGCCGGACCTGGCCAGTTGCCTGGCGCGGTTACCCGAGCTGCTGGAGAGCCTGAACGAGCGCATCGCCCGTATGGACAGCAGTTATCGGCCGGACAAGCCGTTCGTCAAGGTCAAGTTCCATGACTTCAGCCAGACCACCATGGAGCAGGCAGGGGCCGGGCGGGACCTTGATAGTTATCGGCAGCTTCTGGGGCAGGCGTTCGCCCGGGGTGGCAAGCCGGTGCGCTTGCTGGGGGTAGGGGTGAGGTTGCGCGATTTACGCGGAGCGCATGAGCAGTTGGAGCTGTTTACGCCTGAATGAAAAGGGGCCGCATAGCGGCCCCTTCTTTTACTGCACGCCCGGATCTGCCACCAACCGGCCAGTGGCCTTGGTCAGCGATTGCAGAAATTCCTGCTGCAGCTCCGGATCGTTGCGAGTCAGCTCGATCAGGCTTTGTTCCATTTCACTGGCTTCTTCTTCAAGGCCCAGCTCCGACAGACGCTTCACCCGATGTACCCACTGGCCGACATCATCATCTTCGAGGTCGTCGAAGATCAGCTCATGGGCTTCGAGCAGCTTGTTGCGCAAGGTGGCGCTGACCAGCAGGCTGGCATCACCCCGCACCGCGTTGTCCTCGTCGAGTACCTGAAGGTGCAGGGTGCCGACGTGGTTGAGGTTCTGCTCGGAGAACGGGCTGTCGAGCAGGTTCAGGCGCAGCACGCCGTTCCTGTCGGTGGTCAGCTCGTGGGTCATCTTGCCGGCCTTGACCTCGACCAGGCGTTCGCTCCAGGGCACGCTGGTCGATTCCTCGCGCTTGCCTTTCTGCACTTCGCTGATCCCGGCCAGGTTCTGCTGGGCACGCCCGTTGGACGGCACGTTCATGAACGGGTTAAGCCCGTCCACGCCATAGCTCAGCCAGTCATGGGTGATGCTTTCCGGCAGGTTGCCCAAGGCGAAGACGTTGACCACGTTGGCGCCGACGCCCGCTACCACGGCCACTGCACCCAGCGGGATCTCGTAGACCTCCCGCCAGGGCTGGTAAGGCGTGTAGCGGTCATAGCGACGGGTGACTTCGAACTCGGTGACTTCGAAGCGCTTCTGCTCATGCACGCGCACACGTCGTTGCGGCAGCTCCATCACCTTCGGCTCGCCGACATCGATCTGCAGGGTGTGCTCGAGCAATTTGCGCTCGACGCGCTCCTCGTGGTCGCTGCGCTGGGACATCTGGTTGGCGCAGCCGCTGACGAGCAGGGCGCCGCACAGTGCGGCGCCCCCCAGGGTAAAGGTACTTCGCTTGAACATGATCACTCGTGCATTGGTTATCAGCGGCGAACGCGGGCCTGCAGGAAGCTCAGCACTTCATTGAGCGGCAACGCCTGGGCGTCCTGCTCGGTGCGGTGCTTGTACTCCAGGTTGCCTTCGGCCAGGCCGCGATCGCTGACGACGATGCGGTGTGGGATGCCGATCAGCTCCATGTCGGCAAACTTGATGCCTGGGCTGGTCTTCTTGTCGCGGTCGTCCAGCAGCACTTCGAAGCCGGCGGCGGTCAGTTCGGCGTACAGCTTGTCGGTTGCCTCGCGAACCACCTCGGTTTCGTAGCGCAGCGGTACCAGAGCGATCTGGAACGGGGCCAGGGCATCGTTCCAGATGATGCCTTTGTCGTCATAGCTCTGCTCGATGGCAGCGGCGACGACGCGGGACACACCGATACCGTAGCAGCCCATCGACAGAACCACCGGCTTGCCGTTCTCTCCCAGTACCTGGCACTTCAGCGCTTCGCTGTACTTGGTGCCCAGCTGGAAGATGTGGCCCACTTCAATGCCGCGCTTGATCACCAGGGTGCCTTGGCCATCCGGGCTTGGGTCGCCTTCGACCACGTTACGCAGGTCGGCGACCTGTGGAACCGGCAGGTCGCGCTCCCAGTTCACGCCGAAGTAGTGCTTGTCGTCGATGTTGGCGCCGATGCCGAAGTCGCTCATCAGGGCAACCGAACGGTCGATGATGCATTCCAGCGGCAGGTTCAGCGGGCCGAGCGAGCCGGCACCGGCGCCAATGGCGTCGCGCAGTTCGGCTTCGGTGGCCATGACCAGAGGATCGGCAACCTGTTCCAGCTTGGTGGCCTTGATTACGTTCAGCTCGTGGTCGCCGCGAACGATCAGGGCAATCAGCTTGCCTTCTTCAGCGCCGCGCACGATCAGGGTCTTGACGGTCTTCTCGATCGCCAGGCCGTGGTTTTCAACCAGTTGTGCGATGGTCTTGGCATCTGGCGTGTCGACCAGGCGCAGCTCCTCGGTAGGGGCAGGGCGCACGGTTTCACGCGGGATGGCCTCGGCCTTCTCGATGTTGGCGGCGTAGTCGGAGCTGTCGCTGAAGATCACGTCGTCTTCGCCGGATTCGGCCAGCACGTGGAATTCGTGCGAGTAGCTGCCACCGATCGAGCCGGTGTCGGCCTGCACTGGGCGGAAGTCCAGGCCCAGGCGGGTGAATACGTTGCTGTACGCCTGGTGCATGCGGTCGTAGGTTTCCTGCAGGGAAGCCTGGTCGGCATGGAACGAGTAGGCGTCCTTCATGATGAACTCGCGGCCGCGCATCAGGCCGAAGCGCGGGCGGATCTCGTCACGGAACTTGGTCTGGATCTGGTACATGTTGAGCGGCAGCTGTTTATAGCTGGACAGCTCGTTACGGGCCAGGTCGGTGATGACTTCTTCGTGGGTCGGGCCAACGCAGAAGTCGCGCTGGTGGCGGTCCTTCAGGCGCAGCAGCTCAGGGCCGTACTGTTCCCAGCGGCCGGACTCCTGCCACAGCTCGGCAGGCTGGATGCTTGGCATCAGCACTTCCAGGGCGCCGGCGGCGTTCATTTCCTCACGCACCACGGCCTCGACCTTGCGCATTACCCGCAGGCCCATCGGCAGCCAGGTATACAGGCCGGAGGCCAGTTTGCGGATCATGCCGGCACGCAGCATGAGCTGATGGCTGATGACCACTGCGTCGGCAGGGGTTTCTTTCTGGGTGGCGAGCAAATATTGACTGGTGCGCATGGTTAGCCGTGTCGATTGCCTAAGACGTTGAAATAGCCCCGCATTGTACGGGGGCGAAACGAAGGCGTACAGGATGCCCCAGGGCGGGCCGCTTGTCAGCCAAGAAAAAGCCCGGCGAGATCGCCGGGCTTTTTCAAGTGCGGGGCACTGCAAGCCAGGCTTACAGGATGCTCAGCGGGTACTCCACGATCAGGCGCAGTTCGTCGATCGATGGGGAACCGTAGTAGACGCCATCGCCCGAACGGTAGGTGGCCTGACGTACGCGCAAGCTCAGGTCCTTGGCAGGGCCGCTTTGCAGCACGTACTTCACGTCGATGTCGCGTTCCCATTCCTTGCCGTCGTCGGTGGTGCGGGTAGTTGCACCAGTACCGCGCACGTAACGGGTCATGAAGGTCAGGCCTGGTACGCCGAATTCGGCGAAGTTCAGGTCGTAGCGTGCCTGCCAGGACTTCTCGTCTTCGGCGTTGAAGTCGGAACGGGCCACGGAGTTGGCCAGGAAGACCGTACCGCCACCGTCGACGCCGTAGGCGTAGTCGCCGTCGCCGCTGACTTTCTGGTAGGCCAGGGTGAAGGTGTGGGCGCCAATGTTGTAGGCGGCCGAGAGGCTGGCTGCAATGTTGTCGAGTTCGTTGCTGCCGTCGGCCTTGCTGACGAATGCGCCGGTCAGGTTGTTGCCGATGGACTTGGTGTCATAGATGTTGAAGTCGAACACCAGGCCTTGCTTGTCGCTGATCGGCAGCGCCCAGTTGATGTTGCCGTACCATTTGCGGAAATGGTCTTCGATGTGCGAGTAGTAAACGCTGGTGCTGAGGTTGTCATTAATGGCGTAGGTGCCACCAAAGACGTTGGCCTCGGTCATGTTCAGGCTGTCGTGGTAAGTCTGTGCCTGGGCGTTCATGGCAGTGAAGTGACCCGCGTGCAGGGTCAGGCCATCGATCTCGTTGCTGGTGATCAGGCCGCCTTCGGCAACTTCCGGCAGCAGTCGGCTGTCGTCGGTAGCCAGCACTGGCAGGGCGGTGAACTGGTCACCCCATTTGAGCACAGTGTTGGAGATGCGCATTTTCACTGCGCCGCCGCCTTCGGAGTAGTCATCCTGCGAGCGACCGTCGGAACCTGTCGGGAACAGGCCGGTGCCGGCACGGCCCCTGCCGCTGTCCAGTTTGAGGCCCAGCATGCCGATGGCGTCGACACCGAAGCCTACGGTGCCTTGGGTGAAGCCCGATTCGAAGGTGCCGAGGAAACCAAGGCCGGTTTCTTCAACGCGGCTCTGGGTGCCAGGCGCGTTGTTACGGAAGTCACGGCTGAAGTACAGCATGCGGGTCTTGACGTTCAGCTTGCTGTCTTCGATGAAACCTTTGGACTCGTCTTGTGCCGAGGCCATTGCCAACTGCGAGGTCCCTGCCGCAACGGCCAGGGCGATCATGCTCCACTTCATCACGCGCATCGTGATTTGCTCCTTTGGTTTTTAGGAAGAGTACCGCCGCGCCCAAGTGTTTTAGTTATAGGGTGCAGCTCTTTCTTGTTATGTCGGCGAAAATGTATAGCACGCTGACTGTTGTTGGCGATATGGCTATATAGACTCTTTGCGGAACTTTTTTGCCATGTCGCTTTTAGGTATTTCCATGTCGCAAATCACGCCCCGGTTTATGGGCCGTATAACGCCAGCGCTGTTCCTGTCACCGTAACGAATCTGTAACTACGGATTCTGGTTGAGGAAACTCCCTGGTAACCAATGCCGCTGTTGTTATTTGTCGCGTACACCTGCCACTGCAGATGTCGTGCCGACTTGGCGTGAAGGGAATGCAACAAGCGTGCTCAAAATTCGCAACACTTCATGAAATTTTCACAAAATCTGCTACCGAGGGTCGGAAAGTGCCGTAAACACGGGGCGAAGGCTACCTCAGGGCATGATGGAGTCGAGAATCATTAAAATTTGAAAGGCTGTCATGAAAGTCAATGTGTTACCGCAACTTGTTCATCCAGAGTCGTTTGTGGGGTGACAAGTGTGGTGGCGGCGCGCAGACGGCCTCATTTTGGTGCGAAAAGTAGCGCTGTGTTACCGGGAATGTGCAAGGTATCCTTGCAGGCCTGTTTTCCGCTTGAAAGCGGGTTGTTTTTGCCTGAAGGAGATATGCCGTGTTCGTCCTGGATTCGCGTTTGCAGCAGGATTCCCTGGTGCTGGGGGAGTTTGCGTTATGCCAGCTGTTGCTGAGCAAGGATGCCAACTACCCATGGTTCATCCTGGTGCCCAAGCGCGCCGGCATCAGCGAGCTGTTCGAGCTGGAAGCGGCAGAGCAGCAGCAGTTGTGGCAGGAAACCACCCTGCTGGCTGAAGCACTGAAGGCCAGCTACGGCGCCGACAAGATGAACGTGGCCACCCTGGGCAATGTGGTCAGCCAGTTGCACATGCACGTGATCGTGCGCCAGCGTGACGATGCCGCCTGGCCAGCACCGGTGTGGGGCAAGTGCCCGGCCGTGGCCTACCGCGACGACCAGTTGCAAGCCATTCGCCAGCGCGTGCGTGGGCTGCAGCTTGCTGGCTATCAGGAGGCCTGACATGTCGCTGGAATTGCGAATCGTCGAACTGGAAACCCGCCAGGCGTTCCAGGATGACACCCTGCAGGCGTTGAATGATGTGGTGGTCGAGCAGGCGCAGGTGATCGAGCGGCTGAAATTACAGGTGGCCGAATTGATCAAGCGCCATGAAGAGATGGTCGGCCAGTACGGCACCGAGGGGGAAGAGGCGCCGCCGCCTCATTACTGATCACACGAATCCTTGTGGGCGCGGGCCTGCCCGCGGCCACAAGGAGCGCTATCGCAAGACAATCAGCGGCGGGTAACTGCCACCACATCTTCGGCCTGCAGGCCCTTGTCGCGGTGCATCACCGAAAACTCCACGCGCTGGCCTTCGACCAGGATGCGGTGGCCTTCGCCGCGTATGGCACGAAAGTGCACGAAGATGTCATCACCCGAATCGCGGGAGATGAAACCAAAGCCTTTCGAGGTGTTGAACCACTTCACCGTGCCGGTATCACGGTTGCCAGTATCCTGGGCGGCATGCTGGATGCTGCGTGCCTTGCGCGGGCTGCGGGCAAAACCCACCGCCAGGTGCAGGGCCACGGCCAGTACCGCACAGACCAGCGCCGCGAGGTTGCCCATTTCCGGGCGAGCCAGCAGCGTCAGGGTCTGCAGCACCACCGCCACCACCAGCAGGGCGCAGGCAAGGTGCTGCAACTGCTGCCGGGCGCCGCGGTAGTACAGCGGCACGACCGGGGCCAGGACCAGGTTGAGCAGGCCGAGCAGGGCAAGGTAAACCGCGTCGGGTTGTTGCAGGAAGGGTGTTGCATCGGTTTTCAGGCTCGGTATGAGCGATAGCAGCAAGGCTGCCACGCCCGTCACCAGATGGACGATCTTGAACATGGGGTTGGCTCACAGTTGAGAAGGCCGATCACAGGAAGAGCTGGCAGCACGGTGCGCATGAGGTGTAGGGCGCGAACACGTGACAAGCCAGCCTATGCACCCGGCAATAACAGTCCGCACGGGTGGCACGGTGCCTATTTAACAGCAAAGGCGAAGGCTACTCAAACCGCAGGCCTCAGTGGGCGATGTGTTGCGCCATGTCACAGGCGGTGTGGGTCAAGTGTTGCTACAGTGGTCGGCGTCCGCTTGAGTCTCAAGCCTTATGGAAAGGGGAACTTCAATGGCAATCGATATCGGTATCAGTGAAGAAGATCGCAAGTCCATCGTCGATGGGCTGTCCCGCCTGTTGTCGGATACCTACGTGCTGTATCTGAAAACCCATAATTTCCACTGGAACGTCACCGGTCCGTCGTTCCGCACCCTGCACCTGATGTTCGAGGAGCAGTACAACGAACTGGCACTGGCAGTCGATTCGATTGCCGAGCGCATCCGTGCCCTGGGCTTCCCTGCGCCGGGGTCTTATGCATTCTATGCACGGCATTCCTCTATCCAGGAGGAGGAAGGCGTACCCCCGGCGGACGAGATGATCCGCCAGCTGGTCCAGGGCCAGGAGGCCGTGGTGCGTACTGCGCGCAGTATTTTCCCGGTAGTGGACAAGGTCAGTGACGAGCCGACTGCCGACTTGCTGACCCAGCGCATGCAGGTGCACGAGAAAACCGCGTGGATGCTGCGGGTATTGCTCGACGGCAAGTAATCAACAGGCGGCGCGTCCCCGGCAGGTGCAGCACAAGGCTGCGCCTGTCGGTAACTGTGCGGGAAGACTTTGCCGCTGCTCTAAACCTGCTGCCCAGCGCTTCATTGGTCACCTGTTACCGGTGACGAGGAAGTAGGGCGCATGATGCAAGCGAGCAAGCGTGTGGCTGGCCAAGGGAGCTGGCCAGGAAAACAGTGCATTGATCCGTTCAAGGCAGATTTCGATATGTTGCAGACGCAGCCGGTATCACGTTCGGTGCGGCTCAACGGTTTTTCCACCTGCCTGCGTCTGGAGGCCGTCTACTGGGGCATCCTGGAACGCATCGCTGCCGCCAACCGCTGTTCGGTCAGTGCGGTGTTGTCCTACGTGGACCGCGAAGTGCACCTGCGCCAGGGTGGAGTGCGCAACTTCAGTGGGCTGATTCGGGTAATCTGCGTTGCCTGGCTGCAAGACCCGCCAAGTGTGCGCTGATCGCCTGGCGGGCTGCGCAGTGCTTGCTAACCATATATAATCCCGCTTTTTGCTGCCCTGGCAGCGAGCGTTGTGGTTGACGAGAGACACCCATGCCCCTTTATGACTATCAATGTGCATCCTGCGAGCACCGCATGGAAGCACTGCAGAAGATCAGCGCCGCGCCGCTGACCGATTGCCCGGCCTGCCAGGCGCCGGCGCTGAAGAAGCTGCTGTCGGTGCCAGGCTTCCGCCTGAGCGGTAATGGTTGGTACGAAACCGACTTCAAGACCGGGGCGAAAAAGAATCTTGCAGGCGGCGACAAGGCCGACTGAGTTGAATGCTGTGACCGGGTCTTGCAGTATTAGCCCTCCGGGCGGCCAAGGCCTCCACCGAATACACGAATCACGAGAAGCGAAACCACCATCATGATGCGCAGCCATTATTGCGGCCAACTGAACGAGAGCCTGGACGGCCAGGAAGTCACCCTTTGCGGCTGGGTCCATCGTCGCCGCGACCACGGCGGGGTGATCTTCCTCGACATCCGTGACCGCGAAGGCATGGCCCAGGTCGTGTTCGACCCGGATCGCGCCGAAACCTTCGCCGCCGCCGACCGCGTGCGCAGCGAATACGTCGTGCAAGTCACCGGCAAGGTGCGCAAGCGCCCTGACGGCGCGGTGAATGCCAACATGGCCTCCGGTGCCATCGAGATCCTTGGCTACCAGCTGACCGTGCTCAACGAAGCAGAAACCCCGCCGTTCCCGCTGAACGAATACTCCGACGTCGGCGAGGAAACCCGCCTGCGTTATCGCTTCATCGACCTGCGTCGCCCGGAAATGGCCGAGAAGCTGCGTCTGCGTTCGCGCATCACCACCAGCATCCGTCGCTTCCTCGATGAAAACGGCTTCCTCGACGTCGAAACGCCGATCCTGACCCGCGCCACCCCGGAAGGCGCGCGTGACTACCTGGTGCCAAGCCGTACCCACGCCGGTAGCTTCTTCGCCCTGCCGCAGTCGCCCCAGCTGTTCAAGCAGCTGCTGATGGTCGCTGGCTTCGACCGCTACTACCAGATCGCCAAGTGCTTCCGTGACGAAGACCTGCGTGCTGACCGCCAACCGGAATTCACCCAGATCGACATCGAGACCAGCTTCCTCGATGAAAGCGAGATCATGGGCCTGACCGAGAGCATGATCCGCAAGCTGTTCAAGGAAGTGCTGGACCTGGAATTCGGCGAATTCCCGCACATGACCTTCGAAGAAGCCATGCGCCGTTACGGCTCCGACAAGCCAGACCTGCGTAACCCGCTGGAACTGGTCGACGTTGCCGACCAGCTGAAGGATGTCGACTTCAAGGTATTCGCAGGCCCGGCCAATGATCCGAAGTGCCGCGTTACCGCCCTGCGCGTGCCTGGCGCCGCCAGCATGCCGCGCAGCAAGATCGACGAGTACACCAAGTTCGTTGGCATCTACGGTGCCAAGGGCCTGGCGTACATCAAGGTCAACGAGCGCGCCAAGGGCGTCGAAGGCCTGCAGTCGCCGATCGTCAAGAACATCCCTGAAGCCAACCTCAACGTGATCCTCGATCGCGTTGGCGCGGTCGATGGCGACATCGTTTTCTTCGGTGCCGACAAGTTCAAGATCGTCAGCGAGGCCCTGGGCGCACTGCGCATCAAGCTCGGCAACGACTTCAACCTGCACACCTGCGAGTGGGCACCGATGTGGGTCGTCGACTTCCCGATGTTCGAAGAGAACGAAGACGGCAGCTTCACCGCGCTGCACCACCCGTTCACCGCGCCGAAGTGCTCGCCGGAAGAGCTTGAGGCCAACCCGGCCACAGCGCTGTCCCGTGCCTACGACATGGTCCTGAACGGTACTGAACTGGGTGGCGGTTCGATCCGTATCCACCGCAAAGAGATGCAACAGGCTGTGTTCCGCCTGCTGGGCATCGAAGCGGCGGAACAGGAAGAGAAGTTCGGCTTCCTGCTCGACGCCCTGAAGTTCGGTGCGCCGCCGCACGGTGGCCTGGCCTTTGGTCTGGACCGCTTGGTCATGCTGATGACCGGCGCCCAGTCGATCCGTGAAGTGATCGCTTTCCCGAAAACCCAGAGCGCCGCGTGCGTCATGACTCAGGCCCCTGGCCTGGTCGACGCCAAGGCCCTGCGCGAGCTGCACATCCGACTGCGCGAACAGACCAAGGTCGAGTAAGCGGTCCCCGGGCGCATCCACATGGATGCGCCTTTGCGTTTCGGCGCAGGTATTTTCCCGTCCCGCCCCGTACAGGGGCGGGGCTGTTTGTGATTCAAAGTATTCGGAGTCGTTATGGCTGGTCATTCCAAGTGGGCGAACATCAAGCACCGCAAAGAGCGCCAGGATGCCAAGAGAGGCAAGGTCTTCACCAAGTGGATCCGCGAGCTGACGGTCGCTGCCAAGCAGGGCGGCCCTGACCCGGCATCCAACCCGCGCCTGCGTCTGGCGCTGGACAAGGCCTTGGGCGCCAACATGAGCCGCGACATCATCGATCGCGCCGTGGCCCGAGGTGCCGGCACCAACGAAAGCGACAACGTCGAAGAGCTCAGCTACGAAGGTTACGGTCCGGGTGGCGTGGCGATCATGGTCGAGACCATGACCGACAACCGCAACCGCACCGCCGCCGCCGTGCGGCATGCCTTCACCAAGTGTGGCGGCAACCTGGGTACCGACGGCTCGGTGGCCTACCTGTTCGAGCGCAAGGGGCAGATCAGTTTTGCCCCGGGCGTGGATGAAGACGCGCTGATGGAAGCGGCGATGGAAGCCGATGCTGACGACGTGGTAGCCAACGATGACGGCTCGTTCGACGTGTTTACCTCGTTCAACAGCTTCTATGCCGTGCGTAACGCCCTGGAAGAGGCTGGTTTCAAGGCCGATGACGCAGAAATCGTCATGCAGCCGACCACCAGTGCCGAGCTCGACCAGGACGGTGCTGAAAAGGTGCTCAAGCTGATCGACATGCTCGAAGACCTGGATGACGTGCAGAACGTCTACTCCAATGCCCAGATTTCCGACGAGATCATGGAAAATATCGGCTAAGGTCTCCTGACCCTTCGCGTCAAGGCTGCTATTGGGGCCGCTGCGCAGCCCATCGCCGGCAAGCCAGCTCCCACAGGTACAGTGCATTTCTTCAGGCCTGCACTGTACTCGTGGGAGCTGGCTTGCCGGCGATAGGTCGCGCAGCGGCCCTAATGGTCTTGAACCGTGAGCTTTGAACGACAGGCACTATGACTCTGATTCTTGGTATCGACCCCGGTTCGCGCATCACCGGCTACGGCGTAGTACGCCAGACCGCCCGTGGCTGTGAGTACGTGGCGTCGGGCTGTATCCGCACCGGCAGCGGCGAGCTGCACGAGCGGCTGCAGATCGTTTTTCGTGGTGTCAGTGAAATCATCGCCCAGCACGAACCGGTGACCATGGGCATCGAGCGGGTGTTCATGGCGCGCAACGCTGACTCGGCGCTGAAGCTCGGCCAGGCCCGCGGCGCGGCTATCGTCGCTGCCGCCGAAGCCGGCCTGGAAATCGCTGAATACAGCGCCACACAGGTCAAGCAAGCGGTGGCCGGCACTGGTGGGGCCAACAAGGAGCAGGTGATGATGATGGTCATGCACCTGCTGAAACTGACGCAAAAGCCGCAGATCGACGCCTCCGACGCCTTGGCCATCGCGTTGTGCCACGCCCACACCCGTTCCAGCCTGGTGCCCCATGGCCTGGCAACGGCGCGGCGGCGCGGCGGGCGCTTGCGTCTGTAGGCGCTTCATGCGCTGATACACATTTTGTTCGGGTGATGCGTTCACCCGTTGCATTTGCTGATAGGGTTGAGCGGTCTTTGACCGGCTCCCCGAGAGGAAGGATCGGAACGTGATTGGACGTTTGCGCGGCACCCTGGCGGAGAAACAGCCGCCGCACCTGATTATCGACGTCAACGGCGTGGGTTACGAACTGGAAGTTCCCATGACCACGTTGTACCGTCTGCCCAAGGTGGGCGAACCCGTCACCGTGCACACCCATCTGGTCGTGCGCGAAGACGCCCACTTGCTCTATGGGTTTGCCGAAAAGCGCGAGCGCGAGCTATTCCGCGAGCTCATCCGGCTTAACGGCGTGGGCCCGAAGCTGGCACTGGCGCTCATGTCCGGCCTGGAAGTCGATGAGCTGGTGCGCTGCGTGCAAGCCCAGGACACCTCGGCCCTGGTACGCGTGCCCGGTGTCGGCAAGAAAACCGCCGAACGCCTTCTGGTCGAGCTCAAGGACCGCTTCAAGGCCTGGGAAACCTCCCCGGCCATGTTCACCCTGGTGTCCGATGGTCCGCTGCCGGCCGCCAGCGAGTCCAGCGCCGAGGCTGATGCCGTCAGCGCTCTGGTCTCGCTGGGCTACAAGCCGCAGGAAGCCAGCAAGGCGATCGCCGCGATCAAAGACAAGGCCGGCCTGAGCAGTGAAGAGCTGATCCGCCGCAGCCTTAAAGGGATGATTACCAAGTGATCGAAGCCGACCGCCTGATCGCCGCCAGTGGCCGCGACCGCGAAGAGGTCCAGGACCGTGCGATTCGCCCGCTGAGCCTGGACGATTACATCGGCCAGCCGGTGGTGCGCGAGCAGATGGCGCTGTTCATCCAGGCCGCCCGTGGCCGCAGCGAGTCGCTCGACCACACGCTGATCTTCGGCCCGCCGGGGCTGGGCAAGACTACCCTGGCCAACATCATTGCCCATGAAATGGGTGTGTCGGTGAAGAGCACCTCGGGGCCGATCCTGGAGCGCCCGGGCGACCTGGCGGCCATGCTGACCAACCTCGAACCGCACGACGTGCTGTTCATCGACGAGATCCACCGGCTGTCGCCGGTCGTCGAAGAGGTGCTGTACCCGGCCATGGAGGACTTCCAGCTCGACATCATGATCGGCGAAGGCCCGGCGGCCCGTTCGATCAAGCTCGACCTGCCACCGTTTACCCTGGTGGGGGCTACCACCCGTGCCGGCATGCTCACCAACCCGTTGCGTGACCGCTTCGGTATTGTCCAGCGCCTGGAGTTCTACAGCGACAAGGACCTGGCCACCATCGTCAGCCGTTCGGCCAACATCCTTGGCCTGGTCATCGAAGACCAGGGCGCCTACGAGATTGCCCGGCGTGCCCGTGGCACGCCACGTATCGCCAACCGCCTGCTGCGCCGCGTGCGCGACTACGCCGAGGTGCGCGGCAAGGGCCAGATCACCAAAGCCGTGGCCGACATGGCGCTGAACCTGCTGGATGTCGACGAACGTGGCTTCGACCATTCCGACCGCCGCCTGCTGCTGACCATGATCGAGAAGTTCGATGGCGGCCCGGTAGGGGTGGACAACCTGGCTGCGGCCATCAGCGAAGAGCGTCATACCATCGAAGATGTGCTGGAGCCATACCTGATCCAGCAGGGCTACATCATGCGCACGCCGCGCGGTCGCGTGGTCACCCGGCATGCCTACCTGCACTTTGGCCTGAATATTCCCGGGCGTTTGGGGGAGGGTGGTGATTTTTCCGAGCCAGGCGATGAATGACAGATCAAAAGCGACTTTTCGTGGTCCTACCGCTGGCATGCCAAGGGTGCGCTGGCAATAAGACATTAATGAAGAAAAAACAGTTGCCACAGCGGATTGGCAAGCTGAGGAGTAAGCACTAGAGTATGCGCGCGCAAAATCAGCTCGAACCGTTCGCACACCGTTGTCGCGTCTATTACGAAGATACCGATGCGGGCGGCGTGGTGTACTACGTCAACTACCTGAAATTCATGGAGCGCGCGCGCACCGAACATCTGCGGCATCTGGGTTTTTCCCAGTCGCAGCTGGCCGAAGACAACCTGCTGTTCGTGGTCCATTCCAGCGAAGCGCGCTACCACGCGCCGGCGCGGCTGGACGACGCGTTGCGGGTGACCGCGCAAGTACTTGAACTCAATCGCGCCAGCCTGCGCTTTGTACAGCAGGTCTGGCGGGAAAAGGATGAAACGCTGCTCTGCGAAGGGCAGTTCCTGGTGGCCGCCGTGCGCGCCGACACTTTCAAACCCCGAGCCATACCCCCCCAGCTGCGCGACGCCTTGGCGGCGGACGGCTCGGGTAATCAATCGAATGCAGGAGAATAAGCGTGGAAGCTAACGTCGTCGACCATACCTCCATGTGGAGTCTGGTCAGCAATGCCAGCGTAGTGGTACAGCTGGTAATGCTGATCCTGGTGGCCGCCTCGGTCACCTCATGGATCATGATTTTCCAGCGCAGCACCATGCTGCGCGCCGGTCGTCGTGCACTGGATGCCTTCGAGGAACGCTTCTGGTCGGGCATTGACCTGTCCAAGCTGTACCGTCAGGCAGGCAGCAACCCAGACCCGGATTCCGGCGTCGAGCAGGTGTTCCGTGCCGGCTTCAAGGAGTTCTCGCGCCTGCGTCAGCAGCCGGGCGTTGACCCGGACGCCGTCATGGAAGGCGTTGGCCGTGCCATGCGCGTAGCCATTTCGCGCGAGGAAGAAAAACTCGAGCAGAGCCTGCCGTTCCTGGCCACCGTCGGTTCCACCAGCCCGTACATCGGCCTGTTCGGTACCGTATGGGGGATCATGAACTCCTTCCGCGGCCTGGCCAGCGCCCAGCAGGCCACCCTGGCAACCGTTGCCCCGGGTATCGCCGAAGCGCTGATCGCCACCGCCATCGGCCTGTTCGCAGCAATCCCGGCGGTAATCGCCTACAACCGTTTCGCCGCGCGCAGCGAAGTGCTGATCGGTCGTTACTACACCTTCGCCGACGAGTTCCAGGCGATCCTGCACCGCAAAGTGCACACCAGCGAAGAGTAATCAGGTAGAAGCCCATGGCCCGAGTTCGCCACAAACGCAAGCCCGTCGCCGAGATGAACGTGGTGCCCTACATCGACGTGATGCTGGTGCTGCTGGTCATCTTCATGGTGACGGCGCCCATGCTCAACCAGGGCGTGAAAGTCGACCTGCCCAAGGTTTCCAGTGAAGCCTTGCCGCAGGACAACAACGTCCAGATTCTCACCATCTCCATCAAGGCCGACAAGACCTACTACTGGAACCTTGGCAGCGAAGTCGATACCGACAAGCAGATGGACAAGGCCATGACCTTGCCTGACATGACCAATGCAGTGACGAAGATCATTGCTGCCGGCCGTGACCAAGGCAAGCAGACCCAGGTGTTCATTCGTGGCGACAAGGCTGTCGACTATGGCGCGGTCATGGGTGCCATGGGCGGGTTGCAGAAGGCCGGTGTCGGTAACGTTGGCCTGATTACCGAGGCGCCCTGATGCAACAGCGAGAGCCATCCGCCTCGGAAAGCTACTTCTGGCCCAGTGTCTGGGCCATTGGCCTGCATGTGCTGGTGTTTGCCATGCTGTTCGTCAGTTTCGCCATGACGCCTGAGCTGCCGCCTTCCAAGCCGATCGTTCAGGCTACCCTGTACCAGCTCAAGTCCAAGAGCCAGGCGACCACCCAGACCAATCAGAAGATTGCCGGGGAAGCGAAGAAAACCGCTTCGCGCCAGACCGAAGTCGAGCAGCTGGAGCAGAAGAAGGTCGAGCAGGAGGCCGTGAAGGCCGCGGAACAAAAGAAGGCCGACGCCGCTCAAAAGGCCGAGGAGGCTCGCGAAGCCGCCGAGGCGAAAAAAGCCGAGGACGCTGCCAAGGCTGCCGAAGCCGCCAAGGCTAGCGAGGCCAAGAAAGCCGCAGAAGCCAAGAAGGCCGATGAGGCGAAGAAGGCCGCCGAGAAGCAGCAGGCCGACATCGCCAAGAAGAAGGCCGAGGAAGAAGCCAAGAAAAAAGCCGAAGAAGAGGCCAAGAAAGAGGCCGCTGAAGAGGCGAAGAAACAAGCCGCCGAGGACGCCAAGAAAAAGGCAGCCGAAGAGGCCAAGAAAAAAGCAGCCGAGGACGCCAAGAAGAAAGCGGCGGCCGAGGACGCGAAGAAGAAGGCAGCTGAAGAGGCCAAGAAAAAGGCCGCTGCAGACGCCCAGAAGAAAAAGGCACAGGAAGCGGCCCGCAAGGCGGCAGAAGACAAGAAAGCCCAGGCCCTGGCCGAGCTGTTGTCCGACACCACCGAGCGGCAGCAGGCGCTGGCCGACGAGCAGGGTGACCAGGTGGCCGGCGACTTCGACGACCTGATCCGTATGCGCGCGGCCGAGGGCTGGGCGCGTCCGCCTTCCGCGCGCAAGGGCATGACGGTGGTCCTGCAGATCAACATGTTGCCGGACGGTACCATCACCAGTGTCAGCGTGGCCCGTTCCAGTGGTGACGGCCCGTATGACAGTTCGGCGGTGGCTGCGGTGAAGAACATTGGTCGTTTGACCGAGATGCAGGGTATGAAGCCGAGCGATTTCAACCAATATCGTTCGTTCAAGATGACATTTACACCTGAGGATCTAGCGTTGTGATTAAACGTCTGAGAGGACTGCTGGTCATGCTGTGCTGCGTGGCAGGCATGGCCGTGGCAGAGGAAAAGAACATCCTGGTCACCAGCGGCAGCGACCGGGCAACGCCCATCGCGGTAGTGCCGTTCGGTCTGCAAGGTGGTAGCGTGCTGCCCGAGGACATTGCCGACATCATCGGCAACGACCTGCGCAACTCCGGCTACTACTCGCCGATTCCACGGCAGAACATGATCAGCCAGCCATCGCAGGCCAGCGAAGTCATCTTCCGTGACTGGAAAGCGCTGGGTGCCCAATACGTGATGGTCGGCAGCATCGTGCCATCGGGCGGTCGCCTGCAGGTGCAGTACGCACTGTTCAACGTCGCCACCGAGCAGCAAGTGCTGACCGGCAGCGTCGCGGGCAGCACCGACCAGTTGCGTGACATGGCGCACTACATCGCCGACCAGTCGTTCGAGAAGCTCACCGGCATCAAGGGTGCGTTCTCTACCCGCATGCTGTACGTGACGGCCGAGCGTTTCTCCACCAACAACACCCGCTACACCCTGCAGCGTTCGGACTACGACGGTGCGCGTGCGGTCACCCTGCTGCAATCGCGTGAGCCGATCCTGTCGCCTCGCTTTGCGCCAGATGGCAAGCGTATCGCCTATGTGTCGTTCGAGCAGAGACGCCCGCGCATCTTCATTCAGAACATCGATACCGGCCGCCGTGAGCAGGTGACCAACTTCGAAGGCCTGAACGGCGCGCCAGCCTGGTCGCCGGACGGTTCGCGCCTGGCGTTCGTGCTGTCGAAAGACGGCAACCCGGACATCTATGTGATGAACGTGGCGTCGCGCCAGATCAGCCGGGTTACCGCAGGCCCAGGTATCAACACCGAGCCGTTCTGGGGTAAGGATGGCAATACCCTTTACTTCACCTCCGACCGTGGCGGCAAACCGCAGATCTACAAACAGTCGGTCAGCGGTGGTGGTGCCGAGCGCGTAACCTTCGTGGGCAACTACAACGCCAACCCGAAACTGTCCGCTGACGAAAAGACCCTGGTGATGATCCATCGCCAACAGGGCTTTACCAACTTCAAAGTGGCGGCACAGGACTTGCAGCGCGGAAGTGTAAAGATTCTCTCGGAAACAAGTCTTGATGAGTCTCCCACTGTTGCGCCAAACGGCACCATGCTAATCTACGCCACCCGCCAGCAGGGCCGGGGAGTCTTGATGCTCGTGTCGCTTAATGGCCGCGTGAGGCTCCCACTTCCTACCGCTCAAGGCGAAGTCAGAGAACCGTCCTGGTCCCCTTACCTGAACTGATTGCGGCGTAATACGTTTTGCTTAACACACTGGGGTTTCATTAGGAGTTTCACGATGGAAATGCTGAAGTTTGGTAAATTCGCTGCGCTGGCTCTGGCCATGGCCGTAGCTGTAGGTTGCTCCTCGAAGGGCGGTGACAACGCAGGCGAAGGCGCTGCTGTAGATCCGAACGCTGGCTACGGTGCCAACACTGGCGCTGTTGACGGTTCCCTGAGCGAAGAAGCCGCCCTGCGCGCAATCACCACCTTCTACTTCGAATACGACAGCTCGGACCTGAAGCCAGAAGCCATGCGCGCTCTGGACGTTCACGCCAAGGACCTGAAGTCCAACGGCAACCGCGTTGTCCTGGAAGGCAACACCGACGAGCGCGGCACCCGCGAGTACAACATGGCTCTGGGTGAGCGTCGTGCCAAGGCCGTTCAGCGCTACCTGGTTCTGCAGGGCGTTTCCCCTGCTCAGCTGGAACTGGTCTCCTACGGTGAAGAGCGTCCTGTTGCCACTGGCAACGACGAGCAATCCTGGGCTCAGAACCGTCGCGTAGAACTGCGTAAGTAAGTTCTTATGCGTATGTGCCGCCGTGTAGTAACCGTCCTCGCACTCAGCCTGCCGCTCGCGGCCTGGGCTGAGGTCCCTGTAGTAGATGACAACGCAGGCAGCTATCCGCCTGTGGGTTATGGCACGAGCGGCGCCTATGCCGGGTCAGGGGCTTCGGCCCCTGCCTCTGCACAAGGCCAGCTGTTCATGCAGCTGCAACAGATGCAGGACCAGCTTTCCCGCCAGCAAGGCATCATCGAAGAGCTGCAGAACGATGTGTCGCGCATGAAGCAGGAAAACCTGGAGCGATACCAGGACCTGGACCGTCGCATCAACAGTGGCGCTGCACCTGCCGCGACCCCTGACAATTCCTCCGGTGGTGGTGCTTCAAATGCCGCCCCCGATGCAGCAGCCGGTGCTGCTGCGCAACAACCGGCCGCCAGTAGCGAGCCCGGCGATCCAGCGAAAGAGAAGCTCTACTACGATGCTGCTTTCGACCTGATCAAACAGAAAGACTTTGACAAGGCCAGCCAGGCGTTCAATGCCTTCCTGCGCAAGTACCCCAACAGCCAGTACGCCGGCAACGCGCAGTACTGGCTGGGTGAAGTGAACCTGGCCAAAGGCGATCTGCCAGGTGCCAGTCAGGCCTTCGCCCAGGTCAGCCAGAAGTATCCCAAGCACAGCAAAGTGCCGGATTCACTCTACAAACTGGCCGACGTCGAGCGCCGCATGGGCCATACCGACAAGGTCAAGGGCATCCTGCAGCAGGTCATCACCCAGTACCCCGGCACCTCCGCCGCGCAACTGGCCCAGCGTGACCTGCAGAAGCTCTGAGCCCTGTAGCTGTACCGCTCGAAAGAAACCCGCGCCAGTCGCGGGTTTTTTCGTTAGAATCACTGCCCTTTTTTCGTAAACACGCTGCTGCGGATAACGCCATGTCGAGTCCGCGACAGTGCCTGACGGAGGCGGACAGCCTGTTTAGCTGTCACGCCCGTGGCGAGCATGCAAGACACATTACGCATCACAGAAGTCTTTTACTCTTTGCAGGGTGAAACGCGAACGGCTGGCTTGCCCACCGTATTCGTGCGCCTTACCGGCTGCCCCCTGCGCTGCCAGTACTGCGACAGTGCCTATGCCTTCACTGGCGGCACTATTCGTACCCTGGATTCGATCCTTGAGCAGGTTGCCGGCTTCAAGCCCCGCTACGTCTGTGTCACCGGTGGCGAGCCACTGGCTCAGCCCAACGCCTTGCCGTTACTGCAGCGCCTGTGTGATGCCGGTTACGAGGTGTCGCTGGAAACCAGTGGTGCGCTGGATATCGCGGGCACCGACACCCGCGTCAGCCGCGTTGTCGACCTGAAGACCCCGGGTTCCGAAGAGTCGCACCGTAACCGCTACGAGAACATCGAGCAGCTGACCCGCAACGACCAGGTCAAGTTTGTCATCTGTTCCCGTGAGGACTATGACTGGGCGGTTTCCAAGCTGATCCAGTACAACCTGGCTGAGCGTGCCGGTGAGGTGTTGTTCTCGCCGAGCCACCACCAGGTGAGTGCCAGCGACCTGGCCGACTGGATCGTTGCCGACAACCTGCCTGTACGTTTCCAGCTGCAGTTGCACAAGCTGCTGTGGAACGACGAACCCGGACGTTGATTGAGAGTAAAAAGCACATGACTGAGAAACGCGCGGTAATCCTGCTGTCTGGCGGCCTCGACTCGGCCACCGTCGTAGCCATGGCCAAGGCCGAAGGCTACAGCTGCTACACCATGAGCTTCGACTATGGCCAGCGCCACCGGGCCGAGCTGAATGCGGCTGCCCGTGTCGCCCGGGACCTGGGCGTGGTCGAGCACAAGGTCATCGGCCTGAACCTGGACGGTATCGGTGGTTCGGCGTTGACCGACAGCAGCATCGATGTGCCGGAAGCCCCGAGCGAAGGCATCCCGGTCACCTACGTGCCGGCGCGTAATACCGTGTTCCTGTCGCTGGCCCTGGGCTGGGCAGAAGTGCTGGAGGCGCGTGACATCTTCATTGGCGTCAATGCCGTGGATTACTCCGGTTACCCCGATTGCCGCCCCGAGTTCGTCGAAGCCTTCGAGCGCATGGCCAACCTGGCAACCAAGGCCGGTGTAGAAGGGCAGGGCTTCCGTATTCAGGCGCCGCTGCAGAACCTGAGCAAGGCGCAGATCGTGCAGGCCGGCATGGCCCGTGGCGTGGATTACAGCCTGACCGTTTCCTGCTACCAGGCCGACGATGACGGGCGCGCCTGTGGCAAATGCGACAGCTGCCGCCTGCGCGCCGACGGCTTCAAGGCGGCCGGTGTAGCAGACCCGACGCGGTATTTTTGAAGATTTTTTGATGGAGTATTGATTTCTCGTTAGAAATCAGTATTATACGCGCCATCAATCGGGTCGTTAGCTCAGTTGGTAGAGCAGTTGGCTTTTAACCAATTGGTCGTAGGTTCGAATCCTACACGACCCACCATACGCAGTACGTAAAGCCCGCTACCAGAAATGGTCGCGGGCTTTTTCGTTTTCGGGATCCTTGGGGGCGCAAAGCGCCCCCAGCTTACTCAGCCCATTCCGGGTCGCCGGTGAACACCACCGTCAGCCAGCGGTCCGGCCCTTCGCCGCCTACCGCATCACCAATCTCGTTGCGCCACGTATCCCATTCATCGATGGTCTTCGCGGCCATTGTCTTTGGCACGATGAAATACAGCTCGATCTCCCGTGAGCGCCCGACCTTGGCGACATAGGCGCGGTACGACTGCAGCCCGTGGCGGGCGACGAAGGCCTTGGCCACTTTATCGACGTGCAGCTTGAGGTCGCCGGGGGTAACCAGAAAGATTTCAGATAGCGCCTGACGGACCACCGACAGCGGCAGCGGAATGATCACCAGGCACACCAGCGCCAGTACCGCCGGGTCGATGTACGGCGACACCCACTCCAGCGACGTGCCTTGCACCGCGTAACCAAAGCAGAAGGCGATCAACAGCGCGGCAGTGATGCTGGCCGACATCACCCAGCCCTTGACGTCCATGCGCACGAAGTCTGACTTCAGCTTGCGATTGGCGCGGGCTTCGACGACGGCGATGGTGACGCAGGTGATCACGGTCAGTACCGCATAGACCATGGCAATGCCGAACTCCAGGTGGCGGCCGCCTTCCAGCAGGCTGCTGACGGCGTTGATCAGCGCGTAGATGGCCACACCGCTTAGCAGGATGCCATTGAGTGCCAGCACCATCGGTTCCAGGTGCCAGAAGCCCATGGTGAAGCGCTCGCGCAGCTTGCGCGACATTTGCACGCTGGTGGTGTGCGAGGTGATCAGCTTGACCACGACCAGGGACAGGCCGCTCATGCTGGCGTCGACCAGCGAGTACACGCCGTCGAAGACGATGGAGAACGACCCGGAAGCCAGGCCGAAGGCGATACCGATGGTGGCGATGAACAGGGTGACGGCAATCGAGGTGCGTAACAGGCCCTGTTCGCTGGTGATGTCGAAGAAGGTGGATCTGGTTGCGGTTTGCATGACGTGTGCTCAGTAAAAACGATAATGCTGTGGTGTCTGTACGGGCTTCCTCGCGGGCACGCCCGCTCCCACCGGGACTGCGTTGGCCTGGAAGGCGACCACGCACCTGTGGGAGCGGGCGTGCCCGCGAAAGGGCCCTTGCAGGTTAGACGCGGAATTGCTCCATCAGCGCCTGTTGCTGGTTGGCCAGCCGGTTCAGTGCCTGGCTGATGCGCGCCGATTCGTCAGCCTGGCCAGCCAGCGATTCTGTCACATCTCGAATGCCGGCCACGTTGCGGTTCACTTCCTCGGCCACCGCGCTCTGCTCTTCGGCCGCTGAAGCGATCTGCAGGTTCATGTCGCTGATCACGGTCACCGCCTCGCCGATGCGCTGCAGCGCTGGCAGCGCCTGTTCCATGCGTGCCGCGCTGGCCTGGGCCTGACGCTGGCCTTCGTGCATGGCGCCCACGACATCCTGGGTACCTTGTTGCAGGCCTTCGATGACCTGGCGAATTTCCTCCACCGACACCTGCGTGCGCTGGGCCAGGCCGCGCACCTCATCGGCGACCACGGCAAAACCACGCCCGGCTTCGCCAGCGCGCGCAGCTTCGATGGCAGCATTGAGTGCCAGCAGGTTGGTCTGCTCGGCGATGGTGCGAATCACCTCCAGCACCGAGCCGATCTGGCCGCTGCGGCCTTCCAGTGCTCGCGCCTCGTCCATGGCCGTGTTCATGCCGGCAGCCAGGCGATCGATGCCCTCGCGGGTGCTGTCGATCAGTTGCAGGCCTTCGCGGCTGGCCTGGTCGGCGGCACGTGCGGCCTGGGCTGCTTGCGATGCGTTGTGGGCGACATCCAGGGCAGTGGCGCTCATCTCGTTGGCTGCCGTGGCTACTTGTTCGATTTCACGGTGCTGCTGCTGCATGCCATTGCTGGTCTGGCTGGCGATGGCGGCCGACTGGTCGGCGGTGCCGCGGGCCTCCTGCAGCGAGCCTTTGACCTGGGCAATGACCGGCTGCAGCTTGTCGAGGAAGCGGTTGAACCAGTGGGTGAGCCGGCCCAGTTCGTCCTGGCGGGCGTAGTCCAGGCGGCGGGTGAGGTCGCCTTCACCGCTGGCGATGTCTTGCAGGCGTGCGGCCACGGCCAGGATTGGCCGGGTAACGCCGCGTGCGGTCAGCCACACCAGCAGCAAACCTGCGATGGCGGCGCCAAGGCCGATCAGCAGGCTGGTGAGGTTGGCATTCTGGTTGTGCGCATCCAGGCGCTGGTTGAGGGCCACGGCGGGAGCCTGCAGCACGCTTTCTGGCAGCTCCAGCAACACCTGCCAAGGCGCGGCGTCAGGGATGGGGGCGAAGGGGTGGGCTACGCGCAGCAGGCCGTCGGCCACCTTAGTGTCCATGGGTTTGCCGAGCGCGCTGACATCGCGGCTGTTGCCTGCCAGCAGGCCGGCTGCGCTGGCGATGCTGACATGGCCCTGGCCATCAAACAGCTCGCGGCGGCCGTCCAGGCTCAGTTGCTGCAGGTTGGCCAGACCGATGTCCAGGCCGACCACGCCGACCACCTTGCCATGCTCCAGCAGCGGCAGGGCAATGCTGGTCATCAGCACTTGGCGGCCATTGACCTCGTCGAGGTAGGGTTCCAGCATGCAAGTACTGGCGGTGTCTTGCGGGCAGGTCAGCCAGCGGTTCTTCGCCGCGCCGTTGCTGCCGACGCTGGCATCGCCGAGCATCGCTTCCGGCATGGCCTCAAGCTCCAGGGTGCCGGGGCGCGGCTGCGACCAGTACAACGAGAAACGCCCGCTTTCATTGCTGCCCACGGCGTCCTGGCCGAGGTACTGGCTGTCCTGCTGGTCCAGCGCGTTGGGCTGGAACACCAGGTACAGGCCGATCACATCCGGGTTGCCGGCCAGGCTGGCACGGGCCTGGCGTGTCAGCTCGGCGCGCAGGTCACTGCCGCCTCGGGCTTTGAGCACCTGCACCATGCGGGCAAAGCCATTGCCGTACTGGTAGGCGTCCATGAAGTAGCGCTGCACCCGCAGGGCCTGGGTTTCGGCATGGGCCTGCAGGCGCTGGCGCGCGCTGCTGTCGAGCATGGCGGTGTTGGCCTGGTTGACCAGCGCAGCGCTACGCCGAGCCTGGGTCAGTGACGTGGCCACCAGCAGGGCGACGATGGCCAGCAGGCACAGGCCGGCGAGCAGGGTTATCTTCCACTGGATGGAGAGGCGACGCAGCGGCATGAGGGCTTTCCTTTTCGATCAAGTACAACGCCCGCGGTCTGGCGCGGGCGTTGTTGGCAGCGTGGTTCATTCGGCGATGTAGTTGGGCGGTGCCGACCGGAAGGCTTTGGTCAGCCAACCCAGGTAGATCAATCCGACCGCCGCCCAGATGCCGCCGAACATCAGCGAATGCGCGTTCAGGTCCAGCCACAGCGAGACGATGATGCAGAAGCCTATGGTCGGCAGCACCAGGTACTTCAGCTGGTTGGCCAGGCCCCGGCGGTTGCCTTCGCGCAGGTAGCAGTGGTTGATCACGGACAGGTTGACGAAGCTGAACGCAACCAGCGCACCGAAGTTGATGATGGAGGTGGCGGTGACCAGGTCGAAGAAGATCGCCGACAGCGCAACCAGCCCCACCACCGCAATGTTCAGCACCGGCGTCTTGTAGCGCGAGTGCAGGCGAGCAAAGAGGCTGGCCGGGATCACGTTGTCGCGGCCCATCACGTACAGCAGGCGCGACACGCTGGTCTGCGAGGCCAGGCCCGACGCAATGGTGTTGATCACGGTGCAGGCGATGAAAATCGACTGGAACAGCTTGCCGCCAACGTACAGGGCTATTTCAGGCAGGGCCGCTTCCTGGTCGTGGAAGCGCGCCATGGTCGGGAAGTAGGCCTGGATGAAATACGACACGGTAATGAACACCACGCCACCGATCAGCGCGGTGAGGAAGATCGCCCGCGGGATGGTCTTGGCCGGGTCGCGGGTTTCTTCGGACAGGCAGGTGACCGCGTCGAAGCCCAGGAACGAGAAGCACAGGATGGTCGCACCGGCAGCCAGTGCACTCAGGTGCGTCTGGTTGTCGGCGAACGGCAGCAGGCTCCAGGTGGTACCCAGCCCTTCACCCTGGCCCAGGCCGCGCACGCACAGGTAGATGAACACGGCGATGATCGCCACCTGCACGCCCACGAACAGCAGGTTGAAGTGCGCCACCAGGTTTACGCTGCGCATGTTGATCAGGCTAATCAGGCTGACGAAGCCGACCACCCATATCCACTCCGGTACTTCGGGGAACATGGCCGAGAGGTACAACTTGGCCAGCAGCGCGTTGACCATTGGCAGCAGCAGGTAATCCAGCAGCGACGACCAGCCGACCAGGAAGCCCACATGCGGGTTGATCGCGCGTTGGGTGTAGGTGTACGCCGAGCCCGACTGCGGAAAGCGCTTTACCAGGGTGCCGTAGCTCACGGCGGTGAACAGGATGCCCGCCAGCGCCAGGATGTAGGCGCTGGGCACATGGCCGGCGGTGATCCCGCTGACGATGCCGAAGGTGTCGAACACGGTCATCGGGGTCAGGTAGGCCAGGCCGATGATGATCACGTGCCAGAGGCGCAGGGTTTTGCGGAGTTGGCCGTTGCCGGAAGCGCTGTGATCAGGCTGCATGCTGGCATGGCTCCTGGGCGTAACCGGCGGGCACGGTGTATTGCGCATGCGGCAAGGGCGAGCGGGTGGGCTCCATGTTGTTCACCTTTTTTGTAGGAGCGGCGGAAGGCGCGGGGGGAGACGCGCTAAGTGGTGAAAATAAAAAACGATGGGTAGGTTGGTGTCAAGTTAAACATGACAAGATGTTACCAAATTGAAATATTTATCGATTTAAAGGGGGGGTTGTTCGGTTTTTGCGCGGTTTTTTGCGGTTTTGATCAATTCGGATGTTCGTAAAAATTAACGAGTGATGCTCTCTTTGAGGGGTGTCAGTCGCCTCTGAAAAAATGTGTTTTCTCTTTTCCGATCGGCCATCGTGTTCTGTCGCAGTGGTACTCTTCGCCTCCTGCGTGGCCTTTGTCGCCCAAGAAGCCCTTACGGACAATCGGTTCTATTCATGAAGAAATCAGTTGGCATCCTTTCCGGCCTGGCGATTGCCATTGCCGTCGCATCCACCGCTGGTGCCTGGTACACCGGCAAGCAGTTGCCTGCCGAGCTGGACAATGCCCTTGTTCGCAGCAACGCCGAGCTCAAGAAGGCCCTGGTGACCACCGGCGGCAGCATGAGCATCGAGCGGGTGTCGCTGGAGCAGCATTTCTTCAGCAGTACCGCCCAGTACCGGCTCAAGGCCCGCGATATCAACGTGGGTGAAGGGGAGGTAGTGAGTTTCGACGTGGGCGTGACGGACCAGATCGAGCACGGGCCGTTTCCCTGGTCGCGGGTCAAGGCGTTGAAGCTGATGCCGGTGATGGCGGTCAGCAACAGCACCTTGCAGAAGGACGATGCCACCGCAGCGTGGTTCGCCGCTGCAGGTGAGCAGGCCCCGGTCAGCGCACAGACCAGCCTGGGTTACGGCGGCAGTGTGGTCAGCCAGGTCCGGCTCGCGCCGGTCAAGCTCGACGAGGCTGACGGCAATAGCCTCGACTTCTCGGGCATGCAGCTGGAAGTCAGTGGCGACAAGGAAGGCAAGGCGTCGAAGTTCCACGGCCAGGCCGACCGTTTCGTGATGAAGCTTGTGCGCGATGACCAGCCGCCTGCCACGTTCGAACTCAAAGGCCTGAAGGTGGGCGGCAACCTTCAGGCCACCGCGCACGACGCCATCTATGTGGGCAATGTCGACCTGGCGCTGGCCGAAACCAAGGTCACCCTGGGGCCGAAGCAGCAAGTGCTGCTGATCAACGGCCTGGAGCAGAATGTCCTGCAAACCCTGGACGGCCCGGATGCCGTGGGCGGTCGCGTGGAGTACAAGGTCGGCGACATCACCTGGGATGGCCGCGCGGTGGGCAAGGCGCACATGCTGGTGAGTGTGAATTCGGTCAACGCACCGGCATTGCAGGCGTTGTCGAAGTGGTACCAGGCGCACCTGCCGGAGTTCGAGGCGGCCGCTGCAGCCGGTCAGCCTGTGCCGCAGATCCAGATGGACGACGCAGAGAAGGCCCGGTTCCAGGGTGACCTGCGGCAGCTGCTGGCCGCCAAGCCCAAGGTGGCGATAGAAAACCTGTCGTTCAAGACCGCCAATGGCGAGAGCCGTTTCAACCTGTCGATGGACTTCGCCGCCCCGGCCAGCTTCGACTTGCCGCCGGACCAGTTGAGCAAGCAACTGATCACCGAGGTGAAGGGCAAGCTGTCCCTGTCCAAGCCGATGATGGGTGACCTGGCGACCTTGCAGGCGCTGCTGGACGGCCAGACCGACGCCCAGGCGATTGCCATGCAGTCGAGCCAGGCGGGGGAGATGGTCGGCATGATGGCGCTGCAGAGTGGCCTGGCCACCGTTGAAGGGAATGATGTGGTGAGCAGCCTGCACTATGCCGATGGCATGGTTGATTTCAACGGCAAGAAGATGACCGTGGAAGAGTTCGCCATGCTAATGGCAGCGCACCTGGCAGCACTGTCGCCGCAGGGTTGATTGATTGAACCTGTACCGGCCTTTTCGCGGGCACGCCCACGAAGAGGCCAGCACAGGCAACACAAAAACCACTTTAGTAATCGCTGGATTGTCTGTAGCCTTCGGCCTCCGATAATAATCCGCGCCCGCAGAGGGCCGTGGCGGCCTGCGTACCGTCCGGCACCCTTAGCCGATCTGCCAGGGCCGGGTGATACACTCGATTTGACGCGCACGCGCGCCTGCAGGTCCAGCGATCATGACCCAGATTTCCGAACGCCTGTTGGTTCAGGCTCACCTCGACGCCAAGCAGCCCAACCCGCTGACAGCCGAGCAGGAGGCCGAATACCGTGCGGCCATCGCTGCCGAGCTCAAGGCTCAGAATGCCGTGCTGGTTGCCCACTATTACTGCGACCCGGTCATCCAGGCCCTGGCTGAGGAAACCGGCGGCTGCGTGTCCGACTCGCTGGAAATGGCCCGCTTCGGCAAGAATCACCCGGCCGAAACGGTGATCGTGGCCGGTGTGCGCTTCATGGGCGAGACCGCGAAAATCCTCACCCCGGAAAAGCGCGTGCTGATGCCAACCCTGGAGGCCACCTGCTCGCTTGACCTAGGCTGCCCGGTAGAAGAGTTCTCAGCCTTCTGCGACCAGCACCCTGAGCGCACCGTGGTGGTGTACGCCAACACTTCCGCTGCCGTGAAGGCCCGTGCCGACTGGGTGGTGACTTCAAGCTGCGCGCTGGAAATCGTCGAAAGCTTGATGGACAACGGCGAAACCATCATCTGGGGCCCGGACCAGCACCTGGGCCGTTACATCCAGAAGCAAACCGGTGCCGACATGCTGCTGTGGGACGGTGCCTGCATCGTCCACGAAGAGTTCAAGTCGCGCCAGCTGGCCGATATGAAGGCGCTGTACCCGGACGCAGCGATCCTGGTGCACCCTGAATCGCCAGAAGCGGTGATCGAGTTGGCCGATGCAGTGGGCTCCACCAGCCAGCTGATCAAGGCGGCGCAGACCCTACCGAACAAGACCTTCATCGTCGCCACCGACCGCGGCATCTTCTACAAGATGCAGCAGTTGTGCCCGGATAAAGAGTTTGTCGAAGCCCCTACCGCCGGCAACGGCGCGGCATGCCGCAGCTGTGCACATTGCCCGTGGATGGCGATGAACACCCTGGAGCGGGTGCTGGATTGCCTGCGTAATGGCAGTAACGAGATTTTTGTCGACCCGGCGCTGGTGCCCAAGGCGATCAAGCCGCTGAACCGCATGCTGGACTTTACCCAGGCGGCGCGCCTGAAGCTTTCCGGTAACGCCTGAAAATGCTGGGGCCGCTCTGCGGCCCATTCGCAGCACAAGGCTGTTCCTACAGGGGAATGCGATCTCTGTAGGAGCAGCCTTGTGCTGCGAATGGGGCGCAAAGCGCCCCCAGATTCTCAGCGCCCCATCATTTCCCGAACCATACGCTGCTGCTCCAGGATCTCGCGCTGGCGCTGGTCGATCTGCGACGCCAGCGGGAAGTTGCCACCCGCCCGGCGCTTGGCGTAATCCAGCTGCTGGATCGCCTGGTCAAAATCCCCTACCAACGTGAAGAACTCGGCACGTGCCCGGTGCAGGCCGATGGTATTGCCCGACAAACCCCGCACTTCTGCCATGTCGTACCAGACGTCCGGGTCATCCGGCCGGCTCTTGATCAACTCGTTCAATATCTTCTCCGCCTCGGCCGGCTTGCTCTGCTTCACCAGCAGATCGGCACGCACCTGTTTAAGCGGGTAGTTGCCCGGGTACAGCCCCTGCATCCGCTCGGCCCGCTGCTGTGCGTCGGCCAGGCGGTTGTTGGTGATGTCCAGGTCGATCTGCGCCAGGTTATAGGTGATGTCGTTGGGGGCCTTGGCCAGCAACGGCTTCAGGTTTTCGCGTGCTTCGTTCAGCTGGCCGCCCTTGATTTGCGCCAGGGCCAGGCCATAGCGTGCAGCGTCAAGTTTCGGGTCTTCGTCGAGCTGGGAGCGGAAGCGCTTGGCTGCCAGACCGGGTGTTTCTTCATAGGTCAGGGCCACGCGCGCGCGAATCAGCTGATAGCGCTGGCTGTCCTCGACACCGCCCTTGGGCGCCTGTTCGGCACGGTTGCGGGTGTCGGCGATACGCGATTCGGTCACCGGGTGAGTCAGCAGAAATTCCGGCGGCTTGGCGCCGTAGCGGTACTGCTGCGCCAGGCGTTCGAACATGGTGGGCATGTTGCGCGGGTCGTAACCGGCCTTTTCAAGGTTCTGGATGCCGATGCGGTCGGCTTCCTGTTCGTTCTGCCGCGAGAAGCGCCTCTGTTCCTGGATTGCCGCCGCCTGGGTGCCGGCAATCATGCCGATACCCGCATCGCCAGCGCCACCGGCAGCCAGCACGATACCCGCGAGCAAAGCCGCCATCATCGGCAGTTGCATGCGTTGCTGGGCTTCGACGCCACGGGCGAAGTGGCGTTGCGACAAGTGCGCCAGTTCGTGCGCCAGCACCGAGGCGTACTCGCCTTCGGTGCGGGCATTGAGGAACAGGCCGCCGTTGACCCCGACGATGCCGCCGGGGGCCGCGAAGGCGTTGAGTTCACGGCTGTCGATCAGGATGAATTCCAGGCGCCGGTCCTGCAGCTGGCTGGTTTCGGCCAGGCGGTACACGGTAGTCTCTACGTAGTCCTTGAGCTGAGGGTCGTTCAACTGGTTGACCTGGCCACGCAGCAGGCTCAGCCAGGCACGGCCCAGTTGGTGTTCCTGTTGCGGCGAGACGATCGCAGAGCTGGCGTCACCCAGTGATGGCAGGTCGTCAGCATGGCCGGGAAGGGCCATCAGGCAGGCCAGCGTCAGCAGGGTAGGGCGCAGTAGATTCATGCACGAAGCTCGCGTCGGTCAAAGATACCTACTGTAGCGGGCTCACACGTTGGCGACCAGTGGCGCTATCCTAGCCGACCCTGTGAAGCAGCAACCCGGCAATGCCTTAGGAGAGCCCCGCGATGAGTGACACCCTGACCTGCGACGCCGAACTGGACGCCAGCGGGCTGAATTGCCCTTTGCCGCTGCTCAAGGCCAAGATGGAGCTCAATCGCCTGGCCAGCGGCGCGGTGCTGAAGGTGATCGCCACCGACGCCGGTTCCCAGCGCGACTTCCGCACTTTCGCCAAGCTGGCCGGTCATACCCTGCTGCAGGAAACGGCTGAGGCCGGCACCTATACCTACTGGCTGCGCAAGGCCTGAGTCTTTTCCAAGGATCGTCAATGTTCAAAGTGCTTCGCGACTGGATGCACCGCTACTTCTCCGATGAAGAAGCGGTGGTGCTGGCGGTGCTGCTGTTCCTGGCTTTTACCGCTGTGCTTACCCTGGGCGGCATGCTCGCGCCGGTGCTGGCGGGCATGGTGCTGGCGTTCCTGATGCAGGGGCTGGTCAATGCCCTGGAGCGGCTGCGGGTACCGACCCGGCTGGCAGTGATGCTGGTCTTTGCCCTGTTCATGGGGGCGCTGGCGGTGTTCATGCTGGTGCTGGTGCCGCTGCTGTGGCACCAGCTGATTACCCTGTTCAACGAGCTGCCGGGCATGCTCGGCAAGTGGCAGTCGTTGCTGTTGCTGTTGCCCGAGCGCTACCCGCACCTGGTGTCGGACGAGCAGGTGCTGCACGCCATCGAGTCGGTGCGCGGGGAAATCGGCAAGTTCGGGCAGTGGGCGTTGACCTTTTCGCTGTCGAGCCTGCCGTTGCTGGTCAACGCCATGATCTACCTGGTGCTGGTGCCGATTCTGGTGTTCTTCTTCCTCAAGGACCGCGAACTGATCGGCCGTTGGGTCAGTGGCTACCTGCCCACCCAACGCACCTTGCTGAACCGGGTGGGCAGCGAGATGAACCGGCAGATTGCCAACTACATTCGCGGCAAGGGCATTGAAATCCTGATCTGCGGCATTGCCACCTACATCGCCTTCATCAGCCTGGGGCTCAACTATGCCGCGCTGCTGGCGCTACTGGTGGGGCTGTCGGTGGTGGTGCCGTATGTGGGCGCGGTGGTGGTGACGGTACCGGTGACACTGATTGCGCTGTTCCAGTGGGGCTGGGGCGACCAGTTCATCTACCTGATGACGGTGTACGCGATCATCCAGGCGCTGGACGGCAACGTGCTGGTACCGCTGCTGTTCTCCGAGGCCGTGAGCCTGCACCCGGTGGCGATCATTTGCGCGGTATTGCTGTTTGGCGGGTTGTGGGGGTTCTGGGGGATCTTCTTCGCCATCCCGCTGGCGACGCTGATCAAGGCCGTGCTGGATGCCTGGCCGCGGCAGGAGCCTAGCGTTTCGCCGTTGCTTTGATGCAACTGGGGCCGCTTTGCGGCCCATTCGCAGCACAAGGCTGCTCTTACAAAGTCATGCGCAGCCCGTAGGAGCAGCCTTGTGCTGCGAATGGGCTGCAAAGCAGCCCCCGTCAATCTCAAGCCTTGTTCAAGGCCTGGGCAGCAGCCAGCACGGCATCCACATGCCCCGGCACCTTCACCCCACGCCATTCCTGGCGCAGCACACCGTCCTTGTCGATCAGGAAGGTGCTGCGGTCAACGCCCATGTATTCCTTGCCGTACAGCTTCTTCAGCTTGATCACGTCAAACAGCTGGCACAGGGCCTCGTCCTTGTCGCTGATCAGCTCGAACGGGAAGCCTTGCTTGGTCTTGAAGTTCTCGTGCGACTTGATGCCATCGCGCGATACCCCGAACACCACGGTGTTGGCTGCGGCAAAGGCGTCGTGCTGGTCACGGAACCCCTGGCCTTCGGTGGTGCAGCCCGGCGTGCTGTCCTTCGGGTAGAAGTACATCACCACTTGCTGGCCTTTGAGCTCGGCCAGGCTGACGGTTTGCCCGCTGGTGGCCTGGGCCTGGAAGTCGGCAACGGGTTGGTCGAGTGCTACAGCCATGGTCGGTTTCCTTACATTGGGTTCTGTGGACGCCAAGGCTCGATCAGCGCATCGAGGTTCAGGGCGTCGGCAAAGTCCAGGAACTGGTCACGTAGCCAGCTGATCTGGGTGCCGGCCGGCAAGATCACCGTGAATTGGGCGTTGAGCATGCTGCTGCCGGTCTGCGGCGCCAGGTAGGTGTCGCAGGTCATGGCTTCAAGCTCGACGCGGTGGTCGAGGAAGAACTGGCACAGCTCGTTGATGATGTCCGGGCGGTAGGCGGCGCTGACATAAGCCACGTACGGCAGGGCCTGCGGGCGCACTTCCTGGTCGGCGCTGCGCACTACGTCCAGGGTCAGGCCGTGCTTCTTGCCCAGGCCCGGCAGGGTGGATTCGAGGCGCGCCAGGGCGTCCCAGCTGCCGCCCACTTGCAGCACCAGGGCGCTGGTCTCGCCATGGCGGCTCAGGCGCGAGGTGACCACCGCGCAGCGGTTTTCGAAGGCGGCGCGGCTGAGGACGTTGGCCAGCTCCATGGGATTCGGTCCCAGGGCACTGATGACAAGGAATTGTTCGCGAACAGTGGTGGGGGTGGACATGCAGCATTCCTAAAGCGATGAGCGGTCGGTGCAGGACGGTCAAAAGCCTCCTGTCGGCAGGGCCCGGGGCTCGCATGCGAGGTCTTGGACGCTGGCGGGGAGCAAGGTCGACGGCCCGGCGGGCCGCGCTGCACCGATCAAAGGGTCAAGGGTAGCGAAATAAGGCGCCGAGGGGAATGCTCCGCCCGCCTGCTTCGCTTGTGCAAGGTCGATGCCCCCAGTACCATTACCGCTCTCTTTTTCCGGCAGGAGCAGTTACATGATTGCGGGCAGTATGGTGGCATTGGTCACACCCATGGATGCACAAGGGCGTGTTGACTGGGGCAGCCTCGACAAACTTGTAGACTTCCACCTGGAAAACGGCACCCATGCGATCGTCGCTGTCGGCACCACCGGTGAGTCCGCCACGCTGGATGTCGAAGAGCACATCCTGGTCATCAAGCACGTGGTCGAGCGCGTCAAGCGCAGCAGCCGCAGCGTACCGGTCATCGCTGGCACCGGTGCCAACTCCACTGCCGAAGCCGTGCACCTGACCCAAAACGCCAAGAGCGCCGGTGCCGACGCCTGCCTGCTGGTCGTGCCTTATTACAACAAGCCGACGCAAGAAGGCCTGTACCAGCACTTCAAGCACATTGCCGAAGCCGTCGACATCCCGCAGATCCTCTACAACGTACCCGGCCGCACCTCCTGCGACATGCAGGCCGAGACCGTGATCCGCCTGTCGACCGTGCCGAACATCATCGGCATCAAGGAAGCCACCGGCGACCTGGTCCGCGCCAAGGCAATCCTCGATGGCGTCAGCAAAGATTTCCTCGTCCTGTCCGGCGATGACCCGACTGCCGTCGAGCTGATCCTGATGGGCGGCAAGGGCAATATCTCCGTTACTGCCAATGTCGCCCCCCGCGAAATGGCCGACCTGTGCGAGGCCGCCCTTGAGGGCAATGCCGAGAAGGCCCGCGCAATCAACGAAAAACTCATGCCCCTGCACAAAGACCTGTTCTGCGAAGCCAACCCGATCCCTGTGAAATGGGCGCTGGTCGAAATGGGCCTGATGCACAAAGGCATTCGCCTGCCACTGACCTGGCTGAGCGAAAGCTGCCACGAAAAAGTCCGTACTGCCTTGCGCCAGTCCGGCGTACTGGTTTAAGAGGAAGTACACCGCATGAAGCGACTGGCTGGTCTTTCCGCCCTTGCCCTGATTATCTCCAGCACCAGTGGGTGTGGCTGGCTGTGGGGCGAGGATGGCTATTTCCGCGACCGCGGCAGCGATTACCTGCAGGCGCACCCGACCGCGCCGATGCAACTGCCGCCGGACGCTAGCAACGTCAAACGCCTTGACCCGCTGCTGCCGATCCCGCGTAACGTCGCTGACGACAACGTCGCTGGCGAGTTCGAAGTGCCGCGCCCGCAGCCGTTGACCGGTGGCGCCGCTCAGGTAACCGACTACAGCCTGCAGCGCAGCGGCAGCAGCCGTTGGGTACTGGCCCAGCATTCGCCTGCCGAGGTGTGGCCAGTGGCCCGCCAGTTCTTCGAGGACAACGGCTTCCGTATTGCTGAAGAGCGCCCGCAGACCGGTGAGTTCAACACCACCTGGCAGCGTTTCGACGAACTGTCGGCATCGCTTGGCCAGCGCCTGGCCAGCACCGCCAGCAGCGGTGACAGCGAAGTGCGCGTCCGTGTGCGCATGGAGCCTGGCGTGCAGCGCAACACCTCCGAGGTGTACGTGGTCAGCGTCGAGCGCCCGGCCGGCAGCACTGCCGAGCCAGGGTTCCCGTCCACGTCCAGCAACACCGGCGCCGATGCCCTGCTGGTCGACGAAATGCTTGCCAGCATGAACCGCAGCGCCGAGAAAGGCGGTTCGGTGTCGCTGTTGGCCGCGCGCGATTTCGACGCGCCAAGCCGCGTCAGCCTGAGCGAAGACGGCAGCGGTAACCCGGTGCTGTACCTGGGCTCCGACCTGGATCGCGCCTGGTCTGGCGTGGGCCGTGCCCTGGAGCAGGGTGGCGAGTGGCGTGTCGAAGACATCAACCGCAGCCTGGGCCTGTACTACATCAACCTGTCGGAAAAGCCTGATGACAAGCAGAACCAGCCTGGCTTCTTCGGCCGCATGTTCGGCAGCGAGCCGACCAAGGAAGAGCGTGAAGCCCGTGCCGAGCGCTATCAGGTTCGCCTGAGCAAGGTGGGTGAGAGCGTGCAGGTCACGGTCGAGAAAAACATCAACACCGTGGCTCCGGCCGATGTCGCCCGCCGCGTGCTGAGCGCCATTCAGGACCACCTGGGCTAAGTGCGCTTCGCGGTACTCGGAAGCGGCAGCCAAGGGAACGGCACGCTGATCGCCAGTGGTGACACGTTCATCCTGGTTGATTGCGGCTTTTCCCTGCGTGAAACCGAGCGGCGCCTGGCGCTGCTCGGCGTTTCGGCGGCCCAGCTCAGCGCGGTACTGGTCACCCACGAACATGCCGACCACGTGCATGGGGTCGGCTTGCTGTCACGGCGCTACAATGTACCGGTCTACCTCAGCCAAGGGACGTTGCGCGGCATGCGCAAGCCGGTGGAGGTGGCCGGTTTTCTCGCGTGTGGCCAAAGCCTGCGTATCGGCAGCCTGGAAGTGACCGCAGCGCGGGTCGAGCACGACGCCTACGAGCCGCTGCAATACGTGATCAGCGACGGCCAGCGGCGCTTCGGCATGCTGACCGACCTGGGCTCGTACGACGCGCTGTTGCTGGAGCGTTATCAGGGCCTGGATGCACTGCTGATCGAGGCCAACCACTGCCGCGACCTGCTGGCACGCGGTCACTACCCGGTCTTCCTGAAGCAGCGGGTAGGTGGCATGCAAGGGCATTTGAACAATCACCAGGCCGCGCGCCTGGTGCAGGAGTTGGGCTGGAGCAACCTGCAACACCTGGTGCTGGCCCACCTCAGCAGCAAGAACAACCTGCCACACTTGGCCCGCCAGTGCTTCGTCGACACCTTAGGGTGCGACCCGGACTGGCTCCAGGTGGCGAATCAGGAACACGGGCTCGACTGGCGCGAAATCGCCTAGCCCAACACCTCAAGCAAGCGGAGCCCAATCATGGAAAAACGCGACGAACTCTACCGCGGCAAGGCCAAATCGGTTTACAAGACCGACGACGCCGACCGCTTGATCCTGCTGTTCCGTAACGACACTTCGGCGTTCGACGGCAAGCGCATCGAACAACTCGACCGCAAAGGCACGGTGAACAACAAGTTCAACGCCTTCATCATGCAGAAACTGGAAGAAGCCGGCGTGCCGACCCAGTTCGACAAGCTGCTGGGCGACAACGAGTGCCTGGTGAAGAAGCTGGACATGATCCCGGTCGAATGCGTAGTGCGCAACTACGCCGCCGGTAGCCTGGTCAAGCGCCTGGGCGTGGAGGAGGGCATCAAGCTGGAGCCGTCCACCTTCGAACTGTTCCTGAAGAACGACGAGAAGGGCGACCCCTTCATCAACGAATCCCACGTTGTCGCGTTCGGCTGGGGCACCGCCGAGCAGCTGGTCGAAATGAAAAAGCTGTCGCTGAAGGTCAACGAGGTGCTGACCAAGTTGTTCGATGACGCTGGCCTGCTGCTGGTCGACTTCAAGCTGGAGTTCGGCGTATTCCACGGCCAGATCGTGCTGGGCGACGAGTTCAGCCCGGACGGCTGCCGCCTGTGGGACAAAGAAACCCGCAAGAAGATGGACAAGGACCGCTTCCGTCAGGGCCTGGGCGACGTGATCGAAGCCTACGAAGAAGTTGCCAAGCGCCTGGGCGTGCCTCTGTAAGCGGCGCGTTCACGCAAGCGCCTGATACCACGCGATTTTTTTTAAAAAAAGGTTTGCGTTTTAAAAGAACGCTGGTATGATGCGCGGCATTGGAGAGATGCCGGAGTGGTCGAACGGGACGGATTCGAAATCCGTTGTACTGGCAACAGTACCTAGGGTTCAAATCCCTATCTCTCCGCCATACAAGATAAAGCCCCTGGAAGCGAAAGCTTTCAGGGGCTTTTTCGTTGTGCCTTACTTTTTCATCATTCCCAATTCAGCATCATCCAGCAGCGCCTTGGCCATCGCGCTGAGGTAGTGCGAGGCCCAGATCAGTTTCTGGTCGCCGTCCATCAGGCCGGTGATGATCAGGTCGCGCACGTACCCCATCAGTTCGGAAGCCTGTTCGCGGGCTTCCTGGCAGGGGATGCCGGGTTCGATGCGGAACAGCGGGTGGGTGTTGTTTTCGCCTTGGTAGAAGCAGGTCTTGCCGACTGTGGTGGGTTCTTTTGTGTTGTCGGTGGACATTATTTTTACTCCCTGAAATCTTGATTGCCTGTAGTGGCCTCTTCGCGGGCACGCCCGCTCCCACAGGTACTGGATGACCCTGTGGGAGCGGGCGTGCCCGCGAAGAGGCCTGGCCTGCTAGTGCAAGGTGTACGGCTCAGTGGGTAAATGCGGCCGCATCTGCAATTGCATCAATGCCGACTCGACCAGGCTCTGTACCTCCTCCATTTCATGGATGACGGCCTGCATCACAATCGAACTGTGGGCAGTAGGCTTGAGTTGCACGGACTGGCGGGCGACGGACAGGGCACAGAGTACGTACTCTGAGGACTGGACCAGGGTGTCTTGCAGGACCTGCGTGGAATCGAGGGAGTAGGGTGGATCAGGGACCATCTTGCGCATACACATCTCCAGGATCATTGGAGCTGCCGCAAGCTTGCTGTCAAACAAGAGGGTGGCAGCTGTACATGGGTTGACAGACCGAGGATCCCGGAGTAACTCGGCGCACACGACGGTGCCCCACGTACAGCCGCCATAAATAGTGCACGTGTGCGGGAAATCGTCGGCCTGTCAAAGCCGGCCGTTGATTTTGCAACGACAAGCCGAGACTAGAGCGCGACCGGATCCGTCGCAACAGTTTGAGCGGGTTGCCAGTATGTTTGGGAAACGCCCTACAAGGAAGGGAATAATTCTGAGTTCAAGCTGTAGGACGGGGGCTGATTTGCAGCGCAGAAGGGCAAACGCTACGGAAATCTACTCATAGATAGCGAAAATCGCTAGACTTCGCTATCTATTGCTATAACCGTTCTCTGGAGGCAGCCCATGGACCCGTACCGCAACCCTTTCGCACCCGGCGCCGGCAGCAGACCGCCTGAGCTGGCAGGCCGCGATGTGGTGCTTGAGCACGCGCGCGTTTCGTGTGGGCGGGCTATCAACGGGCGCAGCGCGCGCTCCATGATGCTGCTTGGCTTGAGAGGGACTGGCAAAACGGTGCTCTTGAACGAAGTCGGGAAAATTGCAGAGCAAGCGGGCTTGCTGGTCTCCAAGGTCGAGTCGCCGGAAGAGGAAAGCCTTGCGCGCCTTCTTTACCCGGAAATGCGCAAGGTCATGCGCTCTCTGTCCACCGTGGAAGCCGCCAAGCAAATTGCAAATCGGGGGCTGAAGGGCCTGCGTGGCTTTGCCTCCATCTTCAAGATCGATATCGCCGGTGTGGAAGTGGGTGTAGAGCCAGAGCCCGGCCTTGCGGACAGTGGCAATCTTCAATACGACCTGCCAGACCTGTTCAACGTTATCGGGCGTGCGGCCCAGGCCGCAGGCAAAGGCTGGATTCTGTTGATCGACGAAGTCCAGTACCTGGGTGAAGCCGATCTCAGGGCCCTGATTGTCTCCATGCACAAAATGTCTCAGGAAGGCCTGCCGGTGCTGCTTGTGGGTGCCGGGCTGCCTCAGGTCGCGCGGTTGGCAGGTGAGGCGAAATCCTATGCAGAGCGGCTGTTCCTGTATCCGGAAATCAATGCACTTGATGCCGATGCTGCTGCCCAGGCCGTGCTCAAGCCGATCCTGGACGAGGAGGCATCCATTGCAGAGGCCGCCTTGCAAGAGATTGTCGTGCGTACCAAGGGCTATCCGTTCTTTTTGCAAGAGTGGGCGTCCACGGCGTGGAACTGTGCCGAGGGGCCAGAGATATCGCTGGATGATGTCGTTCAATCCTACTCGGAAACCCTGGCTTTGCTGGATGCAGGTTTCTTCAGGGTGCGTATCGACCAGTTGACACCCAGCGAAGTGCTTTTCGTCAGAGCCATGTCGGAGCTTGGCGATGGGCCTTATGCGGTAGGTGATATCGCCAAGGCCATGGGCCGAACCCAATCGTCACTTGGCCCCACAAGAGCCAAGGTCATCGCCAAAGGCATGGCGTACAGCACCGATCATGGTGTGCTGGATTTCACCGTACCGCTTTTTGCAGAGTTCATGCGTCGCCAGAGTTGACCACAAACTGTGCCGGGCCTTGCTCAGCGCATCGCCGCCAACTTGATACCAAACCCTATCAGACAAGCCCCCGCCAGCCGCTCGAACAGGTTGCTGATTCGTGGGTTGGCGCGCATGCGTTCTGCCAACTGGTGCGTCAGCACCACGGCAATCAGCCCATACGCGAAGGTCACCACCGCCACCGTCGCAGCCATGAAACCGAACGTCACCAGCCCCTGGTGCTTCACCGGGTCGACGAACAGCGGGAAAAACGCCATGTAGAACATGATCGCCTTGGGGTTGAGCAGGGTGATCATCATGGTCTGGCGCAGGTACTGGCCGTTGTCCATGCTGCAGGCGTGGGCAGCGCCACCGGGTTTGCTCAGGAGCATGCGCAGGCCCAGGTAAGCGAGGTACGCAGCACCGGCCCATTGCACCATGTGGAAGGCCGTGGGGTAGGTGGCCAGCAGGGTGGCGACACCGGCTACCGCCAGCCACAGCAGCACCTGGTCACCCACGATCACCCCAAGTGTCGCGGCCAGGCCAGCCTTGATACCGCCCTTGCCGGTGGCGGTGATCAGGGCGAAATTGCCTGGGCCGGGGATGGCCAGCAGAATGATGAAGGCGATGACGAATGCGCCGTAGTCGGTAACGCCGAGCATGGTGAGTTCCTGTTGGGCAATACGAAGGCAGTGCCCTGAACTATCGTCGGCGAAGGCGCGCTTTACAACCTGTTGTTGCACAATTGCAACGAACTTGTGCCAGGTACGACTTGGATCCAATGGGAGGAGTCTGTATCATCCCGCGGCCATCAGACGATGGTCGAAGATGATTCATTTAAAGGACTTAGTATGAAAAAGCTGTTCAAGGCCACCGTAGCCGTTGCCGTTGTTTCGGGTGTTGCCCTGCTGTCGGGTTGCACTGGCCAAGTTTACAACCAACCGAAAAACTGCACTTACGACTACCTGTTCCACCCTTCGGTTTCCATCTCCAAGATCATCGGTGGCTGCGGCCCGATCGATAAACTGCCTCAGCAGCAGTAATCTTGGCGGTACCCTGATCGCGACGCTTGCGACGGGATCCAGGGCCCCCGGTCATGTAAATGGCCGGGGGCTTTTGTTTATGGCAACTTACCAGCGCAGCGACACGGTTCCCAGCAGCGTGCGCTCTTCACCCCAGTAGCAACGGCCGGCGTTGTTGCAGCCTGCCACATACTCTTTGTCGAACAGGTTGCGGGCGTTGACTTCGACCGACCAGTTTTCGTCGATTTCATAGCCCACCTTGGCATCCACCAGCGTCACGTCACCGGTATCCAGCTTGCCGTACAGGCTTGCCGGGGTATAGGCGAAGGTACTGTCGAAGTGGCGTACGCCGCCCCCGATCTGCAAGCCTTTGAGCAGGCCGTCACGGAAGCGATACGTGCTCCACACCGACGCCTGGTTGCGTGGCACGCCGGTCATCTGGTGGTCTTCATACAGCGACCCGGCCACGTCCTTGGTAATGCGCGAATCGGTGTAGGTGTAGGCAGCGGTGAGGTTGAGGTTTTCGCTCAGGTCGCTGTTAAGTTCCAGCTCCACGCCCTTGGCCCGGCTGGCACCGATCTGGCGGTAGTCACCCACGGCGGAATCGAACAGCACATCGTCCTTCTTGCGCAGGTCGTACACCGATGCGGTGAAGGCGGTGTTCCAGCCTTTGGGCTCGTACTTGATACCCACTTCGTACTGCTCGCTGGTGGTCGGGTCCAGCGGGCCGCTCTTGCTTTCGGTCTGTTGGGTAGGGGCAAAGGCGGTGGAGTAGCTGAAGTACGGCGACAGGCCGTTCTCAAACTGGTACATCACCCCGGTCTGCCAGGTGAACTTGCTGTCCCAACTGTTCATGTCGGCTTGTGCGTTAAGGGTGCCGGCTTTGTTGCGGAACTGGCTGTTGACCCGGTCCAGTCGCCCGCCCAACAGCAGTACCCAGTTGTCGACCTTGGTTTGCAGCTGGCTGTAGAGGCCGTACATGGTCTGATCGAGCAAGGCGTTCTGCACATGCAGGGGCGTGCTTGGCTTGCCGTTCCAGACCGGGTCGAACACATTGATGGTGCCGCCATTGCCCGCGTCCCAATCCTGGTTGAACGACGTGCGGTCCAGGCTCGCACCGATCAGGAAGGTGTGGTCGAACGCGCCGCTGCTGAAGTGGCCTTCGAACTGGTTGTCCAGCGAGTAGGCGATGGACTTGTTGTAGCGGTCGTACGCGGTGTTGCTCAGGGTGGTGCCGAAGCCGCCGTTGTTCAGGCTGCCTGGCCACATTTCCTGGCGGTCGATGCGCGACTGCAGGTAGCGCGAGTTCTGGCGGAACTGCCAGGTGTCGTTGAAACGATGGCCGAACTCGTAGCCCAGGCTCCAGGTTTCCCGTTCGAAGTTGTCCCAGTCCGGGTTGCCGGACAGCTGGTCCTTGTCGATCTTGCCGTTGGGGTTGTGCAGCAGGGTGCCGGCGGCCGGGTAACCGAGCTCCATCAAGGTGCGGTCGCGCTGGTAGGTGGCCAGCACGGTCAGGCTGTTGAAGTCGTCGAAGTTCAACGTCAGCGATGGCGCGATGTACATGCGGTCGTCGGGCTGATGGTCGACCTGAGTGTCAGACTTGCGCCCCAACATCACCAGGCGGCCGAGAACATTGCCCTCATCGGTTAGCGGGCCGGAAACGTCGACACCCAACTGGCGGCGGTTGTGCGAGCCATAGCTCATTTGCACTTCGCCGCGCGCGTCGGCAGTAGGCCGTTTGCTGACCAGGTTGACCACGCCACCCGGGGCGTTTTCGCCATACAGGATCGAAGTCGGGCCGCGGAACACTTCCACCCGCTCCAGGCCGTAGGGCTCGCTACTGGTGTCATACCGGTTGCCCTGCACCCGCAGGCCATCGCGCAGCAGGCCATAGCCATAGTCGGTGGCGTTGAAGCCACGGATGAAGAACAGGTCACCCGCTTGGCCGTCACCGCCGGCAAACGGCGGGGAGAAAATGCCTGGGACATAGCCCAGCACCTCGGTAAGGGTTTGCGATTGCTGGTCATCCATGCGCTGGCGGGTTACCACCGAAACCGAGCGCGGGGTGTCAGCCAGGGCGCTGCTGGTTTTGCTGGCGGTGGCACTGGCGACGGCGCGGTAGCCGCTATCGCCCTGGCCGTTGCTGGCGACCAGGGTAGCGGCGCTGATCGACGTGGCATCCAGTTGCAGGGCGGTGCCATCGGCAAGCGGTTGCAGCACATAACCCGTGCTGCCTTGGGGCACGGCTTGCAGGCCGCTGCCCTGTAGCAGCCGGGCCAGGCCTTGGGCGACGCTGAAGCGGCCTTGCAGCCCCAGGCTGGTCTTGCCGGCGGCCAGTTCGTTGCTGCCGGCCAGGTAGATACCGGCCTGGCTGCTGAACTGGTTGAGGGCGCTGGTGAGCGAGCCGGGTGCGATGTTGAAGCGGGTTTCGGCGCTGGCCGACTGTTCGGCGTGGGCCTGGCTGGCGGGTAACAGCAGTGGGGCGGCGGCACACAGCGAGAGCGGCGCGGCAAGTGCCAGGCGAAGCGCGGGGTGGAAGGGCGTCGGCATGCTGGTCTCTGGGATCGAAAGGGTGAGTTGGGAGGGCTATGCCGGGTTAACCGAACGAGCTTGGAAAAAGGGAACTGGTTTGGCAGATTTTTTTATGCGTTGGCGCGGATGTACGTGGGTAGCACCATCACTCAGGCTTCCGCGTCCCTGTGTAGGAGCAGCCTTGTGCTGCGAAGAGGCCACTGCAGCCAAAGATAATCTTTAGCCTTACCGGCCTCTTCGCAGCGCAAGGCTGCTCCTACAGGGCTCGTGTTTGCCTTGAAACAGGTGCCAATCAGGCAGGCTCGACTGTGACCCACCACGGCGTCAGCCGCTGCACCCGCACCGGCAACGCGGCTTGCAACAAGGCCAGCGCGCGGTCGGTATCGTTGAGCGGGAAGGCGCCCATCACCGACAGCTTGGCGACATCCGGGTGCCAACCCAGGTGCCCGTGGCGATAGCGCCCCAGCGTTTGCAGCAAATGCGCCAATGGCATGTCTTCGGCATTGAGACGGTGATAAATCCACGACTCGCCGGCGCTTTGGGCTGGGCGGGTGTTGCTGATTGCCTGAGCGCTGAAGTCCACCTGCTGGCCTGCTGGCACGATGCAGCGCTCGCCGTTTTGAGCCGTGCACACCTCGACAGCGCCGGCGTATACAGCCAGCCGGGTATTTTCGCCCAGCTGGCAAGCTGCAAAGCGTGTTCCCAGCGCCTGCATGCGCCCTTGCGCAGTGTCGACGAAGAACGGGCGGCGCGGGTCGTGGGCAGTTTCCACCAGCAGCTCGCCAAAGCGCAGCCGCAGTACCCGGCTGAGGGTGGAAAACTCCATGTCCACGGCGCTCTGCGCCCCCAGCCACAACTGGCTGCCATCGGCCAGCCGGGTTTGGCGAGTTTCACCGATGCCGGTGGCCATGTCGGCATCCCAGCCCGACAACGGGGCACCGTGCCACGCCCGCCAGCCAAGCAGCGAGCTGGCGCCAAGCACCAGCAGCGACTTGAGCCCGGTGCGCCGGCTGAAGCGACGCGCGTCGTGCTCACGCAGTGCCCGGCCCGCAGCGGCGCCTTCGGCCTGCAACGGGGCAAAACGCTGGCCGACCCGTTGCACATAGTGCCAGGCCGCCTGATGGTCGCCGTGCTGGTCAAACCAGTGTCGCCACTGCGTGTGCAACTGCGGTGCGGCGTTTTCGTCCTGTAACTGCACGTACCAGTGCGCGGCCTGCTGCAGGCTGGCGTGGCTGAGTTTTTGCGCGGGCGCGGTCATGGCGTCACTCCACCAGCAAGCCGTCGAGTTCGGCTTCAAGAATGGCGCAGTGCAGAAACGCCTGGGCCAGGTACTTCTTGATCATGCGTTCGCTCACGCCAATGTGCGCGGCGATATCGCGGTAGGCCAGGCCATCGATCTGCGCCAGCAGGAATGCCTGGCGCACCTTGCTCGGCAAGCGCAGCAACATGGCGTCCACCTCGTGCAGGGTCTCGACAATGATCGCGCGCTGTTCGGGGGAGGGTTGCAACGCCTCGGGCTGCAAGGCCAATTGCTGCAACCAGGCCTGTTCCAGCTTTTGCCGGCGCCAATGGTCGACGCACAGGCCGCGGGCGATGGTCGCCAGGTACGAGCGTTCGCCGCGGTCGCCGTCAAACTGCCGTGGGCGCTTGAGGATGCGCACGAAGGTATCCTGCACCAGGTCGGCGGCATCGCAGCGGCTGCCCAGCCGGCGGTACAGAAAGCCGAGCAACCAGCGCGAGTGGCTGTGGTACAGGGTATGGAGCGAGGTGTTCAACTCTGGGATCGAAACCACGGCGGCATCCGGCGCGAGCGCATACTGGTGCGAATGAGAAATGATCGCAATGTTAGGGGCGCCGGAAAAATACTGCAATCACTGCACAGCGTGCGGGTATCCCCTGGGACAACCCGTCACCTTGACGCGAGGACCGGCAATTTGTTTGCGCTGGCATTTCGGATACAATCAGAAAAACGATTCAGCCCTGTCGGTCAATTCGACAAAAGGCCGAGTCGTTTTCTGGTTCTCTGGCTGCCGAACAATGATCAACAACAAGCCTGCGCTGAAGAACACGGAACACCTGGGCCAGCCACAGGCCCTCCCTCCGTTCTCCTGACTGGAATAGATCAATGTTCAAGAAAGCTGGCAAGACCTTGCTGGGTCTGGCTGTCGCTGCGAGCTTCATGCAAGCGCACGCCGCAGAAACCAAAAAAGTAGACGTGCTGCTGGTCGGCGGCGGCATCATGAGCTCCACCCTGGCTGTGTGGCTGCACGAGCTGGAGCCAAGCTGGTCGATGGAGATGGTCGAGCGCCTGGACGGCGTGGCTGAAGAAAGCTCCAACGGCTGGAACAACGCCGGTACCGGCCACTCCGCGCTGGCCGAGCTGAACTACACCCCGGAAGACAAAGACGGCAACGTCAATATCTCCAAGGCCATCGAAATCAACGAAGCCTTCCAGATTTCCCGTCAATTCTGGGCCTGGCAGGTTCGCCAGGGCGTGCTGAAGAACCCGCACTCGTTCATCAACACCACCCCGCACATGAGCTTCGTGTGGGGCGATGACAACATCAAGTTCCTGAAAAAGCGCTATGACGCGCTGCAAGCCAGCCCGCTGTTCCGCCCGATGCAATACTCCGAGGACCACGCGCAGATCGCCAAATGGGTCCCGCTGATGATGGAAGGGCGCGACCCGAACCAGAAACTGGCCGTGACCTGGACGCCAATCGGCACCGACGTCAACTTCGGCGAGATCACCCGCCAGATGGTTGGCCACCTGAAGACCCAGGACAAGTTCGACCTGAAGCTGTCCAGCGAAGTGCAGGATATCACCCGCAACAAGGACGGCTCCTGGCACGTCGAGTACAAGAACCTGAAGGACGGTACCGAATCGGCTACCGACGCCAAGTTCCTGTTCATCGGTGCCGGCGGCGGCGCGCTGAAGCTGCTGCAGAAGTCGGGCATTCCTGAAGCCAAGGAATACGCAGGCTTCCCGGTGGGCGGCTCGTTCCTGGTGACCGAGAACCCGACCATCGCCATGCAGCACATGGCCAAGGCGTACGGCATTGCCTCGACTGGCGCGCCACCCATGTCGGTGCCGCACCTGGACACCCGCGTGCTGGACGGCAAGCGCGTGATCCTGTTTGGCCCATTTGCCACCTTCTCGACCAAGTTCCTGAAGAACGGTTCGTACCTGGACCTGCTGAGCAGCACCACCACCCACAACGTGTGGCCGATGACCAAGGTCGGTATCGAGCAGTACCCACTGGTGGAGTACCTCGCTGGCCAGCTGATGCTGTCTGACGATGACCGCTTCGAAGCCCTGCGCACCTACTTCCCGAATGCCAAGAAGGAAGACTGGCGCCTGTGGCAGGCCGGCCAGCGTGTGCAGATCATCAAGCGTGATGCCGAGAAGGGCGGCGTGCTGAAGCTGGGCACCGAAGTGGTCGCGTCCGAAGACCGTACCATTGCCGGCCTGCTGGGTGCATCGCCAGGTGCTTCGACTGCTGCGCCGATCATGCTGACCGTGCTGGAAACCGTGTTCAAGGAAAAGGTCGCTACCCCAGAGTGGCAGGCCAAGATCAAGCAGATCGTGCCGAGCTACGGCACCAAGCTGAACGATTCGGCGGCGGCCACCCAGAAAGAGTGGAACTACACCGCTGAAGTACTGCAGCTGGAGAAACCGCCAGTGATCGACGCCAGCGTCGATTTCGGTGGCGCGGCCAGCGAGCCGGTTGAAAGCAAGCCTGAGAACGACATGGCGCTGTAATCGGCCATTGTCGTGAAAGAAGCCACGGGGGAAACCTCGTGGTTTTTTTTTGCCTGTTCGGGCCTTTGCGCGGCGGTTCTACGCATTGATGGGCCCACGGGTTCATCACTATCCCCAGGGGCCTGCGGCAAAAATCATCTCTGGCGCAGGATGCACTCCAGCAGCCCGGGAAAACGCTCGCCCAGCATTTCGCTGCGCAATGAATTCATATGGGTCGTCCCCACATTGCGGGTATGCACCAACCCCGCATCACGTAGCACGCGGAAGTGGTGCGACATGCTCGACTTGGGCCGCCCCCCGTCCAGCTCGCCACAGCTGGCCTCGGCAACGCCGGCCAGGTGGCGGACGATTTCCAGGCGCACGGGGTCGCTGAGCGCATAGAGCAGGCGTTCAAGGATCAGGTCTTCAGCGTTGGGGTGTTTATAGGCTCGCATGGCCGACATGATAACGGGGGTTTCACTAATTGCCATAGTTCGATTATGATCGAACAACAGTATTCAAATGAACCCGGAGTTTCCCATGTCCGCCCTGTTCGAACCCTACACCCTCAAAGACGTCACCCTGCGTAACCGCATCGCCATTCCGCCGATGTGCCAATACATGGCCGAAGACGGCATGATCAACGACTGGCACCACGTGCACTACGCTGGCCTGGCCCGTGGCGGTGCCGGTCTGCTGGTGGTCGAGGCCACTGCGGTGGCACCGGAAGGGCGCATCACCCCCGGTTGTGCCGGTATCTGGAGCGATGCCCACGCCCAGGCTTTCGTACCGGTGGTACAGGCCATCAAGGCTGCAGGTTCGGTGCCGGGCATCCAGATCGCCCACGCCGGGCGCAAGGCCAGCGCCAACCGCCCGTGGGAGGGTGACGACCACATTGCCGCCGACGACGCGCGTGGCTGGGAAACCATCGCCCCGTCCGCCATTGCCTTTGGCGCGCACCTGCCGAAAGTGCCACGCGAAATGACGCTGGGCGACATCGCCCGGGTCAAACAGGATTTCGTCGATGCCGCCCGCCGCGCGCGTGATGCCGGCTTCGAGTGGATCGAGCTGCATTTTGCCCATGGCTACCTGGGCCAGAGCTTCTTCTCCGAGCACTCCAACAAGCGGACCGACGCCTACGGTGGCAGCTTCGACAACCGCAGCCGCTTCCTGCTGGAAACCCTGGCCGCGGTGCGTGAAGTATGGCCAGAAAACCTGCCGTTGACCGCGCGCTTTGGTGTGCTGGAATACGATGGCCGCGACGAGCAGACCCTGGAAGAGTCGATCGAACTGGCGCGCCGCTTCAAGTCAGGCGGCCTGGACCTGCTGAGCGTGAGTGTCGGTTTCACCATTCCCGAGACCAACATCCCGTGGGGCCCGGCGTTCATGGGGCCGATTGCCGAGCGTGTGCGCCGTGAGGCGAAGCTGCCGGTGACTTCGGCGTGGGGCTTTGGCACACCGCAGCTGGCTGAGGCCGCGTTGCAGGCCAACCAGCTGGACCTGGTTTCGGTAGGGCGTGCGCACCTGGCCGACCCGCACTGGGCGTACTTTGCCGCCAAGGAGCTGGGGGTGGAGAAAGCCTCCTGGACCTTGCCGGCGCCGTATGCGCACTGGCTTGAGCGCTATCGCTGAGAATGCCGGGGCTGCTGCGCAGCCCATTCGCGGCACAAGGCCGCTCCTACAGGATAGCGTGCTCTTTGTAGGAGCGGCCTTGTGCCGCGAATGGGCCGCCCAGCGGCCCCCGAATCTAAAACCGATCCAACCGGTAGGCTCCCATCTCAGGCCCCGCAGCCCCCTCAGCCAACCGCCCCACCCATTCCGCCGTCACCGCCGCCTGGGTCAACCCCAGGTGCTGATGCCCAAACGCCAACAGCACCCGCCCATCACACACCCTGTCGATCACCGGCAACGAGTCCGGTAACGAAGGCCGGAAGCCCATCCACGGCGTCGCCCCTTCGACGCTCAAGTCTTGCCGGAACAACCCCTTGCTCAACCGGTGCAACTGCCAAGCCCGTTGCATGCTCGGCGGTGCCTCCAGCCCGGCGAACTCCACCGTGCCAGCCAGGCGCAAGCCTTCGGCCATGGGCGTCATGATGAACTTGCGCTCCAGCGAGGTGACTGCAAACGGCAGGCGCTGGTGTTCACCCGGCAACATCAGGTGATAACCGCGTTCTGTGTCCAGCGGCACCCGCTTGCCCGTCAGCGCGGCGGTCAGTTTCGCAGAATGGGCACCACAGCTGATCAGCACCTGGCGGGCATTGAGCGTGCCCTGGTCGCTGGCCAGGCTCACGCCCGCACTGTGCAATTGCCCGCCATCGACCTGCGCCTGAACAAAGCGCACACCGCTGGCCTTGGCCGCTTCGAACAATTCGCACACTACCCGGTAAGGGTCGATGAAGTGCCCGGTGCGCGGAAAGAACAGCCCACCCAGCAGTGACGGGCTCAGTTGCGGCGCCGCCTCGCGCACGGTGTCGGCCGACCAGACGTCCACCGGCACCGCCTGCTGTTGCATGCGGGTGCGCAACGCCTCCAGTGCCTGGCGTGACTCAGGCTTCTCGAACACCAGCAACGAACCATCCTCCTGGAACAGGTCGCTGCGCCCGATCGAGCCCAGCAGGCGCTGCCATGCACCCAGGCTGCCTTCGTTCAGCGTGCGGATTCCGGCCACACTGCGCTGGAACGGGGCGGGGCGCAGGTTGAGCAGCAGGCGTGTGAACCAGGGCATGGCCGTGGGCAGGTACTTCCAGTCCAGGCGCAGCGGGCCCATCGGGTCCAGCAGCATGCGCGGCAAGCGCTTGAGGATCGACAGGTCGGCAATCGGGAACACCTGCTCGGTGGCCAGGTGCCCGGCGTTGCCATAGGACGCCCCATGGCCGGGTGCCTGGCGGTCGACCAATAGCACCCGGCGGCCCTGGCGGGCCAGTTGCAGGGCACAGGCAACGCCGACAATGCCGGCGCCCACCACGGCGATATCGGCTTCAGGGTTTTCGACCATACTCAGCCTTCCCGTTTGCCGTCGAGCAGGCGCCGCAGTTGCAGCGGGTTGCCGTGCTGCAAGGCCTGCGGCAGAAGGGCATTGGGGAAGTCCTGGTAGCACACCGGCCGCAGGAAGCGCAGGATCGCCGCCGTGCCCACCGAGGTCGTACGGGCATCGGAGGTGGCCGGGAACGGCCCCCCATGGACCATGGCATCGCACACCTCGACGCCGGTCGGCCAGCCATTGACCAGAATGCGCCCAGCCTTGCGTTCAAGGGTCGGCAGCAGCGCACGGGCGCGGTCGATGTCGGCATCGTCCAGTTGCAGGGTAGCGGTCAACTGGCCTTCCAGGTGCTCGGCCACTTGGTGTACCTGTTCATCGCTGGCGCACGCCACCACCAGCGACGCCGCGCCAAACATTTCAGCTTGCAACGCCGGGTCGGCGAGGAAGGCTTCGGCTTGGGTGACGAACAATTGCGCCTGGCATTGGTTGGGGCCTTGCCCGGCCTGGCCGCTGGCTGCAGCCTGGGCATTGGCGTTTTCTGCCAAGGCACCGACACCGGCTTGGTAAGCACTGAAGATGCCCGGGGTGAGCATGGTTTGCGCAGCGGCCTGGCGCACGTGCTCGCTGGCAGCGTCGATAAACCGCTGTAACGCTGGCCCTTGCGGGGCAATCACCAGCCCGGGGTTGGTGCAGAACTGGCCGGCACCTTGGGTCAACGAGGCGACGAAGCCTTGCGCCAACGTTTCGGCACGGGCTTGCAGGGCCGCCTCGAACAGGAACACCGGGTTGATCGAACTCATTTCGGCGTATACCGGGATCGGCTCCGGGCGGGCCTGGGCCGCCTGGCACAGCGCGATACCACCGCTGCGTGAGCCGGTAAAGCCAACGGCCTTGATGCGCGGGTCGCTGACCAGCGCGATGCCGACTTCACGGCCGGAACCGTACAACAGCGAGAATACGCCGGCCGGCAAGCCGCACAGCTTCACCGCTTGCGCCACCGCCTGGCCGACCAGTTCGCTGGTGCCCGGGTGGGCGCTGTGGGCCTTGACCACCACTGGGCAGCCAGCCGCCAATGCCGATGCGGTGTCGCCACCGGCCACCGAGAAGGCCAGCGGGAAATTGCTGGCGCCGAACACGGCTACCGGCCCCAGGGCCACCTGGCGCTGGCGCAGGTCGGCGCGCGGCAAGGGCTGGCGTTCTGGCTGGGCGTTGTCGACCCGCACATCCAGCCATTCACCGGCCCGCACTACCCGGGCGAAGGTTCGCAGTTGGGTACAGGTGCGGCCACGCTCGCCCTGGATACGCGCCTTGGGCAGACCGCTTTCGGCCACGGCGCGGTCAATCAGGGCATCGCCCAGCGCTTCGATCTGGGTGGCGATGGTTTCGAGGAATTGTGCCCGTTGTTCGAGCGTGGTTTCGCGGTAGCCATCGAACGCCGCCCAGGCCAGGGCGCAGGCTTGGGCCACGTGTTCGCCGGTGCCGCCCAGGTAGGCCGGTTCCAGCGGCTGGCCGGTGGCCGGGTCGATGGCGCGGATGGCTTCGCGGCTGCCGGTTACCGGCGTCTGGCCGATCAGCATGTTGCCGGTGAGGGTCATGTATCCTCCTTGTGGATCAAATTCGGGTATCAAGGTAAACCGCAACCCCTGTAGGAGCGGCCTTGTGCCGCGAAGGGCTGCAAAGCAGCCCCAGCAATTTGTGTGTCTGCGCTGAAATGCTGGGGCTGCTTTGCAGCCATTCGCGGCACAAGGCCGCTCCTACAAGGGCCCAAGCAGGGCTTTGGTCAGGCGATGTTCTGCTCGGCCGACCAGCTGGCGTACCAGTTGCGGAACAGCGCGTACTGCTGTTCGGCATAGTTGCGCTGGGCATCGGTCAGCAGGTCGGTTTCGTTGAAGTGCAGGCTGTACTCGCTGTCGCCGTTCAGCACCATCAGGTGCTTGTAGTACAGCACCAGGTCGCAGCCTTCATCGAACGACGACAGCACCGCCAGCGCCGCTTCCAGCTCGCGCGCCAGGCGGCGGGCCTTGGCGTCGCCCTTGGCCGCCTGCTTGCTCAGGCTTACCAGGTGCAGCACCTCGCGGGGCAGGGCGTTGCCGATACCGGTGATGGCACCGGTGGCGTTGCAGTTGACGAAGCCATGCACCACCTGGGTGTCCACGCCGACCATCAGGGTCACGTCGTCATCCTTGGAGGTGATGTGTTCGGCGGCGTAACGCAGGTCGGCGCCACCACCGAATTCCTTGAAGCCGATCAGGTTGGGGAATTCGCGGCGCAGTTCGAAGAACAGGTCGGCGCGGGTGGCAAAACCGTAGTAGGGGCTGTTGTAGATCACCGCTGGCAGCTTGGGCGCCGCCGCGAGGATGGCCGAGAAGTGGTGTTTCTGGGCGATCAGCGAAGCGCCGCGGCTGAGCACGCGAGGGATGACCATCAGGCCGGCGGCGCCCACTTCGGCGGCGTGGGCGGCATGCGCTACCGCTTCACGGGTGTTTACCGCGCCGGTGCCGACAATGGTCGGAATGCCGGCGGCCACCAGGCGCGCCACGCCTTCCTGGCGCTCGGCCTCGGTCAGCAGCGGCCAGTCGCCCATCGAGCCGCAATACACCACAGCGCTCATGCCGGCCGCGATCAGTTCACGGCCCTTGCGCACCAGGGCGTCGAAGTCCGGCTTGCGTTCGGCGGTGCACGGGGTCATCAGGGCGGGCATGGTGCCGGTGAAGATGTTGTTGGTCATTGTTGTCACTCCTCGCAGTATTCAGTCGGAAAAAGGCGGGGTCAGATGCCCCAGGCGAACGGGTCCTGTTCGTCGATCAGCAGGGTGCTGTCGGCGGTCATGTAGGCGCGGCCGGTGATGAACGGGCGAATGTGGTCGCCGTCGCGCTCGTAGCGGCCATGGAACTGGCTGCCGGTGATGCTGGCCTGTACCCAGGTCTGGCCTTCGGCAAGCTTGCCGTCGGCGGCCAGGCAGGCCAGCTTGGCGCTGGTGCCGGTGCCGCACGGGGAGCGGTCGTAGGCCTTGCCGGGGCACATCACGAAGTTGCGGCTGTCGGCGTTGGCGTCGTCGGCAAACAGCTCGACGTGGTCGATAGGCGCGCCGTTTTCGCCGGTGATGCCCTGGGTTTCGAGGGCCTTGAGCATGGCCCAGGTGTACTCGGTCAGCGCCTCACGGTTGGCCAGCTCGATACGCTGGCCGTGTTCGGAAACCAGGAAGAACCAGTTGCCGCCCCAGGCGATGTCGCCGCGCACCACGCCGTGGCCGGGCACGTCCACCGCTACCTGTTGGCGGTAGCGGTAGGAGGGCACGTTGCCGATGGTGATGGCGCCGTCTTCATGCAGGGTGGCGCTGACCTGGCCGACCGGGGTGTCGATCTTGTGCACACCCGGTGCGATCAGGCCCAAGTGCTGCAACGAGGCGACCAGGCCGATGGTGCCGTGGCCGCACATGTTCAGGTAGCCGGCGTTGTTGAAGAAGATCACCCCGCAGGTGGCGTTGGCCGACATCGGTGGGCAATACAGCGCGCCGACCAGCACATCGTTGCCGCGTGGCTCCAGCAGGCAGGCACGGCGCCATGGGTCGTGCAGCTCGCGCAGTTCGTCGCGCTGTTCGGCCATGCTGCGGCCGCGCAGTTGCGGGAAGCCCTTCATCACCAGGCGGGTTGGTTCGCCGCCAGTGTGGGAGTCGATGACGTGTATCTGTTTCATGGGCTTGTCCCTTGCGTAAAAGATCAGGAAGCGACGGCGGCAGGGCGGCGGGTATAGGTTTCAGCGGCGGCTTCGCTTTCGTCTTCACCTTCCAGGCGCACCAGGTGGGCAGGCACGCCAGTCGCGGCGCCCCAGTAGTAGATGCCCAGCGCGCAGGCGGCCACAGCCACGGTGTCGAACGGGTGGCCGAGCACCCCCAGGCCGCCGAAGCTGCCCAACCACGACAGCAGGATGGTCACCGCGTAGAAGCCGATCAGCCATGCCGACGAGCGTACTTGCTGGGCCAGCGACAGGTGTTGGGTGGGTACGAAACGGCTGCACAGCAGGTACAGCACGAACATCACGATTTGCAGGGCCAGCAGCCACGACACGGTGTTCCAGCCCGACCAGTACACGATCAGCGCGGCGATGATGAACGACAGCGGGCCGAGCACCGCCATGCCCTTGACCCGGAACGGGCGCGGCATGTCTGGTGCATTGCGGCGCAGGGCGGCGACGGTGACCGGGGCGACGGCGTAGCTCAGTACCAGGGCAGCCGATACCACGTTGATCAGCGCTTCCCACGAGGGGAACGGCAGGGTCCAGAACACCGACAGGCCAAACGTCAGCCACAGGGCCGGGCGCGGGATGCCGGATTCTGCATCGATGCGGGTGAAGTACTTGAAGAAGGTGCCGGTCTGCGCCCAGCCATAGATCACCCGCGGGGTGGCGTTCATGTAGATGTTGCCGCAGCCGCTGGGCGAGATCACGGCGTCGGCCACCACCAGGTAGGCCAGCCAGCCCACACCCAGGGCCAGGGCGATGTCACGGTAGGGCAGGGCCAGTTCCTTGGTCACGCTGGCCCAGCCGTTGGCCAGCATTTCGGTGGGCACGCTGCCGAGGAAGGCCAGTTGCAGCAGGGCGTAGATCGCGGTGGACAGCAGCACCGACAAAATCAGTGCGATAGGGATGGTGCGCTGTGGGTTCTTCACCTCGCTGGCCACCGAAATGATCGGCGTCAGGCCCAGGTAGGCGAAGATGATGCCGCCTGCCGACACGGCCATTTCCACCCCGGACAGGCCGAACGGGGCAAAGCCCTGGACCTCGAAGTTTTCTGGTTTGAAGAAGGTGAACAGCACGCCGATTACCAGCAGCGGCACGATGAACTTGAACACGCTGACCAGGTTGTTGGCCTTGGCGAAGGTTTTCACGCTGCGGTAGTTGAGGAAGAAGAACAGCCCCAGCAGGGCGAACTGCACCAGCCAGCCGAGCACGGTCGGGTCGCTGGAGCCGGCCTTGGTGAGCCCGGGGAACCAGGCAGCGGCGTATTGGCGTGAGGCGACCACTTCGATGGCGATCAGGCTGGAAAAGGCGATCAGGGTGATGAAACCCATCAGGTAGCCGAGCAGTGGGCCGTGCGAGTAAACCGGGTAGCGCACTACGCCACCGGCACGTGGCAGGGCGGCGCCCAGTTCGCAGTAGACGATGCCCAGCAGCAGTACGGCGAACCCGCCGAGGAACCAGGAGAGGATGCCGGCCGGGCCGGCGATGGCCGACACGTGGCTGGCGGCGAACAGCCAGCCGGAGCCGAAAATGGCCCCTAGGCCGATGAAGGTGAGGTCCAGCAGTGATAACTGTTTTTTGAATTTGCCTGACATGGGTTCGCCTTTTTGTTGGTTATTGGATAGGCAGGTCTGATGTCACGAGATGCGGCTTTTTGGGCCGCGCTCTTGTAGGACTTGGGCGGCTTGCGTGGGGCATAGAGTGAACCGGTCGGGGCGACGGTTCTTGATGGTTTTCTGCAGGGGGGATGACGAAATCGGCACAGTTGCAAAAAAAGCTGGTGGCCAGGGTGGGCTGGTGGATAGGCTGTAGGCCATACCGGATAAGGGTTTGAGAGATGCAGCGCCAGTGCTGGCCTCTTCGCAGCACAAGGCTGCTCCTACAAGGACCGCATGGCTATCAAGACCTGTAGGAGCAGCCTTGTGCTGCGAAGAGGCCCGCCCAGAGAACCGAGATAGAGAAGATGACCAACACCCCCCTGGCAACCCTCTACCAGTCCCTCGACCAGCACCGCCCCGCCACCCTCGAGGCCCTGCTCGCCGGTGTGTCGCTGCTGCTGCCGATCCTCGACGCCATCCCCAACGCCGCCATCTTCATCAAGGACCCGGCCGCCCGCTATGTGCTGGCCAACAACACCCTGGTCCAGCGCTGCGGCCTCAAGCGCCTGCAACCGCTGCTGGGCAAGACCAGCGCCGAGGTATTCCCGGCACAGCTGGGCCCCGGCTACACCGAACAAGACCGCCGGGTGCTCAAGGAAGGGATGGTGCTGGAGGACCAACTGGAGCTGCACCTGTACGGCAGCCGTGAACCCGGCTGGTGCCTGACCCACAAGCGCCCGCTGTACAACCAGGCGGGCGAGATCATCGGCCTGGTCGGCATTTCGGTCGACCTGCAATCAGCCGCCGACAGCCACCCCGCCTATCAACGCCTGGCCGCGGTGGACGAGCACATTCGCCAGCACTTTCACCAGCCGATCAGCATGGGCGAGCTGACCCGCATCGCCGGTATTTCCGTGGCCCAGCTGGAGCGCTACTGCAAGCGGGTGTTCCACCTCACGCCCCGGCAGATGATCCACAAGGCACGCCTGGAGCACGCCCACCGCCTGTTGCATTCGGACCTGCCCATCACGGACGTGGCGATGTGCTGCGGCTACACCGACCACAGCGCCTTCAGCCGCCAGTTCAAGCAACTGACCGGCTTTACCCCGCGCCAGTACCGCCAGGCCACCAGCGATCAGGTGGCTTGAAACAGTGCCCGTGCCTCGGCGAAGCACTGTTCGGCAATCGCCGAGCGCGGCTCGCTGCGGCGCAACAGCAGGCCGACCGGGCTGTGGATGGCGGCGTCGGCCACCGGCACGATGCGCAGGTGCTCGCTGAGGTCTTCCAGGCCGCAGTCCAGCGGCATGATCGCGCAGCACATGCCGGTGTTGATGGCCTGGATCAGCTGGAAGGTCGAGTCGCTTTCCAGTACCGCATTCGGCTCCAGGCCGCGGCTGCGGAAGCTCAGGTCCAGAGACTGGCGGTAGTGCATGCCCTTGCTCAGCAGGCCCAGTGGTATGTCGCTGAGTGCATCCCAGCGCAGCGGGTCGCTGGCGAACTGGAAGTGCCGGGTGTCGTGCAACAGGCCCATGGTGGTGGTGCCCAGTTCGATCACTTCAAAGAAGCTGGTGTTGACCTGGTCCAGGTAGCAAATACCCAGGTCGAGCTGGTTGCGGCTGAGCCCGTCGATGACTTGCTCCGAGCTCAGCGAGCTGAGTTGAAAGTGCAGTTCGGGGTATTTTTCGCGCAGTGGCAGCAGCAGGTGCATGGGGTTGAAGCTGGCCAGCGGTACCGTACCCAGGCGTAGGCTGCCGACCACTTGGCCGCGGCAGCTGGCAGCCTCGGCCTGCAGGCCGTCGTGGGCGGCAAGCAGGGTGCGGGCCCAGGCCAGGATGCGCTCGCCGGCCTCGGTAAAACCTTCGAAGCGCTGGCCGCGCTTGACCAGCACCAGCTCCAGCTCGTCCTCCAGGTTGCGCAGGCGCATGGACAGCGTTGGCTGGGTGATATGGCACAGCGCCGCCGCCTGGCCGAAGTGGCGGGTCTGGTCGAGGGCGATGAGGAACTTGAGCTGCTTGATGTCCATGGAAATGCCTGGCGTCTGGTTATGCAGACCTTAACCCACGTCTGCGATAGATGTCATTGATCGCCCGGTACGCCATATTGATTGGACGCCCTCGGGCCGTGCCTCTAGCGTGGCGACAATGCCATTCAAGGAGCTTTACCGTGCGCGTCCAACCCGATGCAGTCTTCGTACCGCTGAACATCGCCGTGCTGACCGTCAGCGACACCCGTACCTACGACAACGATACCTCTGGCGAGCTGCTGGCCAGCCGTTCGGTAGAGATCGGCCACCGACTGGTGGCGCGGGCGCTGCTCAAGGACGACCTGTACAAGATCCGCGCCCAGGTGGCGACCTGGATTGCCGATGAGCAGGTGCAGGTGGTGCTGATTACCGGCGGCACCGGCTTTACCGGGCGAGACAGCACACCGGAGGCCGTCGAATGCTTGCTGGACAAGCGCATCGATGGTTTTGGCGAGCTGTTCCGGGCGTTGTCGATTCTGGATATCGGCACCTCGACCGTGCAGAGCAGGGCGTTGGCCGGGTTGTCCAACAGAACGTTGGTGTGCTGCCTGCCTGGCTCTACCGGGGCCTGCCGTACCGCGTGGGAGGGTATCCTGGCCGAGCAGCTGGATGCCCGGCATCGGCCGTGCAATTTCGTCAAACAACTGTTGCCGATCGAGGCCTGCGCAAGTCGGGGCTGATGCTACTCCTGTTCTGGCCTCTTCGCGGGCACGCCCGCGAAGAGGCCAGAACAGGCAACCACAAATCGTCAGCTCAACACATACCCCACCGGCAACAACGCCGGCGGCAACTGCTGCTCCCCCAACCCCGCCAGCACATCGCGCTCCACAGTCCGCACCATGGCATCGGTCGGCAAATCATTCTCATCGCGCCCGAACGGGTCTTCCAGCTCGTTGCCAATCGCATCCAGCCCGAAGAACGTGTACCCCACGATGGTGGTGAACAGCGGCGCCAGCCAGCCCAGGGGCTCGGCCAGGGCAAACGGTAGCAGCAGGCAGAAGATGTAGATGGTGCGGTGCAGCAGCAGCGTATAGGGGAACGGCAAGGGCGTACCCTTGATCCGCTCACAGGTGGCCTGTACTTCGGTCAACCCTACCAGCCGCTGCTCCAGCAAACTGTAGCGCCAGTCACTGATCTGCTGTTGCTCTGCCAGCCTTGAGCAATGCTGGCCAATTTCGCGCAGGATGCCATCGCACACGTTGTGCGAGCTGATCGCCTCTGGCCGGGCGAGCCATGGCCGGGCAGCCGCCAGTTCGTCCTCACCGCGCAGCCGCGCATTCAATGCATGGGCAAAACCGCACAGGCTGCGCAGCAGTTCGTTACGCAGTTTTCCATCTGTAATGACAACGCTCTCACGCACGAACGAGCGGGTTTCGATGATCAGCTTGCCCCAAGCTTTGCGGCCCTCCCACCAGCGGTCATAGCAGGCGTTGTTGCGAAAGCTCATGAAGATCGACAGCGACAGGCCAAGCAAGGTGAACGGCGTGGCGCTCACCGGGTAGAAAAACGCCGGGTAATGGCGCTCGATCAGCACGATCAGCGCGGCCAGCAGGGTTACCATCAGGCAGCGCAGGGCAATGCGCTTGACGATCGAACCCTTGAGGGTGAACAGCACGCGCAGCACATCGGGGGTTGGGTGGACGATCATGGATTTCCAGAGACGGCCGCTTAGCCGCCGGTCATGTTCATGAAGCGCAGGATCTGCACGTCGCCACCGACTTCGAAGTGATGGCGGTACGGCTTGAGGTGCAGCGAATCGCGGATGGCCTTTTCCAGGCGTTCGGCATTGCCAGGGTGCGCGCGCAGCACATGCTTGAGGTCCACCGAATGTTCATTGCCCAGGCATAGCAGCAGGCGGCCTTCGACCGTCAGGCGCACGCGGTTGCAGGTGGCGCAGAAATTGTGGCTGTGCGGCGATATGAAGCCGACTCGGGTGTCCGCGGTTTCGGCCAGGCGCCAGTAGCGGGCCGGGCCCTGTGAGGATTCGGTGGATTCGATCAGGGTGAACTGCTCGGCCAGGCGCTCACGTACTTCATCACTGGAGCAGAACGACTCGCCGCGTTCGTGCTCGCTGATCACCCCTAGCGGCATTTCTTCGATGAAGGTGATGTCCAGTTCGCGATCAATGGCGAAGCGCACCAGGTCGACCAGTTCATGATCGTTGCGGCCCTTGAGCACCACGCAGTTGAGCTTGGTGCGCTTGAACCCGGCCTTGCGTGCGGCGTCGATACCGGCGATGACCTGATGCAGGTCGCCGGTGCGGGTCAGCTGCTTGAAGCGGTCGGCGTCCAGGCTGTCGAGGCTGATGTTCAGGCGCGTCACGCCGGCATCGAACAGCGGCTGGGCCAGGCGCCCGAGTTGCGAGCCGTTGCTGGTCAGGCACAGTTCGCGCAAGCCGGGCAGGGCTGCGATGCGCCCGCACAGGTCGACGATGCCCTGGCGTACCAGTGGCTCGCCGCCGGTCAGGCGGATCTTGCGGGTGCCCAGGGCGACGAAGCGCTCGGCCACCTGGAACAGTTCTTCGAGGCTGAGGATCTGCTGGCGCGGCAGAAACTGCATGTCTTCTGCCATGCAGTACACGCAACGGAAGTCACAGCGGTCGGTGACCGACATCCGCAGGTAGTCGATTTTCCGGTTGAAGCCGTCGATCAGGGCCCGGCTGTTCTGTTCCACGTTCGCGCTCGAATGGGTTGGGACACAACTCCAAGCTATAACCTGGCCGCAGGTGCGTCAAATTGCTTTGTCCGACTGCTTGATCGACGGCCTCTATCATGGCGGCAAGCACATTCCCGGCCCATGATCGAAACCGCTTATCACACCGTAAGATCTTTCGATTGGACGCCCCTGCCTCACGCTCAATAGGCTGGAAAAAAGCATCGAAGCGTGAGGATTCATCGCATGAGCCAGGACGAACACATCAGGGACTACAAGGGCGCCGCCGCTGGCTGGGGGGCGCTCAAGAGCGTTACCAAAAGCTGGCTGGGCAGCGAAAATGCCTTCAAGAACCTGCGGGCCATGCTCAAGACCAACCAGAACGGCGGCTTCGACTGCCCCGGCTGTGCCTGGGGCGAGTCTCCGGAGAGCGATATGGTCAAGTTCTGCGAAAACGGCGCCAAGGCGGTTAACTGGGAAGCCACCGGCCGCTCGGTCGACCCGGCCTTCTTCGCCAAATACAGCGTCAGCGCGCTGAAGGACCAGACCGACTACTGGCTCGAATACCAGGGCCGCCTCACGCACCCGATGCGCTACGACGCTGCCACCGATCACTATGTCGAAACCACCTGGCAGGAGGCCTTCGAGCTGGTCGCCACGCACCTGCGTGCGCTGCAGTCGCCCGATGAGGCCGAGTTCTACACCTCGGGCCGGGCCAGCAACGAGGCGGCGTTCCTGTACCAGCTGTTCGTGCGCGCTTACGGCACCAACAACTTCCCCGATTGCTCGAACATGTGCCACGAAGCCAGCGGCGCCGGCATGTCGGAAACCCTCGGGGTGGGCAAGGGCACCGTGGTGTTTCACGACCTGGAGCTGGCCGACGCCATCTTTGTCATCGGCCAGAACCCCGGCACCAACCACCCACGCATGCTCGAACCGCTGCGTGAGGCGGTCAAGCGCGGGGCCCAGGTGGTGTGCTTCAACCCGCTGAAGGAGCGTGGCCTGGAGCGCTTCCAGCACCCGCAGCACCCGTTCGAAATGCTCAGCAACGGCTCCGAGCCGACGTCCAGCGCCTACTTCCGCCCGGCCTTGGGCGGTGACATGGCGGCCATGCGTGGCATTGCCAAATTCCTCTTGCAGTGGGAGCGCGAAGCCCAGGCCAAGGGCGAGCCGGCGGTGTTCGACCATGCTTTCATCGCCGAGCACACCAGCGGCGTCGATGACTACCTGGCAGCGGTGGACGCCACCTCTTGGGAGCACATCGTCAAACAGTCGGGCCTGACCCTGGCCGAGATCGAGCTGGCCGCACGCATGTACCGCAAGGCCGAGCGGGTGATCATGTGCTGGGCCATGGGCGTCACCCAGCACCGCCATTCGGTGCCGACCGTGCAGGAAATCGTCAACCTGCAGCTGCTGCGCGGCAACGTCGGCAAGCCCGGCGCCGGCCTGTCGCCGGTGCGCGGCCACAGCAACGTGCAGGGGGACCGCACCATGGGCATCGACGAGAAGCCCAAGGCGGCGCTGCTCGACGCCATCGAAAAACGCTTCCAGTTCCGCGTGCCGCGGGCCCACGGGCACAACGCGGTGCTGGCGATCAAGGCCATGGAAGAGGGCCGGGCCAAGGTGTTCATCGCCTTGGGCGGCAACTTCGCCCAAGCCACCCCGGACACCCCGCGCACCCACGCGGCCCTGCAGAACTGCGCGTTGACCGTGCAGATTTCCACCAAGCTCAACCGCTCGCACCTGGTGACAGGCCGCGATGCGTTGATTTTGCCGTGCCTGGGCCGTACCGAAATCGACCTGCAGGCCGAAGGGCCGCAAGGGGTGACCGTGGAGGACACCTTCAGCATGGTGCACATCTCCAACGGCCAGTTGCGCCCGCGTTCGCCGCACATGCGCTCCGAACCGTGGATCGTCGCCGGCATGGCCAAGGCCACGCTGGGCAATCAGCCGATCGACTGGGAGTATGCGGTGGCCGACTACAACCGCATTCGTGACATGATCGCCGACGTGATCCCGGGTTTCACCGGCTTCAACCAACGCCTGCATAGCCCGGGCGGTTTCCACCTGGGCAACAATGCCGCCGATCGCAAATTCCGCACGGCCACGGGCAAGGCCCGCTTCATGCCCCACGCACTGCCGGAAGAGTTGGTCAACGCCAAGGTGCTGGCGCGGGGTGACAAGCCCGACCTGATCCTGCAGACGCTGCGCTCGCATGACCAGTACAACACCACCCTGTATGGCCTGGATGACCGCTACCGCGGGGTGTTCGGCCTGCGTGAAGTGGTGTTCGTCAACGAGGCCGACATCCGCCGCCTGGGCTTCGAGCCGGGTGAGCAGGTGGACCTGGTGTCGATGTGGGAGGATGGCGTGGAGCGGCGGGTGTCGGGGTTCCGACTGGTGGCGTATGACGTGCCTGAGGGGCAGGCAGCGGCGTATTACCCGGAGACCAACCCACTGGTGCCGCTGGAAAGTTATGGCGAGGGGACCTACACCCCGACCTCGAAATTTGTGGCCATCAAGGTCGAGAAAGCCAAGGCGGGGAACCGCATTGCCGCGGTGTTGGCTTCGGATTGACCGGTTGCCTGAGCTGGCCTCTTCGCGGCACAAGGCCGCTCCTACAGGTGATCGCATTCCCCTGTAGGAGCGGCCTTGTGCCGCGAATGGGCTGTAAAGCAGTCCTTGATCACCGATGCACCGGGTAGGCCGTGGTGTACTTCATCTGCTCCATGGCAAAACTGGATGTGATGTTCGACAGCCCATCGGTACGGGTAATCAGCTTTTTGTAGAACCGGTCATACGCCGCAATATCCCCCACCACCACCCGCAGCATGTAGTCCCAATCCCCCGACATGCGGTAAAACTCCATCACTTCCTCGAACCCGGTCACAGTCGCGGCAAACTGCTCCAGCCAGGCGCTGTCGTGGCGCTGGGTCTTGAGCTGGACGAACACCGTCAGCCCCAGCCCTAGCCGCTCGGGGTCCAGCAGGGCGACACGGCCAAGTATGTAGCCTTCTTCTTCCAGGCGCTTGACCCGCTTCCAGCACGGCGTGGTGGACAGGTTGACGGCCTCGGCCAGGTCCTTGAGCGAGATCGAGGCATCGCGCTGAAGCAGGGTAAGAATGTGCTGGTCGAAACTGTCCATATCGCGCGCGGGCCGTGTAGAAAAATTTTTCACAGATTACCCCAAGGCCAGAAGATTTGGGTTGTGCGATAGTTGCAGCCTTCACTCTGCCAATGGGCCTGACCATGTCCGACAAGCCGCGCAATTTCGCCACCCGTACCATTCACGCCGGCGAGCAGTTCAGCGTCGCCGAAAACGCCATCTTCCCGGCCATCGTCACCGCCAGCTCGTTCACCAAGCGCAGCCTGGACGACAAGCCGGAGTACTCCTACAGCCGGGTCGGCAACCCCACCCGGCATGCCTACGAAACCTGTGTCGCCGCCCTGGAGGAAGGCGTGGGCGCGGTGGCCTGTGCCTCGGGGGTGAATGCCACTGCGACGGTGCTGGAGCTACTGCCCAAGGACTCCCATGTGGTAGTGATGAACGGCGTGTATGGCGGCACCTTCCGCATCCTGGAAGACTACCGCAGCCGCACCTCGGGCCTGACCACCACCTATGTCGACCTCAACGACCTTGAGGCCGTGGCTGCCGCCATCAAGCCAGAAACCCAGCTGATCTGGATCGAGTCGCCGACCAACCCGTTGCTGCACCTGGTCGACATCAAGGCAGTGTGCGACCTTGCCAGGGCGCGGGGGATTCTCACCTGCATCGACAATACCTTCTGCTCACCGTGGAACCAGCGTCCGATCACCTTGGGCGTGGACCTGGTGATGCACTCGGCCAGCAAGTACATCGGCGGCCACTCCGACCTGACCGGTGGCGTGGTAGTGGCGGCCAATGATGCGCTGCTGGCGCGCCTGCGCCGCATCAGCATGGCGATTGGTGCGGTGCAGGGGCCGTTCGACTGCTACCTCGCCCTGCGCGGCCTGAAGACCCTGGATGTGCGCATGGAACGCCAATGCAGCAACGCCCTGCAGGTGGCACGTTTCCTCGAAGGGCATGCGCAGATCGAGCAGGTGTATTACCCGGGGCTGGAAAGCCACCCCCAGCATGAACTGTGCAAACGCCAGATGCGCAGTGGCGGGGCGGTGGTGGCGATGAAGGTCAAGGGTGATCGGGCCGCGCTCAACCGCCTGGTGGAAGCGCTGCAGATTTTTGTGCTGGCTGACTCGCTGGGCGGGGTGGAGAGCATGATCAACCACTCGTGGACCATGTCGCACTGCTCGCTGAGCCCGGAGCAGAAAGGGGTGATGGGGATCAGCGAGAACCTGCTGCGGCTGTCGGTGGGGATCGAGGATTACCGCGACCTGATCGAGGACCTGGATGGTGCACTGAAAGCGCTGGCTGCAGTGTAAGGGCGGCAGGCCTCTTCGCGGGCGAGCCCGCGAAGAGGCCTGCAGGTTTGATGAATTTTTGTCAGGATTTGGGCGGATGGATGATCCGTTCGATCTTGTCCTTGATCAGCAACCGTTCCTTGCGCAGCCGGTTGACGGCGTCGTCGTTGGTACCGTTGCCTTCGGCGGCGACCACCTCCTTGTCCTTGGCGTTGTATTCCTTGTGCAGCGTGTGCAGCGTCTGGTCCTTGTCTATGAGCGCCTGGAATGCATCAGCGGTAACGTGCAGGTCAGCGAGCAGATCATGCGGAACTGGCATTTCTTCACCTCTGTCAGGGTTGTCGGTAAGGTCCTGACCACTGAGGATAGCCGCGTTTGCGCAGGCTTGTGACGGCTGCCAGGCTGAATGCCAGCTGAACCGCTGTCAGGTAATTGATAAAAGACGCAGCTTCACTAAATTGTTACCGTCTTTTTCACGAAAAATTGATGACGCGCTTTCTAGAGTTCGCCCAACTTTCCCACCGTGCCATGCGGCCTGGGAGTTGATAATTACTCTTGATTGCGAACGCTGATGCTCAACTTCAAATCCATGCGGACTGAATGGGTCACGCTGCTGGCCAGCCTTTACCTGCTGATTGGCTTGAACATGTTCCTTTGGGAGCATCTGCAAGAGGTCGTGCCCGCCGGCCTGTCGGGGCTGTGGCTGAGCTTGGCATTTGCCGTGCTGATGTTGTTTGCCTTCAATCTGATCCTCACCTTGTTCGCCTTCCGCTATATATTGAAGCCGTTACTTATCGTGTTGTTCATGAGTGGAGCCGGTGTGGCTTACTTCATGAACCAGTACGGTGTACTTATTGATGCCGGCATGTTCCGCAATATGGCTGAGACCAATGTTGCAGAAGTGCGCGACTTGATGTCGCTGAAGTTTGCTGCCTATATCCTGCTGCTGGGCGTATTGCCTTCGGTGCTGCTGTGGAAAGCGCCTGTCACCTACCGCCCCTGGCACCGTGAGCTGCTGGGCAAGCTGGTGGTCAGTGGTGCCTGTGTCGTGGCCCTTGGCTCGGTAGCGCTGGTCAACTATCAAGGCTTGTCGTCGCTGTTTCGCAACCACCACGAACTGCGCCTGATGCTCACCCCGAGCAATATCGTCGGGGCCTCCATTGGTTATGTCAGCGAGCGAGTCGGTACTGCTTCGCGCCCGTTCCAGCACTATGGCGAAGATGCCAAGCGTGATGCCGCCTGGCAAAAACATGAGCGCAAGTCGCTGACAGTGCTGGTGGTTGGTGAAAGTGCCCGGGCAGACCATTTCGGCGTACTGGGCTATGACCGCGATACCACGCCGAACCTGGCCAGGGAACAGGGCCTGTTGGCGTTTTCCGACGTGCACTCGTGCGGTACGGAAACGGCAGTCTCGGTGCCGTGCATGTTCTCGGGCATGAAACGCAAGGATTACGACGCCCGCGTGGCGAAGAACCGCGAAGGGCTGCTGGACATCCTTCAGCGTGCCGGCCTGGCCGTACAATGGCGTGACAACCAGTCAGGCTGCAAGGGTACCTGCAACCGTGTGCAGTTCATTGATGTCAGCAACCTCAAGGACCCCCAGCTGTGCGCCAATGGCGAATGCCATGACCAGATCCTGCTGCAAGGCCTGGACGAGCTGATCGACAACCTCGACAAGGATACCGTGCTGGTGCTGCACCAGATGGGCAGCCACGGCCCGGAATACTTCAAGCGCTACCCCAATGGCGGCGAGCGCTTCACGCCGGTGTGCCAGAGCAACGCGCTGAACCAGTGCAGCGAGCAGGAAATCATCAACGGCTACGACAACACCCTGGCCTACACCGACAAGGTGCTGGCGTCGCTGATCGACAGCTTGCGCAGCAAACAGGACAAAGTCGATACGGCCATGATCTACCTGTCCGACCATGGCGAGTCGCTGGGCGAGTACAACCTGTTCCTGCACGGCACGCCTTACGCCATTGCCCCAGAGCAGCAGAAGCACGTGCCGCTGCTGACCTGGTTCTCCGACAGCTACAAGGAAGACTTCGGCCTCGACACCGACTGCCTGGCCAAGCTCAGCGATGCCCCGCTGTCGCAGGACAACCTGTTCCACTCCATGCTCGGCCTGTTACAGGTGCACACCGAGCTCTACCAGCAGTCGCTGGACATGTTCGCCAGCTGCCGGCCTTGGCTGGCGGCCAAGCGCTGAATGCATGACTGTACCTCCCCCGGTAGGAGCAGCCTTGTGCTGCGAAGAGGCCGGTACAGCCAGCCCATTACCAGAATGCCTGCACCGGCCCTTTCGCAGCACAAGGCTGCTCCTACAAAAACGGGCCGGTTTGCAGCGCCGTTTATCTACTCCAGGGATGGCGCAGGTTTCACCAGCAGTGCCCGCGCCGTATATACTGCGCGCCAATGTTAGTGGGAGAGCCTCGTGGCCATCGAAATTCACTGGATCCGTGACGACCAGAGCCTGGCCGAACACTGCCGCGACTGGCACCAACTGCCCTTCGTCGCCGTCGACACCGAATTCATGCGGGTCGACACCTTTTACCCGAAAGCCGGGCTGATTCAGATCGGTGACGGCCAGCGGGCCTTCCTGATCGACCCGCTGTTGATCGGCAACTGGCAGCCCTTGGCCGACCTGCTGGAAGACAGTGGCGTGGTCAAGGTGCTGCACGCCTGCAGCGAAGACCTTGAAGTGCTGCTGCGCCTGACCGGCAAGCTGCCGCAGCCGCTGTTCGACACCCAGCTGGCTGCCGGTTACCTGAACCTGGGCTTCAGCATGGGTTATTCGCGCCTGGTGCAAGAGGTGCTGGGTATCGAGCTGCCCAAGGGGGAGACCCGTTCCGACTGGCTGCAGCGCCCGCTCTCGGAAACCCAGGTCAGCTACGCTGCCGAGGATGCCGTGCACCTGGCCGAGCTGTTCACCGCGCTGCGCCCGCGCTTGTCCGACGACAAGTACGCCTGGGTGCTGGAGGACGGTGCCGAACTGGTGGCCGCATTGCGTCGTGAAGTCGAGCCCGAAAGCCTGTACCGCGACGTCAAGCTCGCCTGGAAGCTGGCCCCCCAGCAACTGGCGGTGCTGCGTGAACTGTGCGCCTGGCGCGAGCGCGAAGCCCGCAACCGCGATGTGCCGCGTAACCGCATCCTCAAGGAACACTCGTTGTGGCCCATGGCCAAGAGCCAGCCAAGCAACCTGTCGGCGCTGGCCAAGATCGACGAGATGCACCCGCGCACCATTCGTCAGGACGGTGAGTTCCTCATCCAGCTGATCAAGCGCGCCGGTAGTCTGCCAGCGGAGCAGTGGCCAGCGCCCTTGCCCGAGCCATTGCCGATCGAGGCCGCCGGCATCCTCAAGCAGCTGCGTGCCATCGGCCAGGCCGAAGGCGAGCGCCTGGGGATTACCCCCGAGCTGATGCTGCGCAAGAAAGCCCTGGAGGCGCTGCTCAAGAGCGGCTACCCCAACGGCCCATATCAACTGCCCGATTCGCTGCGCGGCTGGCGCCGTGAGCGCATGGGCCAGGCCCTGCTGGACAACCTCGCAGGTGCCGGAGAGACCCGATGAAACGCATTTGCTCGATCTACAAGAGCCCCCGCAAGAACGAAATGTACCTCTACGTGCTCAAGGCGGACGGCCTGGAGCGCGTGCCCGAAGGCCTGCTGCCGGCCTTTGGTACCCCCATGCACGCGTTTGACCTGGTGCTCAGCCCCGAGCGCAAGCTGGCCCGCGAGGACATCACCAAGGTACTGGAGAACCTCGACAACCAGGGCTACCACCTGCAGATGCCGCCGCTGGAAGATGAGTACATCGAGCACCTGCCCGAAGAGCTGCTGCGCCGTAACGACCCGGTCTGACCATGCGTGTACTGATTGCTGAGCATGAGCATGCTCGATACGCCGGGCTATTGCGTGAAGCAGCGCCTGAAGTGGAAATCCTGACCAGCGGTGACTCCGCCGAACTGGCGCAGCAGGCATCGCAGTGCACGGTGTGGCTGGGCCAGCCGGACCTGCTGGCAAGCTTGCTGCGCCAGGGCCTCAAGCCGCAGTGGATGCAATCGACGTGGGCCGGTATCACGCCGTTGCTGGCCGACGGCCTGCCGCGTGACTATCGCCTGACCCGTGCGGTGGGCATCTTCGGCCAGGTGATGGCCGAGTACATGCTTACCTACATGCTCGGCCATGAGCGCGAGGTGCTGTCGCGCCTGGTCAGCCAGGTCGAGCGGCGCTGGGATGACCGCCCGGGGCGCACGCTGGAAGGGCGCAAGGTGCTGATTGTCGGCACCGGCGACATTGGCCAGCGTGTGGCCGAGTTCCTGCAACCGTTTGGTGTGGTGCTGTACGGTGTGGCCAGCACCGCCCGGGAACAGGCACCGTTCGTCGAGGTGGCGGCCCTGGCCGACTTGCCGCGCATGGTTGGCCAGGTCGACTACGTGATCAACCTGCTGCCGGACACCCCGGCTACCCATGACCTGTATGACGCGGCACTGTTCAAGTGCTTCCTGCCCACGGCGTTGTTCATCAATGCCGGGCGTGGCGTGGCGGTGGTCGATGCCGACCTGGTCGAAGCGCTGAAGGAAGGCCATCTGGCCGGTGCGGTGATTGATGTCTGCCGGCAGGAACCACTACCCAAACAACACCCGTTCTGGACCGCCTGGGGGCTGTTGCTGACCGGGCACAGTTCGGCACCCACCTCGCCGGCGGCGATGGTGCGGTTGTTTGTCGAGAATGTGCGGGCTTATGAAGCGGGGCAGGGGTTGCGTGGGGAAGTCGACTTCGCCAAGGGCTACTGATTTGTAGTGCCTGTATCGGCCTCTTCGCAGCACAAGGCTGCTCCTGCAGGGCGATGGAGGTCCTGCAGGAGCAGCCTTGTGCTGCGAAGAGGCCAGTGCAGCCTACACAGGCCTTACAGGCTGAAATCACCCTCGGCAGCCAGCTCGCTCAGCGGCTTGCGCGGGCTTGGCACTTCACGCGACTGCAGCGCTTCATCCAGGCTGGCCTTGTCACCCAGCTTGCCAATCGCCACCATGGCATGCAGCACGTAGCCCTCGGGAACCTTCAGTTCCTGACGCGCCAGGTCCTGGTCGAATCCGGCCATGCCATGGGTATGCCAGCCGCTGATGCTGGCCTGCAGGGCCAGGTGGCCCCAGGCGGAACCTGTGTCGAAGGTGTGCCACAGCGCCGGTTTTTCTTCTGTGGCGCCCGGGGCGGCAAAGGTGGTCTTGGAAATGATCAGCACCAGCGCCGAGGCGTGTTGCGCCCAGCTGCGGTTGAACGGCACCAGCAGGTTCAGGTAGCGCTCCCAGTTCGGCGTGTCGCGGCGGGCATACAGGAAGCGCCAAGGCTGCGAGTTGTACGCCGACGGTGCCCAGCGTGCGGCTTCCAGGAAGCTCAGCAGGGTTTCTTCGCTGATCGGCTCGGCGGTGAAGGCGCGTGGCGACCAGCGGTTGATGAACTGTTCGTTGATGGCGTAATCGGCAATGCGGGGGGGTGCGCTCATGACAGCTCCTGCAAATGTACGGGAAAGCGGCACGCTACTGCGTCCCGTCGCGACTGACAAGCGGTCTGGCTTTGCCGAAGGCCAGGCTCTAGACTGGCGCCGCCGCGCGCCGTGGCCCCAAGATGAATGCAGGAAACCGTGTGATGATCGCTGAAAACGCGCCGTTCTGGCGGCGCAAGACCCTCGAACAACTCAGCCCGCAAGAGTGGGAGTCGCTGTGCGACGGCTGCGGCCTGTGCTGCCTGCAAAAGCTTGAGGATGAAGACGACAACAGCGTCTATTACACGCGTATCGCCTGCAAGTTGCTGGACATGGATACCTGCCAGTGCAGCGACTATCCCAACCGCTTCGCGCATGTACCGGACTGCATCCAGCTCACCCCGGGCAAGGCCGACCAGTTCACGTGGCTGCCAAGCACCTGCGGTTATCGCCTGGTCAGCGAGGGCAAGGACCTGCCGGCCTGGCACCATCTTGTCTGTGGCGATCGCCAGCAGGTCCATGAACAGCGCATTTCCCAGTCGGGGCGTATGCTCAGGGAGCAGGATGTGCACGAAGACGACTGGGAAGACCACCTGATCTTCCGCGCCAGCTGACCGGCGCGGCCCGCTGCCACGGGGAAACAAGGAGTTTCTGTATGCGTTGCCAGCTGTTCTTGCTGTTGGGCCTGATGGCCAGTTCGCCAGCCTGGGCGAAAAAGGTCGACCTTGACTACCAGGTGCGCCTGTTGCCCGCCAGTGGCCAGGCGGAAGTCCGCCTGACCCTGGCAGAAGGCAGTGCTGTGCGCAGCCTCGACTTCGACCTGGGCAAGGCGGGTGCCTTCAGCGGCTTCCAGGCCGATGGCCAATGGCAACTCAAGGGCCAGCGTGGCGTGTGGCAGCCGGCGGCCGGCAAGACCAGCCTCAGCTACCGCGTGCAGCTCGACCAGAAGCTCGCCAGCGGTGCCTATTCCTCACGTATCACCCCGCACTGGGCGCTGTTCCTCGGCGACCAGCTGGTACCGCCTGCGCGGCTTGACCAGCAAGATGGCACCGAGCTGGTGGCGCGCCTGGCGTTCGACTTGCCCGAGGGCTGGAAGAGTATCGAGACCTCCTGGCCACGCATTGGCAAGGACAAGTTTCGCATCGACAACGTTTCGCGCCTGTTCGACCGCCCGACTGGCTGGATGCTGGCCGGCGACCTGGGTAGCCGCCGTGCCCGCCTGGGCGATACCGAGGTCACCGTGGCCGCGCCGGTGGGGCAGGGCATGCGGCGCATGGACAGCCTGACCTTGCTGACCTACGTCTGGCCGCAGCTGCAGGCGGTGTTCCCGCGCAACCCGCCAAAGCTGCTGCTGGTCGGTGCCCGTGACGGCATGTGGCGCGGGGCAATGGCCGCGCAGGGTTCGCTGTACCTGCACAGCGCCCGGCCGATGGTGAGCGAGAACGGCAGCAGCCCGTTACTGCGCGAAGTGGTGCAGCTGTTTGCGCAGATCCGTGGGCGCGACGGCAATGACTGGCTGGTGGAAAGCCTGACCGACTACTACGCCAGCGAGTTGCTGCGCCGTTCGGGCGGGGTCAGCGATGACCGCTACCAGGCCTGGCAGGCGCGCCTGAGCAAGCAGGGCGCCAAGGTCACCCAGCTCAAGGGCGAACGCGCAAGCCCGGCCCAGGTAGCCCGCGGGGTAATCCTGCTACAGGCACTGGACAAGGAAATCCGCATTCATACCCAGGCCAAGCGTTCGCTGGACGATGTGGTGCGCGGGCTGATGCGGCTGCCCAGCGTAAGCACCGAAGAGTTCGTGCAAATCAGCGAGAACGTGCTGGGCCGCAAGTCCGAGGTACTGCAAAGCAAGGCGTTGCGTTAGACATCCCTGGCGCCTGTATCGGCCCCGCGAAGAGGCCAGTACAGGCGACACAAAGATCAGCTGTCAGCCAACGGATCCTTCCCGGTCACCGTCACTCCCTGCGTCGCCGCCTTGGCACTGGCCTTCAACGCCTCCAGCTCCGCCGCACTGTGTTCTATATCCGAACGCAAGCGGTGGTACTCCTGCCGATGCCGCTGCCACCACGCCTTGGTCGAGCAATGCCCGCTGACCCCGCGTGCCACTGCAATACCTCCCACCACCAGCTGCAGCAAGCCGACCAGGCCGCCATGGCGCAGCCCCTTGCTCACCATCAGCGCGCCGCCAGCCAGCGAGCTGACCCGTTCCAGACCATGGACATTGTGCTGTGAAGACGCAGCAGAGTGTATATCGAGCATGGCAAGACCTCCGTGTGAAATGTAAGCAGCTGACCAGCAGGGTGTCAGCCGCGTTCACTCGGGGTGCTCAGCGGCAACTTCATTTGAACTTGGGCCCCGAGCGGGTATTAAGCCCCTTGGCCAAGCGGTCATACAGCACCACATTCACCGTCGCCGCCAGGTTCATGCAGCCTTCGGTGGGGATGTAGATGGTTTCTTCGCACCACGCCCGCACCTCGGGGCTGAGGCTGCCGTCTTCCGGCCCGAAGATGTAGATGGCCCGGTCCGGGTGGGTATAGTCCGGCAGGGGGCGCGCACCTTCCACCAGCTCCACCGCCACCGGCGTACAGCCCAGCGGGATGATGCGCTGCAGGTCATCGATGCCGATCAGCGGGATGTCGTAGTGCACGCGCTTGGTGTCGGTGACGAAGTCACGCGCGCGTTCGTAGCGTTTGCCGGTGTAGAACACCGAATTGACGCCATAGCAGCCCGCAGCGCGCATCACCGAGCCGACGTTTTCTGCCGACTTGGGGTTGAACAGGCCGATGCAGCTGTATCGTTTGTTTGCCACGTACCGGGGCCCTTCGCGAAAAAAGCGCGATTATACGGGCTGCCCGGTAGTAGCGGGGGCCGAATCGATGGTCAGTCTTTCTTCAACATGCCCGCCAGCGCGGCGAACGGGTTGTGGGTGGCCTTGGCGATGCTCGGCGTGCTGGTGGAGCCTTCGCTGAAGTACTGCTGGTCGGTGTAGCGCGAATGCTCGTTGTCGTGGCAGTACAGGCATAGCAGCTCCCAGTTGGAGCCGTCCTGCGGGTTGTTGTCGTGGTTGTGGTCACGGTGGTGCACGGTCAGCTCGCTCAGGCGCTTGCCGGCGAATTCGCGGGCGCAGCGGCCGCACACGTGCGGGTACATTCTCAGGGCCTTGTCGCGGTAGCCCATTTCCTTGTCACGCTTGGCATCGGCCAGGATGCGGTCGAGGCGCGCGGTGGCGGCGGCGGAAGAGGTGGAGCTCATGGTGTTTCCTTTGTTCTGATCAGGCAAATGACGGTTATGGCATTGAGTCTAGCGCGCTTGCAGGGCAGGCGGACAGGCGAAAGCGGTGATTTAGGCGTAGCCTGTAAGCAGGTTCCCGACAGGAGGTTGCTGATGTTTCACGCGATCCTCACCGCGTTGTTGATGGCTGGCCTGCCCATGGCCGAAGCTGCCAGCACGCCACCACGACTCACTACGCCAGTGCCTGGTGCACCGGGTACGCCCACGCCCACGCCATACCCGCAGATAACCCCGAGTACACCGCCCAAGGCTTACGACAGCCAGCCGGGGGCGCCCTTGTTGCCGCCAATGCCAGTGCCCGGGCCGCCGAAGGACCAGCCATTGCCGGGGTTGCGCCAAGACCCGCCGAGGCCGGCGGCGCAGGATGATTGAGCATGAGCGGCCTGCGCCGGTCTTGTGGGAGCGGGCATGCCCGCGAACACCGGCGTAGCCGGTGCCAGGCACCGCGTTGAATGCTTCGCGGGCTTGCCCGCTCCCACAGGTATCGCGCAGGTGCTCAAACCTCCCTTCATGCGATACCTAATTCGCCAAACACGAACGCATATTCCAGAGCCACATCCTTCAAACCCTGGTACCGCCCGCTCATCCCGCCGTGCCCAGCCCCCATTTCGGTCTTGAGCAGCAGCAGGTTGTTGTCGGTCTTGCGCGTCCGCAAGCGCGCCACCCACTTGGCTGCTTCCCAGTACTGCACGCGGCTGTCGTTGTAGCCCGCTACCACCAGCATCGCCGGGTAGGCCTGCGCTTTTACATTCTCGTAGGGCGCATACGCCTTGATCCGCTCATACACCTGCGGCTCCTCCGGGTTGCCCCATTCGTCGTACTCGGTCACCGTCAGTGGCAGCTCGGGGTCGAGCATGGTGTTGAGCACGTCGACAAACGGCACTTCGGCAATCGCACAGCGGAACAGCTCGGGCCGCAGGTTCAGCACTGCGCCTATCAGCAGGCCGCCGGCGCTACCGCCGCTGATGGCCAGCCGCTCGGCAGTGGTCACGCCCTCGGCAATCAGGTGCTCGGCGCAGGCGATGAAGTCGCTGAAGGTGTTGGGCTTGTGCTCCTGCTTGCCGGCGCGGTACCAGGCTTCGCCCAGTTCGCCGCCGCCGCGCACGTGGGCGATGGCAAAGGCCACGCCGCGTTCCAGCAGGCTCAGGCGGGCATGGGAGAACCACGGGTCGAGGCTTTCGCCATAGGCGCCGTAACCGTACAGGTACAACGGCACGGTTTTGCCCAGGTCCTGGCGGCGACGCACCAGGCTGATCGGCACCTGGGTGCCATCCGCGGCGGTTGCCCACAGGCGCTCGCTCACATAGTCATCGGCATCGAACGCACCCAGCACCGGGGTTTCCTTGAGCACCGCCTGGGCGCCCGTGGCCAGCGCCAGCTGGCGCACCTGGGCTGGGCGGTTGAGCGCTTCGTAGCGCAGGCGTACGCGCGTGCTGGCGAACTCCAGGCTGTCTTGCACGTACAGGCTGTAGGCAGCGTCGGGGAGTTCCACGCGGTAGGCCGGCAGGCCTTGCGGGCGTACTTCGATGATCGGCAGGCCACCTTCGCGCAGGCTCAGGGTCAGGGCGCCGGCATTCAGGCTGAGGCCTTCGAGCATGATCGCATCGCGGTGTGCCACCAGCACCTGCCATTGTTCACGGCTGGGCACCGGTGTGACCGGGGCGTGGTACAGGGCGAAGTTGATACCGTCCTGGTTGGTGCGGATGAACCAGCGCCACTCGCCATCGAGCTGGCCATGGTCGGGGAAGTACTCATGGCCTTCGACACGCGGCGCCAGGCAGGTGAACGGCGCCTGCGGGGTTTCGGCGTCCAGTACCCAGGCCTCGCTGGTGGTCTTGCTGTTCAGCAGCAGCACCAGCTGGCACTCGGAACTGGTGCGGTAGCAGTGCAGGAAGAAGCGCCCGTCTGGTTCTTCGAACACGGTCTGCGCATCGTCGCTGCCCAGGGTGTGGCGGCGCAGCCGCCAAGGCCGGTGGGTGTCGTCCAGTTCGGCGAAGAACAGCGTCTGGCTGTCGTTGGCCCAGGTCAGGCTGCCGTCGCAGTCGTCGAAGGGCAGGGCGGTGATGCTGCCAGTGGCCAGGTCCTTGACGTACAGGGTGTAGATTTCATCGCCGCTGGTATCGAGGCTGTAGGCCAGCAGGCGGTGGTCGGGGCTGACGTTGAACGCCCCCAGCGACAGGAAGCCGCCATTGGCCAGGGCGTTGGGGTCGAGCAGCAGCTGCTCCTGGCTTTCATCGACGGTGTTCGAGTCGTCGGCCGGGCGCGGGCAGCGGTAGTGGCGTGGGTATTCGTCGCCTGCGGTGGTGCGGGTGTAATACAGGTAAGGGCCCCAGGGTGCCGGCAGCGACAGGTCGGTTTCCAGGATGCGGCCCTTGATCTCTTCGAACAATTGCTCGCGCAGCGGCGCCTGGTCGGCCAGGCAGGCTTCCTGGTAGGCGTTTTCGGCTTGCAGGTAGGCGAGTACCTCGGGGGTGTCGCGCTGCTGCAGCCAGGCGTACGGGTCGGCGGCGTTGTCGGCGTGGGCGATGGGCGGCTGAGGCTTGTTGGGCATTGGTGATCTCTTGGCTAGGGACAGGCAAACACTGTCTGCGCCCGGAAAAGTGTTTATCATAGGCATCTCTTTGCCTGGCTTGCACGAACACCATGACCGAGAACGACTACACCTTCGCCTGGGGCCTGTACGCCGTGGCCGCCCTGGGCTGCCTGCTGGTGGCCTTCAAGGTCACCAGCTGGATGTGGCGCTGGCTGCGCGAACCGCTGCGGGTGGTGCTGGCCGTGCTGCTGCTGACCCCGACCGTGGTCGACCCGGTCAAGGACAGCTTCGCCCCGGCCATCGCCATCACCGCCCTGGATGTCGCCTTCAAGGTCGGCAACAACGCCTGGCGTGCGGTGTCCGACTTCGCCATGTACGGCATGATTGCCTTCGGCCTGTATTTCCTCTTCGTGCTGCTGCGCTGGCCGCTGGAAAAGCGCGCCCGCGAGCGCCGTGCGCAAGCCGAGGACGCCGCCAAGCGCCAGGCGGACGAGGATAACCAGGTCGGCGGGCAAGCCCCCTTGGCCGCCGAGCGCGGCGACCGTTACCGCGACGACCCACGCCCTGCCGCACCCCGCGGCAATGGCCGGGTCGAGCCCCGTCTGTAAACGGAGGAGACACGCCAGTGTGCGAACTGCTGGGCATGAGTGCCAACGTCCCCACCGACATCGTTTTCAGCTTCACCGGCCTGATGCAGCGCGGTGGCCGTACCGGCCCGCACCGTGATGGCTGGGGCATCGGCTTCTACGAAGGCCGTGGCCTGCGCCTGTTCCAGGACCCGGCCGCGAGCAGCGAGTCGGAAGTGGCCAACCTGGTGCAGCGCTACCCGATCAAGAGCGAAGTGGTAATTGGCCATATCCGTCAGGCCAACGTCGGCAAGGTCTGCCTGTCCAACACCCACCCGTTCGTGCGGGAAATGTGGGGCCGCAACTGGTGCTTCGCGCACAACGGGCAATTGGGCGACTTCAAGGGCCTGGCCAGCTTCTACCGGCCGGTGGGCGACACCGACAGCGAAGCGGCTTTCTGCGACCTGCTCAACCGCATCCGCAGTGCCTTCCCCGAGCCGGTGCCGGTGGAACAGCTGCTACCGGTGCTGGTCGAAGCTTGTGCCGGCTACCGTGGCCTGGGCGTATTCAACTGCATGCTCAGCGACGGCGACTGGCTGTTCTGCTTCTGCTCGACCAAGCTGGTGCACATTACCCGCCGTGCGCCGTTTGGTGCCGCGCGGTTGAAGGATGTCGACCTTATCGTCGATTTTCATACCGAAACCACCCCCAACGACGTGGTCACGGTGATTGCCACCGAGGCCCTGACCGAGAACGAGACCTGGCACCGCTACGAGCCGGGTCAATGGGCCCTGTGGCGGCACGGCGAGTGCGTGGCGCACGGCCAGAGCTAAGGACGCTGCATGTTCAGAAGTTACCTGCGGTTGCTGCTGTTCACCTTCGGCCTGCTGGCCGGTATCCAGGTCCCGGGGCTGGTCAAGGACTATAGCCAGCGGGTGGAGGCGCACCTGTTCGAATCGCGCGAGGCGCTTGATGGGTTCCGGCAAACGGCCGAGCGCTTCTTCAAGGGCGACTTGCAGGCGTTGCTGCAGCATTACCGCAGCAGTGACGACCCGGTGTTCAACAGTGATGCCAACAGCATCGAAAGCCTGATGATCCGCAACCAACTGCTGGAAAACGAATGGCAGGCGCTGCAAGGGCCTTGGGCCCAGCGTACCTGGCATGTGCTGGTGCAGGCCGACCCGCAGCTGCGCGAAGAAACGCTCAATGGTTACAGCTACCAGATCCTGCTGGTGCCCGAGGCGATTGGCTGGGGTGTAGGCGCGGGGTTTGTGCTGGCCTTCGTGGTCGAAAGCCTGGTGCTGGGGCTTGGCTGGGTGATCCTGGGCGGGCGGCGCAGGGCGGTGAAAGAAAGCTGGCGCTGACGCCTTACTAAATCAGTTTGTACGCAGCCCCAGCAATTTGTGCATCGCTGCTGAACCCCTGGGGGCTGCTGTGCAGCCCTTTCGCGGCACAAGGCCGCTCCTACAAGGGCCGAGTCAGCCTGTGAGAAGTGGGGCGGTTGAAATCGGTTAGACCCAGCACTCCGCTGCCCCCTGCGGCGGCCTTGAGCCTGCAGGAAACACGCGGCAAACAGCTGCAGGCGCGGTAAGGTAGGCCTATGAACAACAAGGGAGACCGCGTGGTGGAACGCCTGCTACTCAATTGCGACATGGGCGAGAGTTTCGGCAGCTGGCGCATGGGCCTGGATGCCGAGGTAATGCCCTACATCGATTGCGCCAACATTGCCTGTGGCTACCACGCCGGCGACCCCGGCATCATGCGCCGCACCGTGGCCTTGGCGCTGGAGCATGGCGTGACTGTCGGCGCGCACCCCGCCTACCCGGACCTGGTCGGCTTCGGCCGCCGCTCCATGGCCTGCAGCCCCGAGGAAATCCGCGACCTGCTGCACTACCAGATTGGTGCGCTGGACGGCATCTGCAAAGTGCTGGGTGGCCGCGTGGCTTATGTGAAGCCCCATGGCGCGCTGTACAACGAGATGATGGCCGACCCGCTCAAGCTGCGCACCGTGCTGGAAGCTGTGGCGGCCTACGACGGCAACCTGCCTCTGATGCTGATGGCCACCGCCGACAACCGCGCCGCCCAGGCCCTGGGCGATGAAATTGGCGTGCCGCTGTGGTTCGAGGCGTTCGCCGACCGCGCCTACACTGCCAGCGGCCACCTGGTGTCGCGCCGTTTGCCTGGCGCGGTGCATCACGACCCGGTGCTGGTGGTGGAGCAGGCCGTGCGTCTGGCCCGAGGCGATACGCTGGTGGCGGACGATGGCAGCGCCCTGCGCCTGCAGGCCAGCACCCTTTGCGTGCATGGCGACAACGACAGTTCGGTGGCGGCGGTGCGGCAGATACGCCAGGCCTTCGACGCGCTGGAGCCGCAATGAAAGCGCGTATCGAAGTGGTGGCCATCGACAGCCTGATGGTGCGCCTGTTCGACCGTATCGACGAGGCCAACATGCCGTGGATGCTCGCCGCTAGCCAGCGCCTGAGCGCCGTGTTCGGCGAGCACCTGCTGGACCTGGTGCCGTCCTACACCACGCTGATGGTGCAGTTCGACCTGCCGCCAGGCGAGGCGAGGGCGCTGATCAACCAGGCGCTGGAGGGTTTGCAGCCAGACACCGGCAGCGGTAGTCGGCGCCACGAGATCCCGGTGTGGTACGACGCCAGCGTGGGCCCTGAACTGCCTGTGCTGGCGGCCCGCAGCGGGTTGAGTGAAACCGAGGTTGTGCGCTTGCACAGCGAACGTGATTATCCCGTGTTCGCCCTGGGCTTCGCCCCCGGTTTCGGTTTCATGGGCCTGGTCGACGAACGCCTGGCCAGCCCCCGCCTGAGCACCCCGCGCAAGCGGGTGGCGGCGGGTAGCGTGGGCATCGCCGAGCGCCAGACGGCGGCGTATCCGGCGGTATCGCCGGGTGGCTGGAACCTGATCGGGCGCACGCCGGTGCGCCTGTTCGACCGTGAGCGTGACGGCTACAGCCTGTTGCAGCCCGGCGACCGGGTGCGTTTCGTGCCGGTTTCGCGCAGCGAGTTCTTGGCGTTGGGCGGCGATGTGGAGGCACAAGGATGAAGCAATTGAAGATCGAGGCCAGCACGCCGCTGTGCCAGTTGCAGGATGCTGGCCGCTTTGGCGTGCGTCACCTGGGCGTGACCCAGGGCGGCGCGCTGGACTGGGTGGCCATGCACTGGGCCAACTGGCTGCTGGGCAACCCGTTGGGGGCCCCGGTGGTCGAGGTGGCGCTGGGTGGCTTTGGCGTGGTGGCCGAACAGGATTGCGTGCTGGCCCTGGCCGGTGCCGACCTGGATGCCCGAGTCGATGACCAGCCTGTCGCGCCCTGGCGCAGCTTTGCCCTGGGCAAGGGCCAGCGCTTGACCCTGAAGCAGCCAAAGCAGGGCGTGCGGGCTTATCTGGCGGCACCGGGCGGGTTCCTGGGCGAAGATGTACTGGGCAGTTGTGCCACGGTGGTACGTGAAGCACTGGGTGGCATCGGTGGCCAGGGTGCGGCGCTGGCTAAAGGCCAGGCGTTAGCGTTTACCGGTAGCGATACAACCCTGCGCGAGGTGCCGCAAGCGCTGCGCCCGCAGTACGCAGAAAAGCCTGTGCTCGACCTGGTGATGGGCGCACAGATCGGTGACTTCAGTGGTACCAGCCTGTTCGAAGCCTTCAACCGGGAGTGGACGCTGGACAGCCGGGCTGACCGCATGGGCATTCGCCTGTTGGGGCCGCAGCTGGTTTACCAGGGGGCGCCGATGATTTCTGAAGGGATACCGCTGGGGGCGGTGCAGGTGCCGCCGGATGGGCAGCCGATTGTGTTGCTCAATGATCGCCAGACCATTGGCGGGTATCCGCGGCTGGGGGCGTTGACACTGTTGGCGCTGGCGCAACTGGCGCAGTGCATGCCGGGGGCGGTGGTGCGGTTCAGGGCGGTGGTGCAGGATGAGGCCTGGCGGGAGCATCAGGTTTACCTGGGCCGTTGGTTGTAAGGCTGCTGGCCCTTTCGCGGGCTTGCCCGCTCCCACAGGTATTCCACAAACCTCAGGGGCTGTGGTGCACCTGTGGGAGCGGGCGAACCCGCGAAAAGGCCGGCACCGGCAACATCACTTGGACAGGTAGCGCATCCCTTCTTCCAGCCCCTGCAAGGTCAGCGGGTACATCTTGTCCTCGATCAGGTCGCGCACCAGATGGGTCGATGCGGTGTAGTCCCAGGCCTGCTTGGGGTACGGGTTGATCCAGATCACCTTCTTGAACTTCTCCATGAAGCGCTGCAGCCACACATACCCGGCCTCTTCGTTCCAGTGCTCCACGCTGCCGCCCGGCTGGGTGATTTCGTAGGGCGCCATGGCCGCATCGCCGACGAACACCACTTTGTAGTCGTCGCCATACTTGTGCAGCAGGTCGAAGGTGGAATAGCGCTCCGAGGTGCGGCGCAGGTTGTTCTTCCACACCGACTCGTACACGCAGTTGTGGAAGTAGTAGTACTCCAGGTGCTTGAACTCGGTCTTGCAGGCCGAGAACAGCTCTTCGCAAACCTTGATGTGGGCGTCCATCGAGCCGCCGATGTCGAACAGCAACAGCAGCTTTACCGTATTGCGCCGCTCGGGGCGCATCTGGATGTTCAGCAAGCCGGCGTCCCGCGCGGTATGGTCGATGGTGCCGTCGATATCCAGCTCTTCGGCGGCGCCTTCCCGGGCGAACTTGCGCAGCCGGCGCAGGGCCAGCTTGATGTTGCGCGTGCCCAGTTCAACCTGGTCGTCGAGGTTCTTGTACTCGCGCTGGTCCCACACCTTTACCGCCTTGCCCTGGCGTTTGCCTGCCTCGCCCACGCGGATGCCTTCGGGGTTGAAACCACCCGAGCCGAACGGGCTGGTGCCGCCGGTACCGATCCACTTGTTACCGCCGGCGTGGCGTTCCTTTTGCTCCTCAAGGCGTTTCTTGAATTCCTCGATCAGCTTGTCCAGGCCACCCAGGGACTGGATCTGCGCACGCTCTTCATCCGTGAGCGAACGTTCGAACTCCTTGCGCAACCAGTCTTCGGGGATCAGCGCCTCGATGTGTCGGTCGAGGTTTTCCAGGCCTTTGAAGTAGGCAGCAAAGGCCCGGTCGAACTTGTCGAAATGGCGTTCGTCCTTCACCAGGATGGCGCGCGCGAGGTAGTAGAATTCTTCCATGTCGGCGAACACCACATGCTTTTGCAGGGCCTGGTGAAGGTCCAGCAACTCGCGTACCGACACCGGCACCTTGGCCGCGCGCATTTCATTGAACAGGTTGAGCAGCATGGCCCGGCTCCTGTCAGCGGTTGCCGCGCCGGCTCATGAAGGCCAGGCGCTCCAGCAGCTGCACGTCTTGCTCGTTTTTTACCAGCGCGCCGGCCAGCGGCGGGATGGCCTTGGTCGGATCGCGCTCGCGCAGTACGGCTTCACCGATGTTGTCGGCCATCAGCAGCTTGAGCCAGTCGACCAGCTCGGAGGTGGACGGTTTTTTCTTCAGGCCCGGCACCTTGCGCACGTCGAAGAACACATCCAGGGCTTCGCTGACCAGCGACTGGCTGATGTTCGGGTAGTGCACGTCGACGATCTGCTGCAGCGTGGTGCGGTCGGGGAAGGCGATGTAGTGGAAGAAGCAGCGGCGCAGGAAGGCGTCCGGCAGCTCTTTTTCGTTGTTGGAGGTAATAATGATGATCGGGCGTTGTCTGGCCTTGATGGTCTCGTCGATTTCGTAGACGTAGAACTCCATCTTGTCCAACTCTTGCAGCAGGTCGTTGGGGAACTCGATGTCGGCCTTGTCGATTTCGTCGATCAGCAGGATGACCCGCTCATCAGCCTCGAAAGCCTCCCACAGCTTGCCCTTTTTCAGGTAATTGCGCACATCGTGCACCTTGTCCACGCCCAGCTGCGAGTCACGCAGGCGGCTGACCGCGTCGTACTCGTAGAGGCCCTGGTGGGCCTTGGTGGTGGACTTGATGTGCCAGGTGATCAGCCGCGCGCCGAACGAGGCCGCCAGCTGCTCGGCAAGCATGGTCTTGCCGGTGCCGGGCTCGCCCTTGACCAGCAGCGGGCGTTCGAGGGTGATGGCCGCGTTTACCGCCAGTTTCAGGTCGTCTGTGGCGACGTAGTCGCGGGTGCCTTCGAACTTCATGGGTCTGTCCTCTGCCGTATGCCTGTCAGGGCCTCTTCGCGGGCACGCCCGCTCCCACAGGTATTGCACACATTCCTGGAGCTGTGGGGTACCTGTGGGAGCGGGCGTGCCCGCGAAAGGCCCAACACCTGTTTTCGATTTGTTACCGACTATAACGCGGGGTTGAGCGGCTGGAAACGCAGACCGGGTATTCAGTCCCTGAATGCCCCGTCACGCCGCCTCAGTCGGAATCCGGCGCGCCTCGCTCGTATCGGGCATTGAACGCCTGGATAAACCCGTTGCGCAGGATTTGCAAAAACGCCTCGAAGGCGCTGATATCCTGCTTGCGCACACTGCCACTGAGCTCCACCCGGGTGGCGAACTGGTTTTTCGGCTGGTTCTTCAGCACCGTCTCGGTCGCCCCCACCACCGCTTCCCACACCGAGCGGAAGAAGCCCTTGTCCTTTTCCTCGACGTCCTGTTGCCAGTCGAATACATCGACGTCACGCAGCAGCGGCTTTATGTAGCCGTTAAGCCGACCGTTTTCCGCCTGCGCCTCGATGACCACGTCCCCATGCCCGGCATTGAAGTCGAATTTGCCATAGGCGCTGGCGAAGTCGTTCAGTTTGCGCAGCTCAATGCCGGTGGCGCGCAGCCTGAATTCGAAGTCATCGAAATCACTGAACGGGTCGAACGTGGCACGGCTTTCTACCTTCGCATCGCCCGCGATCAGTGCAGTACCTTCAAAACTCGCATCGCGACGGCCTTTGGGGTCACGGACATTGGTCAGGTTGCGAATGTTGGCGTTCAGCCGGGTGGCCTTCAGGTCGACCGGTGGCTTGGAGTTGAAGTTGCGGAACGTCAGCACGCCGTTGTCGATACGCACTTCGTTGAGTGTGATGGGCAGCAGTTTTTCCAGTTGCTGGCGCCAGTCGGTACCCCGGCCGGTCTGCGACGCCTGCTTGCTGCCACCGTCGACGAAGTTCAGCTCCGGGCGCACGAAGGTCACCTCGGCCACCACGGCCTTGTCGTACCACAGCGAATGCCAGCTCACCGAAAGGTCGATCAGCGGCGCGTCCAGAAACGGTACCGGCACCTTGCCGCTGGTCTTGACGATCTTCAGGCCGTTGATCTGGTACGCGCCGCGCCACCAGGCCAGGTCCACATCGGCCACCTGGCCACGGTAATCGCCCATGTCGGCCAGTTTTTCGTTCAGGTAGTTGCGCACCAGGTAGGGCAGGGCAAGGTGCAGGGCCACCAGCAGCACGACCAGGCTGCCCAGGCCGATCAGCGGCCAGCGATAACGGGCTCTCATCGGGACGTCTCCAAGGCGGGATGTGCGGTTGACCGCAACACGCCCAGCCGAGTTCGAACAGGCTTTACGGGCCACCGGTCGGGGCTTACCCTTTAGGTCTTTCCCGCTGTTTTTCATGCCAAGGACTCCTGCCATGAGCCGTATCTTTGCAGACAACGCCCATTCCATCGGTAACACGCCGCTGGTGCAGATCAACCGCATCGCCCCGCGTGGCGTAACCATCCTGGCCAAGATCGAAGGGCGCAACCCGGGTTATTCGGTCAAATGCCGCATCGGCGCGAACATGGTCTGGGACGCGGAGAGCAGCGGCAAGCTCAAGCCGGGCATGACCATCGTCGAGCCCACCTCAGGCAACACTGGTATCGGCCTGGCCTTCGTCGCCGCCGCACGGGGCTACAAGCTCATGCTGACCATGCCAGCCTCCATGAGCCTGGAGCGCCGCAAGGTGCTGAAGGCGCTGGGTGCCGAACTGGTGCTGACCGACCCGGCCAAAGGCATGAAAGGTGCCATCGAGAAGGCCAACGAAATCGTCGCCTCCGACCCGGCCCAGTATTTCCTGCCGGGCCAGTTCGAAAACCCGGCCAACCCGGCCATCCACGAAAAAACCACCGGCCCGGAAATCTGGAACGACACCGACGGTGCCGTCGACGTACTGGTGGCGGGCGTGGGCACGGGCGGCACCATCACCGGCGTGTCGCGCTATATCAAGCACACCCAGGGCAAGGCCATCCTGTCGGTGGCTGTGGAGCCCGTGGCTTCGCCGCTGATCAGCCAGACCCTGGCCGGCGAAGAACTCAAGCCCAGCCCGCACAAGATCCAGGGCATCGGCGCCGGCTTCGTGCCAAAAAACCTCGACCTGTCGATTGTCGACCAGGTCGAAACGGTGACCGACGAAGAGTCCAAGGCCATGGCCATTCGCCTGATGCAGGAGGAGGGCATTCTTTGCGGGATTTCCTGTGGTGCGGCAATGGCCGCCGCCGTGCGCCTGGCCGAAAAACCGGAAATGCAGGGTAAGACCATCGTCGTAATCCTGCCCGATTCGGGCGAGCGTTACCTGTCGAGCATGTTGTTCAGCGACATGTTCAGCGAGCAGGAAAACCAGCAGTAACCGGCCTTGCCGCTGACCCTGCGCAACAATCGGCGGCCTGGTTTATTGCAAAATCTTCATGAATGCGATCCCGCCCGGGTTGTTTTTACCGGGGCGGGATCGGTTTATGATGGCAGGATGATTTTCAGGAGAGCAGGTGGCGCAGCCCTGGCTCTTCCCCAAGGAGTGAAAGCATGACCTTTTCCTTTGCAGCCAAGGCGGGCGTCTTGCTGGTGTTTTTCGGCAGCGTGCTGTTCGTGCACCTGCGCGGCAAGGCCCGCCTGCCGGTGTTGCGCCAGTTCGTCAACCATTCGGCGCTGTTTGCCCCGTACAACGCCTTGATGTACCTGTTTTCCGGTGTGCCGTCCAAGCCCTACCTGGACCGTCAGCGTTTCCCTGAGCTGGACGTGCTGAAGGACAACTGGCAGGACATCCGCGAAGAGGCCATGCGCCTGTTCGACGAAGGCTACATCCGCGCCGCCGAAAAGGACAACGACGCCGGCTTCGGTTCGTTCTTCAAGAAAGGCTGGAAGCGTTTTTACCTGAAGTGGTACGACAAACCGCTGCCTTCGGCTGAAGCACTGTGCCCGCGCACTGTCGAGCTGGTCAGCAGCATCCCCAACGTCAAGGGTGCGATGTTTGCGCTGCTGCCCGGCGGCAGCCACCTGAACCCGCACCGCGACCCGTTCGCAGGCTCGCTGCGCTACCACCTGGGCCTGTCCACGCCGAACTCCGATGCTTGTCGCATCTACGTCGATGGCCAGGAATACGCCTGGCGTGACGGCGAGGACGTCATGTTTGACGAAACTTACGTGCACTGGGTCAAGAACGAGACCGACGTTACCCGGGTGATCCTGTTCTGTGACATCGAGCGCCCGCTGAGCAGCTCGCTGATGACCCGCATCAACCGCCAGGTCAGTGCCTTCCTCGGCCGCGCCACCGCGCCGCAGAACACCGACGACGAGCGCGTGGGCGGCATCAACCAGGCGTACGCCTGGAGCAAGCGGTTCAGCAATAAAATCAGCACCCACGTGAAGCAGTTCAAGCGCGCCAACCCCAAGGCCTACCGCGTGCTGCGGCCGGTGCTGGCGGTGGTGGTGGCATACGCGTTGTATCGCTGGTTGTTCTGATTCTGCGAATGGGGGCGCCAAACGCCCCCACTCTTTTCTCAGGCCGGCTCCAACGCCTCGACTATCTTCCCACGGCTAAGGTGCACCACCTTGTCCGCCGTATCGAAATACCGGTCGTCATGCGAGATCACGATGATGGTCTTGCCCAACCGCTTCAGGTCCGGCAGCAGCTCGGTGTAGAACACCCGGCGGAAGGTCGGGTCCTGGTCCGCCGCCCATTCATCGAACACCAGCACCGGCCGCCCGTCCAGCCAGGCATTGACCAGCGCCAGGCGCTTGCGTTGGCCGGTCGACAGGTCGGTGGTGGTAAAGGCGCCATCACGCACGCTGACCTTGTGGGCGATCTCCAGCCGTTCCAGGTAGCGTGTGGCATCGCTGGGCAGGCTGTGCTCGTGCTCTGGCAGGTCTTCGAACAGGTAGTAATCGGCGAACACAGTGGTAAACAGCTGGCGGTAGTCGTCCAGTCCCTCCGGGCCGACAGCCTTGCCGTTCAGGCGCACTTCGCCGCGCTGCGGGGTGTACAGGCCCAGCAGCAGCTTGATCAGCGAGGTCTTCCCGCAGCCGTTTTCACCGACGATGAACAGGATTTCGCCCGGCTCGATGCTCAGGTTCACCGGCCCCACGCGAAATGGCTCGTTGCCGTCCACTGGCGGGTAGGCGTATTCGACGTCGTGCAGTTCCAGGTGCGCCGTAGCCGTGGCTTCACGCTTGACCGGCGGCTCCAGCAGCAGGTGCGGCTCGGGCGACGAAAAGCGCTCGGCCAGGTCGGCAATGCGGCGGAAAGCCACCTGGGCGCGGCCAAGGATTGGCAGGTTGCCGATCAGCGTCTCCAGTGGGCCTTTCATGTACAGCAGCACCAGCACGAAACCGCTCATCACTGCCGGGTCGTTGCTCGGCCATAGCGATTGAAGGGCCAGGGTAAGGCCGATGACCACGAAGAACAGCATCGAACCCAGGCTCTTGGCCACCACGAAGATGTTGATGGCACGGATGTGGGTGTTGGCGATGAAGTCGGCGGTGCCCTGGATATTACGGGTGAGCATGGCATGGCGGCGGCGGCGGTCGATGCGCAGCTCCTTGGCGCCTTCAGCGATGGCCGAGTAGTGCTTCTGCAGGTTGTCTTCGGCATCGCGAGCGGCGTTGAAGCCGGCCAGGCCTTTTTGCCGGGCGATGTACTGCACACCACTGCCGATGCCGATGGCCACCAGGGTGATGACGAAGATCGGCCACGACAGCCAGGCCAGGTAGGCCATGCAGCCGGTCACCGTGGTCAGCGAGATGGCCAATGGGGCGAAGGCGAAGGCGAAATCGCTGATGGTATCGACGTCACGGGTCAGCACCGGGATCAGGCGGTGAGTGCGGTAGCGCTCGATCTGTTCGATCGGCGCCGACAGCACTTTGGCACCCAGGTCCTTGCGCAGGCGGGCAATCACTTTCTGGCCGACGTAGTTGGTGCCGCTATCGGCCGCCACGCTGCTGACCAGGGCCAGTACGCACAGGCCGGCGAAGGCCAGGATCACACCCTGGCTCATGCCGCCGTCAGCGTGCAGGCCTTGGTTGACGGTAGCCAGCAGGGCAGTCACGGCGAGGCCACCGAGCATGCCCAGCAGCACCGACACGATTACCGCAGGGCGGTAGGGTTTGAGCAGGCCCAGCAATTCGCGGATGGCCCCGGGAGAGGAGGTTTTCATGAAGCGTGATCTCGCTGGTGAGGTGGGGGCGGGGTCAGCTGCCAAGGGTCAGGGTGCCCTTCATCAAGGTGCTGTGGAACGGGAAGGAACAGTAGAAGCTGTAGTCGGTACCGGTCTTCAGCGACCGGGTGTCGAGGGTGACGCTGTCCTTTTCGCCGCCGCCGATCAGGCGAGTGTGGGCGATGACCCGGGTGTCGCCAGGTTTCACATAGCCCTGCGCCTCGCCGGCCTTCTGGCCGTCATCCAGCACGCCTTGCATGTCGGCTGCGGTGCTCAGCACCCAGTTGTGACCCATGACGTTCTTTGGCATGTCACCGGGGTGGGTGAGGGTGACGGTGAACGAGGTGCACGCCTTGGGTACGGTGATGGCGGCCTTGTCGAAGGTCATCTGGTCGGTGCCATGGATTTCCACGGCGCATTGCTCCGCCGACCAGGCGGCAGGGGCCGCGGCAAGCAGGGCGAGGAGCAGAAGCTGGCGAGTCATGTACGGTTCCTGGGCGATAAAAGGGTCACATCGTTCAGACGAACCGGCGCGGCTGCGCTTTACCTGCGTGTGCTGCCCTGGTGAATTTCCCGCTGGCCCGCTCGTTCATCTAGTCAGGCGCCGCCATGGCGCAAAACCCGATTACGCCGCCAAAGCGGCCCTGGCTTGAGGTGACCGTACATGAGTGAACTGCTGAGCTTTGCCATCGAACCCCTGGACGCCACGCGCGGCAACCTGCCGCTGCTGGTGCGCGCACCGGAGCCGGGGATTGACCTGCTGGAGGCCTTTGCCGAATTGCAGCCGCTGGTGGACCGGCACCTGCTGCAGGCGGGCGGCATCCTGTTCCGCGGGTTCGAGGTCGGTGGCGCCGAAGCCTTCCGTCAGTTTGCCGCCTCTTTCGGGCACCCGCTGCTCAATTACGAGTTTGGCTCCACGCCACGCAGCAACGTGACCAAGGGCGTTTACACCTCAACGGAGTACCCCGCGCACCAGAGCATCCCGCTGCACAACGAGCAGGCCTACACCCTGGAATGGCCGATGAAGATCTGGTTCTACAGCGTGATCCCCGCCGAGACCGGTGGCGAGACGCCGATTGCCGACAGCCGGGAGGTGTACCGGCGCATGCCGGTGCGCATTCGCCAACGTCTGGAAGAGAAAGGGCTGATGTACGTGCGCAACTACGGTAACGGCCTGGACGTGGAGTGGTCGCAAGTGTTCAACACCGAAGACCCGCGCCAGGTCGAGGCCTACTGCCGGGCGCATGCCATCGAGTGTATCTGGAAGGACGACGGCGAGCTGCGCACCCGCCAGCGTTGCCAGGTGGTGGGGCGCCACCCCGTGACCGGGGACAATGTGTGGTTCAACCAGGCGCACCTCTTTCATGTGTCGAACCTGCAACCAGAAGTGCGTGAGTCGCTGATGGACATCGTCGAGGAAGAGGACCTGCCGCGCAACGTGTACTACGGCGACGGTACGACCATCGAAGATTCGCTACTCGATGAAGTACGCGGGGTGCTGGATGACTGCACCATCAGTTTCCCTTGGCTGGCGAATGATGTGCTGATGCTCGACAACATGCTCGCGGCGCATGCGCGGTCGCCGTTTACCGGCAAGCGCAAGGTGGTGGTAGCGATGGCCGAGGGGTATTCCGAACTGCTGCGCTGAAGGGCTCTGAGGTACCGTGTTCCTGCAGTGTTATCACTGTCCTCAGGAACGATGCAGGACCTGTGGGAGCGGGTTCACCCGCGAAGAATCCAGCGCGGAGAATGGCACCGGCTTTGCCGGTGTTCGCGGCTGAAGCCGCTCCCACAGTGATTGCGTCAGCTTTTAGAGTCTCGGCAAGCCCGTTCTCCGCTGCCCCCCTAAATCAGCCCCCCATGCCTTCGTCTGACAGTTACCGCTCGACTGCCAGGACACCGCTCGACATGAATGCTGATCAAACGCTCAAGCTCGCCCGCCGCTTCATCGAACTCAGCCCCGACAAGCGCCGCCTGTTCCTCAAGGCGCTGCAGGGCGAGGGCATGGACTTTTCCGTGCTGCCGATCGCGCCCGGTGTGGAAGTAGCTGAGCGCGACCAGCTATCGTACGCCCAGCGGCGCATGTGGTTCCTCTGGCAGCTCGACCCGCAGGGCGCGGCGTACAACCTGCCCATGGCTGTGCGCTTGCATGGCACGCTGGACCTGGCTGCCCTGCAGCACGCCTTCGACGCCCTGATCGCCCGTCACGAAACCCTGCGTACCCGGTTCGTCGCCGATGGCGATGACGTACGCCAGCAGGTCGATGCGGTCGCTGCCCCGTTGCAGCTGCGCCAGGATGCCCTGGCCGAACTGGATGAAAGTGCCCGCCAGGCCGCTGTCGAGTCCATCGCCGAAGCCGAGGCGCTGACCCCGTTTGACCTGGCCAGCGGCCCGCTGCTGCGTGTGCGCCTGCTGCAACTGGACCCGCAAGATCACGTGTTGCTACTGACCCTGCACCATATCGTCGCCGACGGTTGGTCGATGAACGTGCTGATCGACGAGTTCCTGCGCCTGTACGACGCCGCCGTGGCGGGTACCGACGCCACCCTTGAGCCGCTGCCAATCCAGTATCGCGACTATGCCCTGTGGCAGCGCAGCTGGCTGGAAGCCGGAGAACAGGAGCGCCAGCTGGCTTACTGGCAAGCCCGTCTGGGTGATGACCATTCACCGCTGGAACTGCCATTGGACCGCACACGCCAGGGCCGGCCCAGCTACCGGGGCGCACGCCACGAGTTCCCCATCGCCACAGACGTCGCCGAGCGCTTGCGCGGTGTGGCGCGCAAGCACAACGTCACCCTGTTCATGATCCTGCTGGCTGCCTTCAAGCTGCTATTACAGCGCTACAGTGGCCAGGCAACGATCCGCGTCGGCGTCCCCATCGCCAACCGCAACCGTGCCGAAGGCCAGGGCCTGATCGGCTGCTTCATCAATACCCAAGTGCTGCACACCGAGATCGACCCGCTGCTGGACATCACTGGGCTGCTGCAGCGCGTGCGCGAGACCGCTTTGGGCGCGCAAAGCCACCAGGACCTGCCGTTCGAGCAGTTGGTCGAGGCCCTGGAGCTGCCGCGCAGCACCGAGAGCCCGTTGTTCCGCGTACTGTTCAACCACCAGGCGCAAGTGGCTGATGTGCAGGCCATCGAAACCCGTTCGGGCCTGACCCTGGCGCCGATCGCGCTGGAAAAGCACACCGCCCGCTTCGACCTGGCGCTGGACACCCACGAACGCGCCGGGCAGTTGCATGCGGCTTTTACCTACGCAACGGATGTGTTCGACACCGCTACCGTCGAAGCCTTGGGCATACAGTGGCTGGCCTTGGTGCAAGCGCTGGCCGATGAAACCGGTGGTGCTGTAGGTGAGCTGGCATTGCCGGGCCTGGCCGTTGCCCACAGTGAGCCGAAGCCGGTCGAGGCACCCTTGCTGGTGCTTCAACGCTTTGCCGCTGTCGCCAGCAGTCACCCCGAACGTACGGCGGTAATGGCCGCGGGCGAGCAAGCCAGTTTTGTCGAGCTCGATGCCCGTGCCGAAGCTATTGCTGGCCGCTTGAACCAGGCCGGGGTAGGGCCGGACACGCTGGTCGGCGTGCTGGCCGACCGCAGCGTTGGCATGCTTGCCAGCATCCTTGGCGTGCTCAAGGCCGGTGGCGCATACCTGCCACTTGAGCCTGAACAGCCGCCCGAACGCCTGCACTACATGCTGGCCGACAGCGGCACGCGCCTGGTGCTGGCCCCCGGTAGCTGGCAGGCCGAACTTGCCGATGGCGTGCAGCGCATCGACTGGGTGCAGACGGGTAACGTCCGTGCCGTTCGCCTGGCGCCCGAGCCGGCCAACCTGGCCTATGTGATCTACACCTCTGGCACCACCGGGCAACCCAAGGGCGTGGCGATCAGTCACGGCGCTCTGGCCAACTACGTGGATGGCATCGCCGCGCGCCTGCCGGTCGAACGCATCCGCAGCATGGCCCAGGTCTCGACGCCGGCTGCCGACCTGGGCCACACCATGCTGTTCAGCGCACTGTGCGGTGGTCACACCCTGCACATGCTGTCACGCCAGCAGGTGCTGGATGCCGAAGGCTTCGCCGCCTACCTGGCCGAGCATCAGGTAGATGCGCTTAAAATCGTGCCGTCTCACCTGGAGGCGATGCTGGTGGCCGGCCGTTCGGCATTGCCTGCGCAGTGCCTGGTGCTCGGTGGCGAGGCCGTCAGCCCGGGCCTGCTGGGCAAGATCCGCCAACTGGATCCGGCACTGAAGGTGTTCAACCACTACGGCCCGACCGAGACCACTGTCGGCGTGCTGGTCGCCGAACTTGACGAGCACGCCAGCCTCGGCAAGCCATTGGGCAATACCCGGGTTGTGGTACTCGACCGCTGCCTGCAGCCGCTGCCAACCAAGGCCAAGGGCGAGCTGTACATCGGCGGCACCGGTTTGGCCCGTGGTTACCTGAACCGCCCGGCGCTCACTGCCGAGCGCTTTGTCCCCGACCCAGGCGGCAGCCACGGTCAGCGCCTGTACCGCAGCGGTGACTGGGTACGCCAAGGCAGCGACCTGCAATTTGTCGGGCGTATGGATGGCCAGGTGAAAATCCGTGGCTACCGCGTGGAGCTGGCCGAAATCGAAAACCAGCTGCGTACGCTGGACGGTGTCGCCAACGCGGTGGTTCGCGTTCATGGCCAGGCCCCGCAACTGCAACTGGCCGCATGGCTGGTGCCCACACAGGTGCCGGCCGACAGCATGGCCTGGCAGGACACCATCCGCGCCACCCTCAAAGGCCTGTTGCCCGAGCACATGGTGCCTGCCTATGTGATGGTGCTGGAGCACATGCCGGTCACCGTCAACGGCAAGGTCGACCTGAAGGCATTGCCAGAGCCGGTCGCTACCCAGGTGGCGTACCAGGCGGCGCAAACCCCGCTGCAAGTGCAGCTGGCACAAATCTGGGCCGAAGTCCTGCAGGTACCGCAGGTAGGCCTGACGGATAACTTCTTCGCCCTCGGCGGCCACTCGCTGCTGGCCACCCAGGCCGTATCACGGGTGCGCAAGCAACTGGGCGTGGATCTTGCGCTGCGCACCCTGTTCGACACCGTCGATTTGCAGGCCTTTGCCCAGGCAGTGGCCGAAGGCGAGCAGGGCGCAGGCCTGGAGATCGAAATACTTGACCGCCAGCAGCGGCTGCCAGTGTCCCGTTCGCAGAACCGCCAGTGGCTGTTCTGGAAGCTGAACCCCGAAAGCCTGGCCTACAACACGCCAATGGCCGTGCGCATGCAGGGCAGTCTTGACCGTGCGGCGGTACAGGCTGCGCTGGACGCCTTGGTCGCCCGCCACGAGTCGCTGCGCACGGTGTTCGTCGAGGCCGAAGGCTTGCCTTGGCAGCGTATTCTGCCGGCCGCCCCGGTGACCATCGGTTTTGAAGACCTCAGCGGCCAGGACCACGCGGCGCAGATGCGCAAGCTGGAAGCCGAAGCCTTCGTGCCGTTCGACCTGGAGTGCGGCCCGCTGCTGCGTGCCCGCCTGTTCAAGGTGCATGCGCAGGAGCACCTGCTGTCGCTGACCCTGCACCACATCGTTTCCGATGGCTGGTCGATGAGCCTGCTGGTGCGCGAGTTCGCTGCTGCCTATAACGCAGCGGCCACCGGCCAGACACATGCCATCGAGCCGCTACCGGTGCAGTACGCCGACTTCGCCGCCTGGCAGCGCAAATGGCTTGCCGAAGGGCAGATGCAGGCGCAGATCGACTATTGGAAGGCCCGCCTTGAAGATGACTTCGAAGTGCTGGAACTCCCCGCCGATCGCATTCGGCCGCAGGTCAAAAGCTACCAGGGCAGCCGCTTTGACGTGCGCCTGCCGCTGGCCCTGACCGAGCGCCTGCGGGCACTGGCGGTGACATCCAACGCCACGCTGTTCCATGTGTTCCTGGCGGCTTACGCCATCGTGCTGTCGCGCTACAGCCGCAAGGGTACGCTGAACATCGGCGTACCGGTCACCAACCGCAACCGCCTGGAGCTGGAAGGGCTGATCGGCTTCTTCATCAATGTGGTGGTGGCCCGTATTGGCGTGGATGGCAGCCAACCGTTCCCGCAGCTGCTGGCCGCGATCAAGGAAACCACCTTGCAGGCCCAGGCCAACAAGGATGTGCCGTTCCTGGAGGTGGCCGAGGCGCTGTACCCCGACCGGGACCAGGGCGTGAACCCGTTCTTCCAGGTGCTGTACAACCACCTGCGCGACTTGGGCGAGCAGGTGTCCAGCGATGCCCTGCACGGCCTGAGCGTCAAGGAAGTGGACCTGCTGGAGCCGGGCGCGCAGTACGACATTTCGCTGAACACGCTGGAGCGGTCCGATGGTGTGACGGCTTCGTTCAACTACTCGACCGACCTGTTCGACGCAGCCCGTATCGAGCGCATGGCCGGGCACTGGCAGGCGCTGCTGGAGGCCATCTGCGCCGAACCGCAGCGTTGCGTTGCCGAGCTGGACTTCCTTGGCAGCACCGAGCGCCAGCAACTGACCCATGGCTGGAACCCGACGCCAGCAGCCAGCAGCGGCCTGTGCGCGCACCAGTTGCTGGAGCGTCAGGCACGTGAGCGGCCAGACGCCTTGGCGCTGATTTTCGACGACCAGCAGATGACCTATGCCGAGCTGGACCGTAGCAGCAACCAGCTGGCGTATCGCCTGCGGGCACTGGGCGTAGGCCCGGACTGCCTGGTCGGCGTTGCCGTCGAGCGTGGCTTGGGCATGGCCTTGGCGCTGATCGCCATTCACAAGGCCGGAGGCGCGTATGTGCCGCTGGACCCAGACTACCCGCAGGATCGACTGGCCTACATGGTCGAGGACAGCAAAATCGGCTTGCTGCTGGCCGATGCCGCCTCGCGTGAGCGCCTGCAGCTGGCCAAGCAGCTGCCTTGCGTGGTGCTGGAGCCTGGCAGCGAGTGGTTGCAAGCCTGGCCAGCCGAGCGGCTACCGAACCTGGTTACGCCACAAAACCTGGCATACGTCATCTACACCTCCGGTTCCACCGGTATGCCCAAGGGCGTGGCCATCGACCATCATGCCTTGTCGGTGTTCTGCCAGGTGGCCGGCGACTATTCGCGGTTGAGCCCGCACGACCGTGTGTTGCAGTTCGCCACTTTCAGCTTCGATGGCTTCATCGAGCAGTTCTTCCCGCCGCTGGCCTGCGGCGCCTGCGTGGTGCTGCGCGACCTGCGGCTGTGGGATACAGCCACCTTGCTGGATGAAATCAACCGCCACGGCGTAACAGTGGCCGACCTGCCTGCCGCCTACTGGCGCCTGTTGGCGCTGGAGCGTCGCGGCCCCGAAGCCTATGGCCGACTGAAGCAGATTCACGTGGGTGGCGAGGCAGTGCCGGAAGACGCCCTGCGCGCCTGGCTGGCCGATGGGCCGCCAGCCGTGCGCCTGCTGAACACCTATGGCCCGACGGAGGCCACCGTGGTCGCCACCACCTATGACTGCTCTGTGATGACCGAGCAGCAGATCAGCCTGGGGGGGGTGCCTATCGGCCGAGCCTTGCCAGGCCGCAGCCTGCATGCGCTGGACGATGGCCTGGCGCCAACCCCGGTGGGTGTGCCCGGTGAGCTGTTCATCGGCAGTGCAGGCTGCCTTGCACGCGGTTACCACCAGCGGCCATCGCTCACTGCCGAGCGCTTCATCCCCGACCCGTTCGACCCTGTTGGCGGTGGCCGCCTTTACCGCACTGGCGACCTCGGCTACTACGACGAGAACGGCCAGCTGGCCTATCGCGGCCGGGTCGACCATCAGGTGAAAGTACGAGGTTTTCGCATCGAGCTAGGCGAAATCGAGCAGTCCCTGCGGGCGCACCCGGACGTGCGCGAGGCCACCGTGCTGGCTATCGACCTGCCCACTGGCAAACAACTGTGTGCCTATGCCGTGCCAGTTGAAGGCCACAGCGGTGACTTGCGCCTGGCGCTGAAGCAGTACCTCAAGGGCAGCCTGCCGGACTACATGATCCCGTCTTATCTGGTGACCCTGCCAAGCATGCCCCTGACCCCCAGCGGCAAGCTCGACCGCAAGGCGCTGCCGCTGCCCGACCCAAGCCAGCCGCAGCATGACTACGAGGCGCCACAGACCGAGCGGCAACAGCAGCTGGCCACGCTTTGGGCGCAGTTGTTGAACGTTGCCCGGGTGGGCCTGAACGACAACTTCTTCGAGCTGGGCGGCCACTCCCTGCTGGCCGCTCAGGCGGTGTCACGGATCAACGTGGAGCTGGGGCTCGACGTGCCCCTGCGGCTGATCTTCAGCCACCCCGAACTGCGCGCGTTCGCCCAGGCACTGGACGAGCAAGGTCTATCGCTTTCCGACGACGGCCTGAGCGATATCGAACAAATGATGAACGCATTCACAGAGGCCTGATATGGAACTCACTGCAGCACAACGTATCGCCCAACGTTTCGTCGGCCTCCCCGTGGAGCAGCGCCAGCAGATCCTGGAAAAGATGCAGGCCAGCGGCCAGAGCTTCCGCCTGCTGCCCATCGTGCCCGCACGCCAGGGCCTGGCGCGCATCCCGCTGTCGTATGCCCAGCAGCGCCTGCTGTTCCTCTGGCAGTTGGAGCCTGACAGCCCGGCCTACAACGTGCCGATGGCGGTGCGCCTGAAAGGCGCGCTGGACCAGGCGGTGCTGCAACAGGCACTGGATGCGCTGGTGCAGCGTCACGAGTCACTGCGCACACGCTTTGCCTCTGATGAGGGGGCGTTCCATCAGGAAATTCTCGATCACTGCCCGCTATCGCTGGAGCGGGTGATGCTCGACGGCCCGCCCGATGAAGCCTCGTTGAGCGTGGCCGTGGACGCAGCCCTCAAGCAGCCGTTCGATCTGCTGACAGGGCCGCTGCTGCGGGTGACCCTGCTGCGCGTGGCGCAAGAGGAGCATGTGTTGGCGCTGAGTATGCACCACATCATCTCTGACGGTTGGTCGAGCGATGTACTGGTGCAGGAGTTCATCCAGCTGTATACCGCCCTGGCCGAAGGCCGTCAGGCGCAGTTGCCGGCCTTGCCGATCCAGTACGCCGACTACGCCATCTGGCAGCGTGCCTGGCTGGAAGCCGGCGAAGCACAGCGACAGCTGGAATATTGGCAGACACAGCTGGGCGATGAGCAGCCGGTGCTTAGCCTGCCACTGGACTTCGAGCGCCCGGCCACGCCAAGCCAGCGCGGCGCGGTGGTGCGCGTGGACATTGCCGGCGAACAGGCCGAAGCCCTGCGCAACCAGGCGCGCAAGGGTGGCCATACGTTGTTCGTGCTGGTGCTGGCGGCCATGGCGGTGGTGCTGTCGCGTTACAGCGGCCAGGCCGATATCCGCATCGGCGCGCCGAACGCCGGGCGCAACCGCAAGGAGCTGGAAGGCCTGATCGGCTTCTTCATCAACACCCAGGTGCTGCGCGTGCAGGTGGACGAGCGCGCCACCTTTGCCGCGCTGCTGGAGCAGGTCAAGGACGTGATCGGCGGCGCACAGTCGCACCAGGAACTGCCGTTCGAGCACCTGGTGGATGCCTTGCTGCCAGAGCGCAACCTGGCCCACAACCCGCTGTTCCAGTTCAAGATCAACCAGCACGTGGCCGCCAGCGACACCGAACGCAAGCGGCTGGGTACGCTGGAGGTGGAGGGTTTTGCCCGTGACGGTGGCGACGCGCGCTTTGACCTGGCGTTCGATTTTTCCGACAAGGCCGAAGGCATTGAAGGCTACTTCACCTACGCAACTGACCTGTTCGAGCAGGCCACCATCGAGCGTATGGCTGGCTCATTGCGCCATGTGCTGGGTGCGCTGACCCGCGACCCGCAGCAGGTAATCGTCGACTGCCCAGAGCTTGTGGCTGCGCTGCCGGCTGCTGTGCAGTCTTATCCGCAGGGTGACATTCTTGCGTTGTGGCGCCAGGCCATAGCCCAAGGCCAGGCCCACGGCGGCGTGCGAGCCGGTGAGCGGTTCATGACCCAGGCCGGGCTGGAGGCAGCGTCCAATCGCCTGGCCAGCTTCCTGCGCCAGCGCGGTGTGGGTGCTGGCAGCATCGTAGCCTTGTGCTTACCGCGTTCCATCGAGTGGGTCAGCGCCTTGCTCGCGGTGCTCAAGAGCGGTGCGGCTTACCTGCCGCTGGACGGCCAGCAACCGCAGGAGCGCCTGCAACAACTGATTGCTGACAGTGGTGCTTCAGTGCTGTTGCACGAACCCGGTGATGACCGTTTCACCGACCTGCAAGGTGTACAGGTGATTGCCTGCGAGCACACCGCCTGGGCAACCTGCAGCGACAGCCCGGTCGAGGTGGCCATCGCGCCTGAGCAGCCGGCTTACCTGATCTACACCTCCGGTTCGACCGGCCAGCCGAAAGGCGTGGTGGTCAGCCACGGCGCGCTGGCCAGCTACACCCAGGCCGTGCTGGAGCGCCTGCAACTGCCGGGCTCGGCCAGCATGGCAATGGTGTCCACTCCCGCAGCCGACCTCGGCCATACCGTGCTGTTCGGCGCTCTGGCTTCCGGCCGCTTGCTGCATCTGTTGCCACAAGAGCTGGCATTCGACCCGGATGGCTTCGCCAGCTACATGACGCAGCATCAGGTGGGTGTGTTGAAGCTTGTTCCGAGCCACTTGCAAGGTTTGCTGCAAGCAGCCCGCGGTGCTGATGTACTGCCCGCCGAAGCGCTGATCCTGGGGGGCGAGGCATGCAGCTGGAGCTTGCTGGAAAAGGTCCGCGAACTGCGCCCAGGCTGCCGGGTAATCAACCACTACGGCCCGACCGAAACCACGGTCGGTGTGCTTACCTTTGAACCCGGCCCGCCTGTGCCAGGCTGCCGTACGGTGCCGGTCGGTCGCCCGCTGGGCAATGCCTGCGCCCAGGTGTTGGATGGCTACCTCAACCCACTGGCGGCACAGGTGCCCGGTGAGCTGTACCTGGGCGGGCAGGGCGTTGCCCAGGGCTACCTGGGCCAGCCCGCGCTGACCGCCGAGCGCTTCGTGCCGGCCGAGAACGGTTTGCGCCTGTATCGCACGGGTGACCGTGCACGGCTGACGGCCGATGGCCTGGTCGAGTTCATTGGCCGTGCCGATGACCAAGTTAAAATCCGCGGTTACCGCGTGGAGCCGGGCGAAGTTGGCCGAGTGTTGGCTGGCCTGCCGGGCGTCAACGATGCGGTGGTGCTGGCGTTGCCGCTGGAGGGCGACGCCGAGCGCTTGCAACTGGTGGCCTACGCCGTGGCCGAAGGTGGTGTGACCGTGCAGCAGTTGCAGGCGCAACTGCAAGCACGCCTGCCGGACTATATGGTGCCGGCACAGATGCTGTTGCTGGAGCGCCTGCCGCTGACCGTCAACGGCAAACTGGACAAGCGAGCGTTGCCAGTGCCTGGCGCGGTGAGCCGTGGTTATGTGGCGCCAGAAGGGGAGATAGAAGAGAAACTGGCCGCCGTTTGGGCCGATGTACTGAAGCTGGAGCAGGTGGGTAGCAGCGACAACTTCTTCGAGCTGGGCGGCGATTCCATCCTCAGCCTGCAGATCATCGCCCGCGCCAAGCGCCAGGGTATCAAGATCACCCCCAAGCAACTGTTCGAGCAACAGACCATCGCCCAACTGGCCCAGGTGGCCAAGCGCATCGAGGCCAAGCAACCTGCCACCGCATCGGCACCCGTGGACCCCGGTATCAGTGGCGAGGCGGCATTGCTGCCCGCCCAGGTGCGCTTCTTCGAGATGGCTATTGCCCAGCCTGCGCACTGGAACCAGTCCGTATTGCTCGAACCGGCCGACCCGGTACAGGTGTCGCAACTGGAAGCGGCCCTGCGCGCGGTGGTTAAACACCACGATGCCCTGCGCCTGCGCTTTACCCAAGGTAGCGACCAGTGGCAAGCACGCTTCCAGCCCCTGGACACTGCGCCGCTGCTACGCCAGCACACGTTGGCCTCGCTGGACGACATGGACGCTGCCGGCAATGACGTGCAGTCCAGCCTGAACCTGGAGCACGGGCCGTTGCTGCGTGCCGAACTGTTCGACTTCGCCGATGGCCAGCAGCGCCTGCTGCTGGTGGTTCATCACCTGGTGGTGGACGGTGTGTCGTGGCGCGTCCTCCTGGAAGACCTGCAGGAGGCCTATCAGCAATTGCTGAACGGCCAGGCCTTGAGCCTGCCCGCCAAGACCAGCCCGGTGAATACCTGGGCCGAGCGCCTTGCCGCTCACGCCAGTAGCCCGGCCTTGCACGCACAGCAAGGCTACTGGCAGCAGGTGCTGGCCGGCGACAACGCCGAACTTCCGCGGGACAACCCACAGGGCAGCCTGGACAACACCCATGCCCGCACCGCCGCCACGCGACTGGACGCCGAGCGTACCGCCAAGCTGCTGAAGCAGGCCCCTGCCGCCTACCGCACGCAGATCAACGACCTGCTGCTGACTGCACTGGCGCGCACGCTGTGCCAGTGGAGTGCCCAGGACAACGTACTGGTGCAGCTGGAAGGGCACGGTCGCGAAGACCTGTTCGACGACCTCGACCTCAGCCGCACCGTGGGCTGGTTCACCAGCCTGTTCCCGATGCGCCTTGCCCCTGGCCACGACCTTGGCCAATCGATCAAACGGGTAAAGGAGCAGTTGCGCGCAGTACCGGACAAAGGCATCGGCTATGGCCTGCTGCGCTACCTTGGCGCCCCCGAGGTGCGTGAGCAACTGGCGAGCGCCGCCCAGCCCCGTGTCACCTTCAATTACCTGGGCCAGTTCGACGCCAGCTTTGATAGCGAAGCCAGCGCACTGTTCACCCCAAGCGGTGAAGCGGCAGGTCGCACCCAATGTGCCGGTGCGCAGCTGGGTAACTGGCTGAGCATCACAGGCCAGGTATACGGCGGCGAACTGTTCCTGGAGTGGACCTATAGCGCCGACGTTCACCATCCGGCCACCATCGAGCGCTTGGCCCAAGCCTACGGGCAGGCCCTGACAGAACTGGTCGAGCATTGCTGCAATACCCAACACCAAGGTGTGACGCCATCTGATTTCCCGCTGGCCGCGCTGACCCAGGCGCAACTGGACAGCCTGCCGCTGGCCGCCGGGCAGATCGCCGATGTGTACCCGCTGTCGCCCATGCAGCAGGGCATGCTGTTCCACACCCTGTACGACCAGCAGGCCGGCAACTACATCAACCAGCTGCGCGTGGACGTGCAGGGGCTGGATGTGCAGCGCTTCAAGCAGGCCTGGCAGGCCACTTTCGATGCCCACGATATCCTGCGTACCGGTTTTCTCATGCAGGGCGAGCTGGACCATGCGGTGCAGGTGGTGCGCAAGGCCGTCGAGCTGCCCTTCACCGAGCACGACTGGCGGGGCCAACCGGCGCTGGAGCAGGCCTTGCAGGCGTTGGCCGAAGGCGAGCGTCAGCGCGGCTTCGACCTGGCCGCAGCGCCACTGCTGCGCCTGGTGCTGGTGCGCACGGGCGATGACAGCCACCAGCTGATCTACACCAACCACCATATCCTCATGGACGGCTGGAGCACCTCGCGCCTGCTGGGTGAAGTGCTGCAGCGCTATGCCGGTGCGGCGCCACAGGCGCAGGCCACGCACTACCGAGACTACATTGCCTGGCTGCAAGGCCAGGACGCCGCCGTGGCAGAAGCCTTCTGGAAGGCCCAGCTGGCTTCCCTCGATGAGCCGACCCGTTTGGCTCAGGCCATCGC
>NZ_JAWRYH010000099.1:0-373 GCF_046534675.1 Pseudomonas sp. SIMBA_067 | reverse complement strand
GGCGTGGTACACAAGGAACTGACCGCCCTCATGGGCGGCGACCTGGGCGCCGATTCCGGCGAACTGTCGCTGCCCGTGCAGCCGCCCGCCGTCATCCTGATGGCCGGCCTGCAGGGCGCGGGCAAGACCACCACCTTGAAAACGCTGGCCGGGCTACTGAAGCCGAGTGCCGGCAGCATCACCTTCGATGGCAAGGCGCATGCGGCGATCAAGGGCCACGACCTGATCCGCGAAGGGCTGGCGCTGGTGCCGGAGGGGCGGGGGATCTTTCCCAAGCTGACGGTGCACGAAAACCTCGAAATGGGCGCCTTCAGCCGGCGCGACGGCAAGGACGCCGTCGCTGCCGACATCGAGCGCATGTACGGCATCTTCC
>NZ_JAWRYH010000846.1:0-255 GCF_046534675.1 Pseudomonas sp. SIMBA_067 | reverse complement strand
AATTATTGCGTATACACAGGATGGCGAAATCCTGGTCGGTCAACCGGCTAAACGTCAGGCAGTGACCAACCCGCAGAATACCCTGTTCGCAATTAAGCGTCTGCTCGGTCGTCGCTTCCAGGACGAAGAAGTACAGCGTGATATTAAAATCATGCCGTACAAAATCACTGGCGCTGACAACGGCGACGCATGGCTGGAAGTGAAAGGTCAGAGAATGGCACCGCCGCAGATCTCTGCTGAAGTGCTGAAGAAAAT
>NZ_JAWRYH010000845.1:0-255 GCF_046534675.1 Pseudomonas sp. SIMBA_067 | reverse complement strand
CAGCATCTGCAGCAGCACGAAATAGCAGGGTGATTCCACGGCGACCACATCGCCCGGCTGGGTCGTGGCGCGCAGCGACAGCGAGATCGCCTCAATGCAGCCGTTGGTGATCAGAATATCGTCAGCGCTGATATTGCAGCCGTAACCCACTGCCCGGCGGGCAATCTCTGTTTTCAGCGGCGCATAGCCGGTGCCCTTCACCGTATTCCCGAGCAGGGCCGGTTTGCTGTAGCCCATCTGACGCATCAGCAGGCC
>NZ_JAWRYH010000844.1:0-255 GCF_046534675.1 Pseudomonas sp. SIMBA_067 | reverse complement strand
CCTGAAAGGTAGCCTCCAGCGCGCTTTCATCCAGCTCGCCACGCAGCTGCAGGCCGGCCGGAATGTTGTAGGCTGCCGATTGTGGCTCCAACTGCCACATCAGCCACAAGCGGTTTTGCGCCAGCGACTGGGGCAAGGCCTGGCCGCGTTCCAGGGTTGCGATAGTGGCGCCTTCGGCAGCGCCCTGCGCGATGATCGACGCCACAGCGCTACTGTAATCGGCCAGCACCGGCGCTTCGAACAGGGTGCGCAGGC
>NZ_JAWRYH010000843.1:0-255 GCF_046534675.1 Pseudomonas sp. SIMBA_067 | reverse complement strand
GAGACACTGCACAATGTCCGCAGCGGCAAGTATCGCCAGCTCGACCTGACAAAACGCGCCGGCAATGCCAGACCGGCACTGCAACAGCTTATCGACTTAAAAGGCGTGCAGTTGATCGGCGGTCTGGCACCGGGCCTGATTGGTAAAATGCGCCAGCATCTGCAGGCCGATAATCAGGTGCTGTTGTTTCTTAACCGCCGCGGCTTTTCGCCCGCCCTGCTCTGTCATGATTGCGGCTGGATTGCTGAGTGTACC
>NZ_JAWRYH010000842.1:0-255 GCF_046534675.1 Pseudomonas sp. SIMBA_067 | reverse complement strand
CACCTGAAAATGCGCTCGGGCCTCACCACCTCGCAGGTGATGGAGCGCGTGGTGTATGCCGCGATCATCGACGGGCGCTGGCGCAAGCACCTCAAACGCCTGCGCCAGCGTTTGGCCGAGGCGCACCAGGAAGTGGGCCGGCACTTGCATCGGCTGGGTTTCGAGTTGTTCACCGAGTCGGACGAAGGGATGTACATCTGGACCCGGCATCCGGCGATTCCGGATAGCGCGGCGTTGCTGGACGATGCGCTGGAG
>NZ_JAWRYH010000841.1:0-255 GCF_046534675.1 Pseudomonas sp. SIMBA_067 | reverse complement strand
CGCCAGGATCGCCAGCGGGTGCATTGCCTCATCCAGCCGCAACCCCTCTCTATAAGGCCAGTCGATCAGGGCGAACCCGGAGCGCTGCCCCGGCAGATGCTGCGGGTCTTTCTATGTCTCGAAGCGCACGTAGCGCGCCTTCGAAGTCGGCTCGACCTGCTTGAGCACCTGCGCCAAGGGAATGCCCAACCAGGGAATGACCATCGACCAGGCTTCGACGCAACGCAACCGGTAGATGCGCTCTTCAAGCTGATA
>NZ_JAWRYH010000840.1:0-255 GCF_046534675.1 Pseudomonas sp. SIMBA_067 | reverse complement strand
ACCGCGTCGGCCTTGCAGGCCACCGGTGTGCAGCACGATCAGGCGGGTGCCGGGCGGGAATACGCCGGCCTCGACCTGCTCACGCAGCGCCAGCAAGGCCTTACCGGTGTAGAGCGCTTCGAGCGGCACGCCGGTGCTGCGCTCGCAGGCGTCGATGAACCCCAGCAGTTCGTCGTCGACCCGGGCAAAGCCGCCCCGGCAGGCATCGTGCAGCCTATAACCACTGTCTCCTACCAGTTGGCTCACATTCTCCGC
>NZ_JAWRYH010000839.1:0-255 GCF_046534675.1 Pseudomonas sp. SIMBA_067 | reverse complement strand
CCTGTAGCGGCAGGCTCACGGCTGCCAACATAACCAGTGAACCTGCCCAGAGCTTTAAGAGTGGCATGATGCTTTCCTCATTCTTTTACTGTTGTTTTCAGCGAATTAAGAGAAAAGCATAGTTGATAATGGCGGGGTTAGCTTGAGCGGAAGGATTCAGTTGCAGAATCAGATAAATACTTAAGAGGCATATTCGGTCCGGCGTTTCCTGCCGGATGCGGCGCGAGCGCCTTATCCGGCCTACAAAGGGCGAAA
>NZ_JAWRYH010000838.1:0-255 GCF_046534675.1 Pseudomonas sp. SIMBA_067 | reverse complement strand
AATGAATAATCAACAGAAAGATCTGACTGACATTTTTTAATGCGGTCATCAACCGTCTCGCTGAATAAAAAAGAAACGACCGACTCACAGTAAAATCCCTTTTAAAGGCTGCGAGCAATATGCAAAGCCTCTTATGCTCGCCGATGTCAAAGGTAGCAGGGACGCTATCATGACACAGGCCGGGACAACGCCCGGCATCAGGCCTGGCAACCTTAATGCATCTTACGAGTGAAAAAGCTTATCGCTTCCTGACAC
>NZ_JAWRYH010000837.1:0-255 GCF_046534675.1 Pseudomonas sp. SIMBA_067 | reverse complement strand
GTATGGCCCCAGTACATAGTGGCCATCGAACACGCTGGAAATACCACTGTCCGACACGTGCTCCAGCGCCTGTGCGCGGGCCTTGACCTGCCCGCTGAGGATGCCATCGATGTAACGGCTGACCAGGTTCAGGCCATGGGTGCGGTGCCCGAGCAGTTCGCCTTCGAGCAGCACCCGGGTGACCACTTGGGCGACTTCGCTATCGGCACCGGCTTTTACGAACAGTTGCTCGACAAAGGCGGTTAGCGCTTGCAC
>NZ_JAWRYH010000836.1:0-255 GCF_046534675.1 Pseudomonas sp. SIMBA_067 | reverse complement strand
GTCTTGGCGTTACGCAACCGAAGCTGGATAAAGTGACCGGCGAAACCGGTGAAGCTATCGACGATCTGCGTAACATTGCGCAACTGGGTTACGACGAAGACGAAGATCAGGAAGAGCTTGAAATGTCGCTTGAAGAGATCATCGAATACGTTCGTGTTGCCGCGCTGTTATGCCACGACACCTTTACTCATCCGCAACCGACCGCGCCAGAAGTACAAAAACCGACTCTACACTAAAAACAAAAAACGTAAGGAG
>NZ_JAWRYH010000835.1:0-255 GCF_046534675.1 Pseudomonas sp. SIMBA_067 | reverse complement strand
CGAGTAGCCTAGCTATTGTTTTTTATGATATAGATATACACAAATATTGCCTTTTTGTTAATTTCGATTTGTCCTATTGTTAATTTACGTGTATAAATTATCTGGTATGACGTCTTACCAATACGTAAACGTCAAACACATAAAAAACTTATAACTGATTGAAGGCGACCATTTGTAATTTGTTTAATTCGCTTCTATCGTTACGATTACACTAAAAACAATAACTTGATCACACAAAAAATACCCGCGACAGGG
>NZ_JAWRYH010000834.1:0-255 GCF_046534675.1 Pseudomonas sp. SIMBA_067 | reverse complement strand
TTGTGTGGTCTGCGTCTGCTGTGGCTGCGGAGCGTGGTCCGTCTGCCAGGCTTGCCAGATCATAAAGGTCACGAACAGAAAAGCGATGAGAAAGAGATTGCGTTGCGAATCCATCGTTAATGTTCTCTGGTATCAAAGGTTTTTGGCGGCACAGGATCGTCACCACCCGGGTTCAAGGGGTGGCATTTTAATACGCGTTTCACCGTCAACCAACTGCCTTTTATCACTCCAAACCTGCGCAATGCCTCAATTCCG
>NZ_JAWRYH010000833.1:0-255 GCF_046534675.1 Pseudomonas sp. SIMBA_067 | reverse complement strand
ACCGGTGCGCCTGCGTTCCATCGTCGGCCTGATGCCGCTGTTTGCAGTGCTGGTGCTGGAGCAGCGTGAGCACGAAGGCTTGCCGGGCTTGCGTGAACGTCTGTTGGGGTTCATGAAGCACCGGCCAGACCTGGCCAAGCTGGTGTCACGCTGGAACGAACCGGGGCAGGGCAATCGCCTGTTGCTGGCGCTGTTGCGCGGCGAGCGCACCAAGGACCTGCTGCGGCGCATGTTGGAGGGCGATGAGTTCCTTTC
>NZ_JAWRYH010000832.1:0-255 GCF_046534675.1 Pseudomonas sp. SIMBA_067 | reverse complement strand
CCTCGGTTGCGCCATCAACGCCCATGGTGATCTGTTTGGCACGACCGGCGATCTCCTGCGAAGGTGCCTGACCGGTCAGCAACACTTTGCCCTGATAGGCCGTGGCGATAATGCGGGCATCAGTTTTAATCTGCTGATCTTTAGCCAGCGCGTTAGTCACGCGTAGCTCCAGCGTGCTGTCATCAACCTGTGTACCCACCGAGCGTGGATCGGTGGCCGTTTTAGTGGCAACCGCTGCGCCACCCGCCACAACCG
>NZ_JAWRYH010000831.1:0-255 GCF_046534675.1 Pseudomonas sp. SIMBA_067 | reverse complement strand
CACAGGCAACCCACCCTGATCGACGGTTCATCGACGGCCCCCTCCACCACGGCGCATGGGCGCACTGGGCCTGGAAATCTGATGCCCGGCGGCTCGCGCAGTGTGCGGCCGCTGGGCAAACGACTGGCTGATGCGACCTCGGTCGGCCTGCGCACGGGTGCTCGATGGCGAGCGCACGCCATCGAAGGCGTTATTGCGGGCACGGCCAGCGCTGTTGGCCGGCCGCGCTTGCGCCACCTGCTGCCTGGCCTGCAG
>NZ_JAWRYH010000830.1:0-255 GCF_046534675.1 Pseudomonas sp. SIMBA_067 | reverse complement strand
CAGGCGCAGGCGAAAGCCAAAGGCTCCAGCTATCAGCCGACCCAGAGCGAACGCGAACTGGTGGCGCGCACCGGTGGACTCGGTCGCGCGGGCGGGCAGGCCTTGTGGCCGGTACGCGGACGCATTGAACATCGTTTTGGTGAACAGCTGCAGGGTGAACTGCGCTGGAAAGGACTGGTGATTGATGCGCGCGAAGGTACCGAGGTGAAAGCTATCGCCGATGGCCGCGTGCTGATGGCCGACTGGTTACAGGGC
>NZ_JAWRYH010000829.1:0-255 GCF_046534675.1 Pseudomonas sp. SIMBA_067 | reverse complement strand
CTGTATGCAGCAAGGCAAAAAGTTCTGTAACTCCATTGTTATTAACTGCACTGGTTACTAACACGTTGTGCGCTCCAGCTTCCCGTAACCAACTTTTCACCAAAGATATTTGTTCCATGCTGGCTAAATCTGCTTTGGTTACTACTCCAATGACCGGGTGATTCATGGCCCGGTAGGGCGTTTTTACCTCTAATTCCTGCTTCAGCGCTGAGATTCCTGCTTGTTGCCGGAAAAGCAGGCACCTGCCGTCTGAAC
>NZ_JAWRYH010000828.1:0-255 GCF_046534675.1 Pseudomonas sp. SIMBA_067 | reverse complement strand
CAGGCAGTCTGGAGACGGACAGCGCGGAACAACCGGCGCGTACATGGCGTACGTGAGGATTGTAAGCACTGACCAGGTTCAGACTGACAAATGAAATAGCCTGATGGGATAGACGCTTAATTAAATGTGCAGAACCTCCCGAAGGTATATCACGCTTTACCGTAAACGCGCCAGCGCTTCGCAGTGGTTATACCAGCGGGAGATTTTCAAATTACTTTAACAATATCAATGAGGAATCGCACTTTATCCCAACCG
>NZ_JAWRYH010000827.1:0-256 GCF_046534675.1 Pseudomonas sp. SIMBA_067 | reverse complement strand
CTAGGTTCAAATAAGCCAGATAAAAAGTTAATTTCTTCGTCAGACAAATCCATGTATTTTCCTTAATACCTAAATTGTGGATTCTATTCCTCACAAGGTTACTGCCCAATGAATGAACAGTTTATTATTTTGTAAGCTCCGCATAGCGCGGCTAAGTTTTTATACAATTAAAAATTTCAAACTTCCTGATTGAAATTTTAAGTTGTTGATTTTAATTGGTCTTGTTTGTTTTTAAACTCGGTTAGTTAAATAGTCG
>NZ_JAWRYH010000826.1:0-256 GCF_046534675.1 Pseudomonas sp. SIMBA_067 | reverse complement strand
CAAGGTGATGAGGACCTCGGATAAAGCTAAGCTGTTGATGGAAATTGCGCTGAAGTCCAAGCCTATCTCACAAAATTTAATGACCTGTCTAAAATATAGGCGAATGCTGAAGGTGGATTCAAGTTAAAAGAGCAAGATTTGTGAGTAAATTCGTGATTATATTTATGAGCTTGGCGACTCCTCGATATTTGTAGGATTTGCTTATGCTTTGTGCGAATGAATACAGAAAATCTTGCTATAGTGGGGTTATGTTTGG
>NZ_JAWRYH010000825.1:0-256 GCF_046534675.1 Pseudomonas sp. SIMBA_067 | reverse complement strand
GACGAGCAGGACAGCTTTCATCAGCCCGCCGTGGTGGAGTTCGTGAAGCAGAAGTCCCGCTGGGACGAAGATTTCCGCGTAATCAGCGAGGGGGAGTAATGAAAAAGCGTTTTGCATTCAGCAGCGCTCATGAACAGCGTGCGTCCGCATCGTCTGCAGATGCGTCATTCCTCCTGGTCAGGCCCGGACTGATGTTCGTGGATGTGCCCCCTTATGGGCACATCTTTGCGCACAGTATGCCTGGCGCCGGAAAACC
>NZ_JAWRYH010000098.1:0-374 GCF_046534675.1 Pseudomonas sp. SIMBA_067 | reverse complement strand
AGCGACCCGGCAAACAACCAGTTCGAGCGCCCGAGTGCCCATGGCCGTATCTGGTTCTCGACCTGATTGTTGGCGATGGGCACAGCCACATCGTCCAGGTAGCGCGTCAGCGCTACCCAGCGTTTCAGGCTGTAATCGAGGGCTTTGGCCGTGGCTGATCCGTTCGGCACTAGGTCGCGCTGGGCCAACATCCAGTCATGCAGTTTTTTGCTGATCGGTACCGCCATTTCCTGACGTATTCGCCAACGGTCTTCGTTGCTCATATCCCGAGCCTGGCGTTCAACCTCGTACAAACCGCTAATCGAGTGCAGCGCCTGTTCGGCCAGCTGACTTTTGTTCGCGACATGCAGGTCGAAGAACTTGCGGCGAGCATG
>NZ_JAWRYH010000824.1:0-256 GCF_046534675.1 Pseudomonas sp. SIMBA_067 | reverse complement strand
GCGGCTGCTCAGTGTGCTTGAAACGTGGACGCCTCCGTCATTGCAGCTGTCGGCGGTGTACCCGCAGCACCGGCAGGTGGCGCGGCCGGTGCAGGGGTTTGTCGACTTCCTGCGTGAACGGTTGGTGCAGCTTTAGGCTTGCGCCAGCACTTCGCCCAGCAACGCGCCCAACTCGATCAGCCCACCCTCGAATTCATCCATCGCATCCAGGACTGCCTCACGGAAATACGCCAACGACGCCCGGTCAAACAACAGC
>NZ_JAWRYH010000823.1:0-256 GCF_046534675.1 Pseudomonas sp. SIMBA_067 | reverse complement strand
AGAGCAGAGTTATTTTGCGTCACCCCATCCATCTGACTGACAGCAATACTCACCTGAGAAATCCCCTGCATCTGTTCAGCCGACGACAGCGCAATAGCATCCATGGATTCAGCCAGTTCATCCACTAAATGCACGACTTTGAGAATACTCAAACCCGTATCACTGGCAACAGTGACGCCGCATTCAACCTGTCCGACAGCCTGCTCTATTAACGCTTTAATATCTTTTGCGGCAGTCGCACTACGCTGTGCAAGCG
>NZ_JAWRYH010000822.1:0-256 GCF_046534675.1 Pseudomonas sp. SIMBA_067 | reverse complement strand
ATTGCCCTTCGTAATCGCTGGCGCCGTATGCAGTTAAACGAAGACTTACGCACAGAAGTAACGCCAAAGAATATTTTAATGATTGGCCCAACTGGTGTAGGTAAAACAGAAATTGCGCGTCGTTTAGCAAAACTTGCTAATGCCCCTTTTATCAAAGTTGAAGCCACTAAATTTACAGAGGTGGGTTATGTAGGTAAAGAGGTTGAAACTATCATCCGTGATTTAGTTGATGTTTCAATTAAAATGACTCGTGAGC
>NZ_JAWRYH010000821.1:0-256 GCF_046534675.1 Pseudomonas sp. SIMBA_067 | reverse complement strand
CAGGGTAGCCAGACTCTGATCAAAGAACCGGAGAAAGATAAAACTCAGGCGACTGCGCTCTGGTCTTTTGCTGATAAAGATCGCTTCGCCCGCAAAAAGGTACGCGGACGGATGTTCAGTTATGAATTTAACCGGCAGTCGAAAGAGTTGCAGGAAGAGCTGGATAAAGTTATTGCGGAGACCCTGAAAAAATATCTCAACCGTTAAGGCATCCGCACTCAAATCAGCCAGCGATAAACGCTGGCTTTTTTTTTGA
>NZ_JAWRYH010000820.1:0-256 GCF_046534675.1 Pseudomonas sp. SIMBA_067 | reverse complement strand
AGCTTTTGCAGCTTGATCTTTTCGGCTTACAACGCGGGGTCTAGAGGTGATGTTGTCATAACGCTGGCATTACTTGCAAAAAGAGCCTCTGCGCGCCCTCCGGCTCCCACGTCGGCAGAGGGCATCCAGCGACCATAAACCTTGGCGATCATGGTCCAGTCTTTGTGACCCATTTGCTGAGCAACCCACATCGGATTTTCGCCAGCGCTGAGCATCATCGAGGCGTATGTGTGTCGGCTCTGGTAAGGGCGCCGCC
>NZ_JAWRYH010000819.1:0-256 GCF_046534675.1 Pseudomonas sp. SIMBA_067 | reverse complement strand
CGGCTATCCGGCATCGTGCACGACGCCCGCCGAAGCCGGGATGAAGGTGCGCACGCAGTCGGACCGGCTGCAGTCGCTGCGCCGCAACGTGATGGAGCTGTACATCTCCGATCACCCGCTCGACTGCCTCACCTGCCCCGCCAACGGCGACTGCGAGCTGCAGGACATGGCGGGCGTCGTCGGCTTGCGCGAAGTGCGCTACGGCTTCGACGGCGCGAATCACCTGCGCGAGCAGAAGGACGAATCGAATCCGTAC
>NZ_JAWRYH010000818.1:0-256 GCF_046534675.1 Pseudomonas sp. SIMBA_067 | reverse complement strand
AATGGGGCCTTGCAGCGTACACGCCATGGTGCTGATTGGTAAGCGGCTGTGCCCGTTGTCGGTGTAGCCACGTACCGCCATTCTTTTCGGTGCTGTCGGCGCGATTGATGTACTGGTCGGCTCGGGCAGCTCACGCCCTACGGCAGCCCCAGATAAAATGTCGACCGTTAGCGTCAGCTATCGGCCATAAGCAGTCAATAGCGACGGACGGCTTTCGACGCAAACCGGAAGATCACTTTGCATATTTGAATGCCCA
>NZ_JAWRYH010000817.1:0-256 GCF_046534675.1 Pseudomonas sp. SIMBA_067 | reverse complement strand
ATCGAAATGTCATGGCGATGACGTCTTCGCCAGACCTGAAGGAGTTGGGGCTATTTTCGGTTTCCTTGTCGAAAGACGACACATTCAAGGTTAAATTTGAGTTAGATAAAAATCTTGGATCATGGCTGGACGGTCTATTTGTTGCGAAAGATGCCGACGAGTTCGGCATGTATCGTTTCGAGTTCGAATTGTCTACCGACGGTTTCGCCTGGCGCTATCAGTTTTCCCCCATGCCCGCCATGCTTGCGGACTTCGG
>NZ_JAWRYH010000816.1:0-256 GCF_046534675.1 Pseudomonas sp. SIMBA_067 | reverse complement strand
CAAGACGCTATGGACCTCCCGTCGCGGATGGGAGCGCGCCCTACTACCAGGGCCTCAATCGCAACAAAAAGAATGTCGCGCTGGATCTGAATTCAGCCAGCGGGCTCGACGCACTCCTTTCGCTTCTGGCATCTGCCGACGTGCTGATCGAAAACTTCAAGTTGAGCACCTGGCGCAAGTGGGGTATCGATGACCTGTCAACGCTGTCGGCGAGGTTTCCCCGACTGGTCCATTGCCGGATTTCCGGATTTGGGGA
>NZ_JAWRYH010000815.1:0-256 GCF_046534675.1 Pseudomonas sp. SIMBA_067 | reverse complement strand
CATACTCGTTTGCGTTTACGCCTTGAAACCGGACGTACGCATCAAATTCGCGTGCATATGGCGTACTTAAACCACCCATTAATTGGCGATCAATCTTATGGCGGTCGTCCTCGTCCACCAAAAGGAGCAACGCCTGAGCTGTTTGAGTTACTGCGTAGCTTTAAGCGTCAAGCGCTCCATGCTGTTAAATTAAGCATTGCTCATCCAATTACCGGTGAAATGATGACCTGGCAAGCACCTATCCCTGATGATATGG
>NZ_JAWRYH010000814.1:0-256 GCF_046534675.1 Pseudomonas sp. SIMBA_067 | reverse complement strand
GCATCCGTACTGTGGGATTTTCGGTCGCCTTGATCTGCGCCTGCAGCCCGGCGAACTTCTCCCGTGCCGCCTTCAACTTCGTGGCGGTCTGCCCCATTTCCGTACGGACCGCCTTGACTGCGTCGACGGTCTTTTGTTGCTTTTGTAGTTCGGAAAGCTGTTTCTTCGTGTCGGCGAGCGCGCGCGACAGGCTTTTGCTACCGGTGAGCGTTTGGCGAAGCGGGCGCGTCAGCCGATCGACCATATCGAACACGAC
>NZ_JAWRYH010000813.1:0-256 GCF_046534675.1 Pseudomonas sp. SIMBA_067 | reverse complement strand
CTCTGTTGTTCTTGCGCATCTGCAGGTGTACTGCTCTTTAATATGGTTGGTTTATTAGTGGCACTGCCAAAGTCAGTCTTTGTCGCCATAGTATTTGCTTGGATACTCATAGTGACTGTCCTTGTTGTACTTTTTTATACGCAATTAAACCTTCTTTATCTTCCTGGTGGCGCTGCATTTGTACTTTAATGGCCGCTTGTTTTTGGCTCACTAGGTCGATTAAGTCAACGTAACGTGCTTTTAAGTTATTTTGTTC
>NZ_JAWRYH010000812.1:0-256 GCF_046534675.1 Pseudomonas sp. SIMBA_067 | reverse complement strand
ACCAGCGGTGCCAATTGACGGTGTACCGGTGGATGGCCCTGGATATCGAGTGTGCCGTTTGGGTCCACCAGTTCCACCCCGAGCATCAGCCCTCGCCCACGAATGTCACCCAATTGCGGCACATCCCGTTGCAGGATGCGCAGGTGTTCAGCCAGGCGTTCGCCCATGGCGGCGGCGTGGCCGGCCAGGTCGTGTTGCTTGAGGTGGCGCATCACCGCCGACCCTGCCGCCATCGCCATCTGGTTGCCACGGAAGG
>NZ_JAWRYH010000811.1:0-256 GCF_046534675.1 Pseudomonas sp. SIMBA_067 | reverse complement strand
GAAAAACCTCACCTTTCCGGCATCCGGGCGAATGCGACAGCTGCGTGTCGACTCCTGAAAATCCTCACCTGTGCCAAAAAGTGGCACAGCAAAAATCAGATTTCTGCCAGTCCCGGCGGGCTTTTCAGCGAATCCGCCCTGTGACGGCCCCCGAAAAACCTCACCTTTGGCCAATTTTTAGGCAAATAGCGCTCCCGAAAATGCTCACCCATATGCCACATGGCAGCCTGTGATTGATGCCCCGAAAAAGCTCACC
>NZ_JAWRYH010000810.1:0-256 GCF_046534675.1 Pseudomonas sp. SIMBA_067 | reverse complement strand
ACATTCCTCTGCGAATTGCGGAGGAGGTCATGGGTGAGCGAACAGAATAGACAATCGGTGTTGGGACTGCGCATCTTAGCGCCGAAGCTGGAAAAGTTCTCAGATCGCCAGATTGAAGTGGCCCAGACTTGGGCTTTGCACTTTCAGATCTCACCTTCCCTCCTGACCTCGTTCACCGAGCATTACCTCAACTCTATTATCCACTCCCGCTGCTGGTGTGTGGCATGGGACAGTACCAATGCTCAAACGCGCCAGG
>NZ_JAWRYH010000809.1:0-256 GCF_046534675.1 Pseudomonas sp. SIMBA_067 | reverse complement strand
AGCTGATTATATCGTCCGGGTTCACTGGCGAGGATTGCGCTGGTTAACTGCAGAAGGAATGCGCTTTGACATGATGGGTTTTCTGCGCGGGCTGGATTGCGGTAAGAACGGTGAAACCACTGTAATGATAGGCAATTCAGGTAATAAAAAAGCCGGAGCTCCCTTTCCGGCACGTCTCATTGCCGTATCACTTCCTCCCGAAAAAGCATTAATCAGTAAAACCCGACTGCTCAGCGAGAATCGTCGAAAAGGACGA
>NZ_JAWRYH010000808.1:0-256 GCF_046534675.1 Pseudomonas sp. SIMBA_067 | reverse complement strand
ACCATATTTTGCAGGTCATTCACGCTGATCGGCTGTTTCTCCAGGGATTGCAGGCGCTGCACAGCGAAACGCGCGCGTGGGCCGAGGCCGATGTTGTCTTGGCTGATCACCGGTGAGAACCCGGTCAACGGCGCCTTGGGATTGACCAGCCATGCCGAGTCGTTGGAATGCTGCACGTAGTCGCTGCGTTGCAGTTGCGGCAATTGGTCCGCGGGGAAGATGCCGGGCTGGGCCGCGCGCGGGTCGATGTCCCAGG
>NZ_JAWRYH010000097.1:0-375 GCF_046534675.1 Pseudomonas sp. SIMBA_067 | reverse complement strand
CGGTCTGATCAGCAGACCAAAAAAAGGGCCCGCAAGGGCCCCGTAGAGGTAAGTGGCTAGCGCCCTCAGGCGCTCTCCTGTGCTGGCCACCGTCTGATTTCGGAACCATCACGCAATCTCCCGCTTAACCCCTGTAGGAGCAGCCTTGTGCTGCGAAGAGGCCGGTAAGGCTAAAGATCATCTTCGGCTGCAATGGCCTCTTCGCAGCGCAAGGCTGCTCCTACAGGACTTGTGTTTCCCCTTGCAATCAACGCTGCCCCACAGAAAACGCGCTTTCACGGTCTGATCAGCAGACCAGAAAAAGGGCCCGCAAGGGCCCCGTAGAGGTAAGTGGCTAGCGCCCTCAGGCGCTCTCCTGTGCTGGCCACCGTCTGA
>NZ_JAWRYH010000807.1:0-256 GCF_046534675.1 Pseudomonas sp. SIMBA_067 | reverse complement strand
ATTATCGCTTTGTCACTACTGTTACTCCTTCTTGCTTACCGCCTGCCAGCGCGTTTGATACCGCTAAGCACGGCGCTGTTGCTGATTCTCGGCGTGATGTGGAGCTATTGTAGCTACTGCTTTATTGCCTGGTGGCAGCTGCCTTTTGCCTGGCCTCTCAGTGTCATCCTTATGCTCACCGCGCTGGCTGCGCTTTATTATCATCCTCCCTCTTTAATACTGTTTATCATACCCGTATGGCTCACTGCCCTGTTGG
>NZ_JAWRYH010000806.1:0-256 GCF_046534675.1 Pseudomonas sp. SIMBA_067 | reverse complement strand
CGTCAAGCTCAGCGCCATTAACGCGTACACGTTCGTTGTAGCGAACTAAATGAGGTGAAGCATAGGTGCCAACACAATAACCCTGGGCTAATAATAATGACTCTAAACAACGTGCCGTTGTTCCTTTGCCATTGGTGCCTGCAATAAGAATGATTTTACTTGAGGAAGTTAAAAGCTCTATGTTGTTAGCAACACGAGCAACGCGCTCTAAGCCCATTTCTATATTAGCAGGGTGAACACTCTCTAAATAACAAAG
>NZ_JAWRYH010000805.1:0-256 GCF_046534675.1 Pseudomonas sp. SIMBA_067 | reverse complement strand
ATGGTGGCTGGAAAGCAATCGACTGGGATCGTGAATCACCCAGTCACAACCGGAACCGCGGCCAATCACGCCGCCGACACGGTCAAAGACTTTACGGGCCAAGGGCACGGGTGCGCCGCCATCGCTCCCACACACTTCAAGTACGAGCTGCATCGTCAGGCATCCCCATTCACTGGCCACGAGTGATCGCCTGCGGGTCACCCAGCGGTCGATAATCGGCGTCATCGAAAACGTAGTTGGCGTTACAGCCACCCAG
>NZ_JAWRYH010000804.1:0-256 GCF_046534675.1 Pseudomonas sp. SIMBA_067 | reverse complement strand
AGGTGATTTCTCATTCTCGTTCGGCTTGTGTAGATAAGGCCGGATTACAGGCCAGTCAGCCGACCCCCGACACGGAGCGAGAGAATGAGTTTTTCCCCGGTTTCACAGCGCACCCCATTGAATCGTGCCCTGCACGCCGCACTCTTTGGTCTGGTTGTCAGCACTTACGCGGTACCGTCGTTGGCGCAGCCTTCGAGCGCTGACCACAGCAACCTGCTCAAGCAGTGGAACATTCCTGCCGGCCCACTGGCGCCGG
>NZ_JAWRYH010000803.1:0-257 GCF_046534675.1 Pseudomonas sp. SIMBA_067 | reverse complement strand
AAAAAATGACGTACTGGTAAAATTTGGCCATACCTTTGGTGAAAACGATGCCCACAACATTGAGTTTAAAGCTAAGTACTCTGAAGAAACATCAGACGAAACGTACATGGGCTTAACTAACGCAGATTACCAAGACAATCCTAACCGTCGTTATGCGGCATCGCAAAATGATGAGATGAACACCCGTCATAATGCATACCAAGTAAACTATGCATACCGCTTTGGTGAAGGTTACGAATTTTTAGCAACCGCTTATC
>NZ_JAWRYH010000802.1:0-257 GCF_046534675.1 Pseudomonas sp. SIMBA_067 | reverse complement strand
AAGATAGGCCAGCGGCGGCATGGCTGAGGAGCGGCAGACCATCTGAATCAGTTCCGCCGGGCCGATCCGCCCCTGGCGGAGTTGTTGCTTCAGCTGCTGATGGCTGACATCAAAACGGCGATTAAACCCTACTGTGACCGGCACGTTGTAAGGAAGAACATTTGCCACGGCAGAGCGGGCCCGCTCAAGAGAGAGATCGACCGGTTTTTCACAGTAAATAGCTTTACCGGCGCGGGCTGCGGCTTCCAGTAAGTCAG
>NZ_JAWRYH010000801.1:0-257 GCF_046534675.1 Pseudomonas sp. SIMBA_067 | reverse complement strand
CTGCTCGTTTCCTCGGTAAGTTCGGTAAAAGTATCGAAGGATCAGGCGGTCAGTTCGAAGAAGGCTTTATGGCAATGGGCGCACTGGGCCTGGCGATGGTCGGTATGACCGCGCTGGCACCGGTACTGGCTCACGTTCTCGGGCCGGTAATTATTCCGGTTTACGAAATGCTCGGCGCTAACCCATCGATGTTCGCCGGAACACTGCTGGCGTGCGATATGGGCGGCTTCTTCCTCGCCAAAGAGCTGGCGGGCGGC
>NZ_JAWRYH010000800.1:0-257 GCF_046534675.1 Pseudomonas sp. SIMBA_067 | reverse complement strand
CGTACAACAAGCTTTTGCATTGCAGGGGGTGACTGTACCTGATGTGTTCCAAGCTGCGCAATATCAAAAAGGCAGCATTCAATTACCTATGTATTTAGGCACGCCTGAACTGCGGTGGTAAAAGTATAATCAGCGCTGTCACTAAGGTTCACATCTTGCGATTGACTAACCGTTACGCTTGCCGGCTGAGGATTAAATAAGTTCTGCTCAAATTTATCGAGGCCATTAAAGATACCCTCTTTGGATTTATCGATGCC
>NZ_JAWRYH010000799.1:0-257 GCF_046534675.1 Pseudomonas sp. SIMBA_067 | reverse complement strand
AGAGTCCCGTCCTAGTATTTTATTAAGATGCGGATAACGATTAAATCTATCAATAATCGCCTTATGCTGATACTCAAAATCTAAGTTATTTTTAATACCTAACGCCTTATATAACTTAACCGCTTCATCATGTATTAACTTTGATTCGCTGTGCATAAAAGGCATATACAAAAATACGCGTTGCTCATCCGTCAATTCCTTATCAAACCCTTTGGCAATAGCTGCTTGCGCTAACGCTAGAGCTAATGCATCACAGG
>NZ_JAWRYH010000798.1:0-257 GCF_046534675.1 Pseudomonas sp. SIMBA_067 | reverse complement strand
CGGTAAATGTGATGCTGGTCCGGGGACCGATTTTGCTGCGGTAGATGAGGGCTATGTCTCCATCACGCCGCTGCATGTGGATTTAACTGCGCATAGCGCGCAAGATGTGGTTTCAGACTGGTTAAACAGCGTGGGAGTTGGCACGCAATGGTAAGCAGACGCGTACAAGCACTTCTGGATCAATTACGTGCGCAAGGTATTCAGGATGAGCAGGTGCTGAATGCACTTGCCGCCGTGCCGCGTGAAAAATTCGTTGA
>NZ_JAWRYH010000797.1:0-257 GCF_046534675.1 Pseudomonas sp. SIMBA_067 | reverse complement strand
CGCTGATGACCGATGATCAGCGTCAGGGCGATGCGATATTTGTTGATATCGCCCGGAAACAGGTTCAGCAGCAGAAACAGTTGCTGATAGAGCGCTGGCAGATGGTTTTCACGCCGGCGCGCCTGATTGGTCGTCATGGCAGAGACAGCCGCATACATAAAGCGGTTCAGCAGCTTGCGGCCGGTGCGCGCTTTTGATTTATCACGAATCAGCAGGATCACCATCATCGCCACGAAGCAGCCGATGACCTGGCCCAG
>NZ_JAWRYH010000796.1:0-257 GCF_046534675.1 Pseudomonas sp. SIMBA_067 | reverse complement strand
CTGGCATGCACGCCTTCCTCGCCGACTTGAGCGAGTGCGTGCCCGACCTGGGCATGCCGGCGCTCGACGATTCGTTCCCTGCTTCACTGAACCAGTTCCGTGTCGGCATCCACGGCTTCGGCGCTATCGGTGGAGGCTACCTGACCCAGGTGTTGTCCCATTGGGACGGCTACACGCGTCCCTGTGAAATCATTGCCGCGACCCGTTCACGCATGCTCCGGGAATCAGTCGCTGCGTTCGGCCGCTACAGTGTGCGC
>NZ_JAWRYH010000795.1:0-257 GCF_046534675.1 Pseudomonas sp. SIMBA_067 | reverse complement strand
ATGGTGGTACCGCGGGTGCCAGTACTGTCTGAGATAGAGAGCCGGCGACGCCACAGGGGTGTTGATCACCTTCACTGCACTATATCGCTCGAAGGTTTTGCCAAGCTCTGTTGGAACCGTGGCAATCAACCCGGGATTCTTCTCCAGAATCATCGGAATGGTGATGAAGTGGGGCGTCGTCAGGTAGATGTCCCTACGTAGGCCAAGATCCTCAATGAATTGGTCGTAACGGGTTTTCATTGCCACGAGGACCACCG
>NZ_JAWRYH010000794.1:0-257 GCF_046534675.1 Pseudomonas sp. SIMBA_067 | reverse complement strand
GTGCCAGCCACGGATGCAGTCCCTGAGAAATTTCCGCGTAATCAATAACAATCACGTTGTCGGTACGCTCACGCACGAAGCGGATAGCCCGTTCGGTGGTATGGCGACTTTCATCGCTGCCAAGCAAAAACAGGAAAGGCACGCCAGGCTCGACGACCTCCAGTGGCCCGTGACGAAACTCGCCACTCTCAATCACGGAACCGTGTGTCCAGGTAAATTCCATTAAGGTAACAATGCCCTCTTTGTAGCCCAGCGGA
>NZ_JAWRYH010000793.1:0-257 GCF_046534675.1 Pseudomonas sp. SIMBA_067 | reverse complement strand
AGTGCCTGGGCAAACACTTCCACTTCACCGGTCGCCATGTCGCTGTTTTTGTTCTTCTCATCACGCGCACGCACGGTACCGGTGATCTGGATACAGAATTCGTTACGCAGTTCAGAAGCCAGCTTAAATGCGTCCTGGCGATCGGGATCAAAAAACACCTGCACGATGCCTTCACGGTCGCGCATATCGATAAAAATCAAACTGCCCAGATCGCGACGGCGGTTTACCCAGCCGCAAAGCGTGACTTGCTGACCCAC
>NZ_JAWRYH010000096.1:0-377 GCF_046534675.1 Pseudomonas sp. SIMBA_067 | reverse complement strand
GTATCGATCATATAGCACCTGTCCAATTGTCAATCAGGCGCGGGCATCGCCCCACGCCAACGTTCAGTCTGCCAACCAGGCGTTGGCCCAATGCTGCAAATGGTGCGGCATCAGCATGTAGTCACGCAGCACTTCCGCGCGCAGGGCATCGCCTTGGCGGTAGCTGGCCTGCGGGTCAGCCAGGTGCATGCGAATCGCATCCAGCCATTGCTCGGCGGTGTTGTCCTTGACCCGGGTACATGGCAGGTAGCCGGCGTAGGCCTTGGTGTCGCTACAGACCACCGGAAAACCACACGCCCCGTACTCCAGCAAGCGCAGGTTGCTCTTGCAGTCGTTGAACAGGTTCTGCTCCAACGGCGCCAGCGCCAGGTCGAGGT
>NZ_JAWRYH010000792.1:0-257 GCF_046534675.1 Pseudomonas sp. SIMBA_067 | reverse complement strand
ACCGCGCACCGTGTATACCCCCTGTGACCTGACCTTGCTGGGCACCTTGGCGCCTGACCGCTTGCATTTCGCAATCTCACCGTTGGAACCGGTCATCGCGGCGGGCGGCGTTCAGCCCTTCTCGATCACGCCCAGCGACGCGCAAGTCAAATGGTCTGTCGACAACTTGCCGGGTGAAACGGGTGACAAAGGCGCGATCGGTGAAGACGATGGGCTCTACATCGCGCCCCCTGCAAGTAGCTTTGAAGGCGAAACCT
>NZ_JAWRYH010000791.1:0-257 GCF_046534675.1 Pseudomonas sp. SIMBA_067 | reverse complement strand
GCTTCAGTTGGCTCGCATCACGCCACACAGCGGCCCGGCTTTTCTGCTCATCCGGCTATCCGGCGAGACCGTAGTCGATATCGCCGCCCTCTAACCCTGTAGCACCGCTACTGCCTGACTACCCCACCGGGAACCCTTCCCGGCTGGGCAGCGTTCCCCCTACACACCCGGAGAACGCCATGTCAGATGTCTATCTGGATGTCACCAACAAGATCGTCAGCGCCTTGAGCCAAGGCGTGATCCCCTGGATCAAGCCC
>NZ_JAWRYH010000790.1:0-257 GCF_046534675.1 Pseudomonas sp. SIMBA_067 | reverse complement strand
CCGCGCGCAAGCGTTGGCCAAGCCGCGCACCAAACACGTTTACCAGCAACCCGGCCATCACCAGCAATGCCCCCCAACCTTGGGTTGCGGTCAGCCGTTCGCCCAGCAGCAATGCAGACGAACTCAGGCCAATCACCGGCACCAGCAACGAAAAAGGTGCCACCTTGCCAGCCGGGTGGCGTGACAACAGCTTGCTCCACAAGCTGTAGCCAAGCATGGTGGCGACAAAGGCCAGGTACGCCAACGCCAGCACCGAG
>NZ_JAWRYH010000789.1:0-257 GCF_046534675.1 Pseudomonas sp. SIMBA_067 | reverse complement strand
AGCGCAAATTCAAAAGGCCTCTATTTTAGCTATGCCGATGAAGGCCAAACCACGCTCGCTTATCAACCTCGAACCGGTAAACGAAAAGTAATTACCGAACAAATAGGAAGTGTGGCGTTTGGGCGACCTTATTCTGGTGGTGATTTTGATATTAGTGAAAATGGCGATATTGCATTTACACTTGCTGATACTCAGCGCCCAGCTGACGTTGCAACAATAAAGCGTGGCACAGTAAAGCGTTTAACCGATTTGAACTC
>NZ_JAWRYH010000788.1:0-257 GCF_046534675.1 Pseudomonas sp. SIMBA_067 | reverse complement strand
CCACAGGTTGCACTTTATTCTGGTGCCCACGGTGGCGATGTCCGGCATTGAGAGCATCGCGCTAACGCGCCCCGGACGTCCCGACTATTTCGGCTACGCCTGGTTAATGCGTTATCGTCTGATGGCGGCCTATGGCGCTAAAGTGCCTGAGGATCGGCTCGGCATGGCGCTGAATTCCGCTTATGGCCGCAGCCAGAATCAACTACATATTCATCTGACCTGCCTGCGGGAAGATGTCTATCGCCAGCTTCAGGCCG
>NZ_JAWRYH010000787.1:0-257 GCF_046534675.1 Pseudomonas sp. SIMBA_067 | reverse complement strand
ATCAAGCGTCCAGGGTGTTTGAGAGCTTTTTGCTTGCTCAACGGCAGCACGCATCGCCTGAGCGCGTGGCTGCGTCAGTGTGCCAACGTTAATCAACAAGGCACTGGCGATAGCCGCAAACTGACTGGCCTCTTCGGTTTCGATAACCATCGCTGGCGATGCACCGAGCGCCAGCAAGGTATTGGCGGTAAAGGTTTGCACCACATCATTGGTCATGCAGTGCACAAGAGGGGAATGTTGGTGAAAAAGGTGTAACG
>NZ_JAWRYH010000786.1:0-257 GCF_046534675.1 Pseudomonas sp. SIMBA_067 | reverse complement strand
GCAAACCGTTCGGTCGCCATCACCTCGCCCTGCTTGACAATGCGCGTCATCGCCGCATCACTGGCCACCCGCCAACGCACCGGCACGGCGCGGTTCAACCCACCGCGTCCATCCACGGCATTGAACACGGGCGCCAGGCGCGTCCAGATCACAAAACCATCCGGCAACGGGTCACCCGATGCCACGCCCAGGGTAAACGGATAGTCCACCCCGGCACTGCGCGCAAAGGGGCTGAGGATCGAAAATGCCGTCGCCAC
>NZ_JAWRYH010000785.1:0-257 GCF_046534675.1 Pseudomonas sp. SIMBA_067 | reverse complement strand
GCCCACCGTTGACCAGAGCCAGCGGCTGAAAGAGTCCGCCTGGAACCTTGATCTGATCTATCAAATCCAGCAGGGCCGCGCCAAAGATACCCTGTTTAAACTGCATTACACCCGCTACGACAATCACAGCAATCTGCCCAGTTACAGCGGCGGTTACGGCAACATTTTTCAGGACGAGAAGGACATCAAATTTATGGTTATCGTGCCGTTTACGCTGTTCTGACGCCATGCAGACTCCCGGATATCTCTTCAGCAGC